>DASZHA010000045.1:0-21967 GCA_035938265.1 Candidatus Dormiibacterota bacterium
CACCCTCAAGGGCGTTCCCGACGAGTGGCGCCTTCTCAGCGTCGTCGGCTAGCCTCGCCAGTACAATTTGGCAACCCATTCCCCAACCCGAAGGAGATGTCGATGGCCGTCAAAGTCAGAGTGCCCGGACCGCTGCGGAAGCTGACCGCAGGTGAGTCGGTCGTGGAGGTCGAGGGCGGCACCGTGGCCGAGGTCCTCGGCGCCCTGGAGCAGACCTACCCGGGCTTCAAGGAGCGCATCTACGACGCCGACGGCAACCTGCGGCAGTTCGTCAATATCTACAAGAACGACGAGGACATCCGCTTCGGCTCGGGGCTGGAGACCGCGATCGAGCCCGGCGACGACCTCTCGATTGTCCCCGCGGTGGCCGGCGGCTGATGGCCAAGCGCCGGGTCAAGCTGACCTTCGCTCGCGACGCCGTTACCCAGCCGGTCATCTATGAGATCGGGGTCAAGTGCAACGTCATCACCAACATCCGCCGCGCCGACATCACCCGCGACGAGGGCTGGGTGATCCTGGAATTGGAGGGCAGCGAGGAAAACCTCGACGCCGCGGTGGCCTACTGCGAGGAGAAGGGCGTGCGGGTGACCGCGGCCGAGGGGGACGTCGTAGAGTCATGACCTCCCGGCCGCGCGTGGCTGTGGCCATGTCGGGGGGAGTGGACAGCTCGGTGGCCGCGGCGCTGCTCAAGGAGCAGGGGTACGACGTCACGGGCATCACCCTGCAGCTCTGGCCCAAGGGCGCCGCCGACCAGGACCGTCACCATGGTTGCTGCTCGCTGGACGCCGTCGAGGACGCCCGCCGCGTCGCCGCCGCGCTCGACATCCCCTACTACGTCCTCGATGTGCAGGAGGAGTTCAGTCGCCGGGTCATCGATCCCTTCGTGGCCGACTACGCCTCGGGTCGCACCCCCAACCCCTGCATCTCCTGCAACAACGAGGTCAAGTTCGATCTTCTCCTGCGCAAGGCGCGCCGGATCGGGGCCGACATGCTGGCCACCGGACATTACGCGCGGGTCGAGGAGGGCGAGGGCGGGTACCGGTTGCTCAAGGCGGTCGATCCCACCAAGGACCAGTCGTACGTGCTCTACGGGTTGACGCAAGCGGAGCTGGCGATGGCCAGCTTCCCGCTGGGCGAGTGGCGCAAGGCCGACGTCCGCGAGCGGGCCCGGCAGCTGGGGCTGATCACGGCGGACAAGCCCGACAGCGTCGAGATCTGCTTTGTGACCTCTGGTGACTACCGCGACCTGCTCGCCCGCCGCACCACCGACGCCGGCGGCGACATCGCCCACGTCGACGGCCAGCTCCTCGGTCGTCATGGCGGCGTCTGGAACTACACGGTGGGGCAGCGGTCGGGCCTGGGTACGCTCCCCCGCGGCATGAGCGGACCGCTCTTCGTAATCGACATCGATCCCGATCGCCGGGTTGTCACGGTGGGGCCGCGCGAGGCGCTGCGGCGCGACCGCATCGAGGTTGGGGAGCTCAGCTTCGTCGCAGGCGAGGCGCCGGCGGCAGTGTTCGACGCCGACGTCCGGGTCCGCTACGGGGCCGAGCCCGCCCCGGTACGGGTGTTGATGGAAGGCGACCGGGCCCTGGTCGAGTCGGCGGCACCTCTTATGGCGGTCGCCCCCGGCCAGGCCGCCGTGCTGTACGACGGCGAGCAGGTGCTCGGTGGCGGACGGATTCTCCGCCACGCCGCCTGAGGCGCTACGGTGCTGACCATCCTCAGCTCGATCCGGGACAGCTTTGTCGTCACCCTGGCTTCGGGGTTCCTCGAATGCCTGCTGCTGGCGCTCTTCGTGGACGCCGTGATCAAGGGCCACCGCGTCTACCTGATCGCGGTCGTGGGAATGAGCCTGACACTCATCGGCCGGATGTCGGAGGGCTTCATGTCCTCGGGCCCGGACAGCATCCTCAAGATCGCCGGTCTGGTCCTGGCTGCCCTTGTCGTGACCCTTGACGTGATCACCGAGGAAGTCAATCCGAACGAGCCGGAGACCGTCTCGTAGATATAATCGGTCTCGTTTTGGCGGAACGATGGTTGTTCACGCCTCAGCCGATTCAGGAGTCCTGATGCAGCCCAGTCTCGGACACATCGCTCTCTTTGCAATCGTGGCGGCGGCCATGCCGGGCGGCATCGTTGCTCTAGCGCTGCTCCTCACCAAGGTCCTGAAGACCGCGCGAAACCAGCGTAAGACGGCGAGCGATTCCTACGAGAGTGGAATGGTGCCCATCGGTGACGCCTGGATCAAGTACCACATCCAGTACTACATGTACGCGCTGATCTTCGTGATCTTCGATGTCGAGGCGGTGTTCGTGTACCCGTGGGCCGTCGTCTTCAGGCAGGTCGGCCTCTACGCGCTGGCCGAGATCGTCCTCTTCATAGCCATCCTGGGAGCCGGGCTTGCATACGCGTGGCGCCGTGGCGCACTGAGGTGGCAGTGAACCAGCAGCTACCAGTGATCACCCGCGACGAAGGGACCGGCGAGATCATCACCAAGGAGCTGGAGCCGGGGATCCAGCACCACAGCGTCGGCTCCACCTTCGACATCATCGTTGGACCGCTCGACAAGATGATCAACTGGGGCCGGAGCAACAGCGCGTGGCCCTTCGCCTTCGGCCTGTGCTGCTGCTTCATCGAGTTCATATCGATGATCGCCGCCAAGGTCGACATCGCCCGATTCGGCGCCGAGGTGGCGCGGCCGTCCCCGCGGCAGAGCGACGTCATGATCATCAGCGGCACGCTGACCAAGAAGATGGCGCCGGCGGTGACGCGCCTCTACCAGCAGATGGCCGAGCCCAGGTACATCATCGCCATGGGCAACTGTGCGGTCAGCGGCGGCATCTTCAGTGGCGGATACTCGCAGGTCGACGGCGTTGACCAGATCCTGCCGGTGGACATCTACCTCCCCGGCTGTCCTCCGCGGCCGGAGGCGTTGGCCCATTCGATCTTTGAGCTGCAGAAGCGCATGCGCAAGGAAAGCATCATCCGCGGGCGCCGCAACATTTACTCAATCCCCCCGGGCAACAAGGTCGCGCACCCCTGGAACGCCACCGAGCAGGTCTTCACCAAGCTCTACCGGCGGTTCTTCGAGGAGGGTGCCAGTGGGCCCAAGCCGCCGCCACCGGCGGCCAACGCCTTCCCGCCCAAGCCTGCGCCTGAGCCGGCCGAGGCCGCCACGCCCGCCCCGGAGGGGAGCGCCAGCGCGCCCGGGCCCGCCGAGACCGAGCCACCGGCCGAGTAGGCAGAGCAGGAAGACTTGACGCAGGAAGCGCTCGTCCTACAGCTCTCGGTGGGGTTCGCCCAGGGCATCGAGCCTTTCATCGACAAGGACAACGTCGTTGTCCACCTCAAGCCCAGCCAGGTGCCGGACTTCGCCCGTTTCGCCAAAGACAAGCTCGGATTCGACATGCTCGACGCCATCACCGCCGTCGACAACGTCGACACCCTCGAGCTCCTCTACCACTGGGTCAGCGTCAAGCCGCTGTCGCAGCATACGATTCAGCCGACCTACCCCGGCTACCTGCTGGCCCGCGTGACCGTGGCCAAGAACGAGCGGGCCGAGGGCACCCCTGCCGACCCCAACTACGAGCCGGTGGTGCCCAGCATCACCGCCATCTACCCCGGCGCCAACCAGCAGGAGCGCGAGATCTGGGACCTGATGGGAATCAGGTTCAAAGGCCACCCCGAGCTCAAGCGCATCCTGATGTGGGAGGGGTTCCCCGGCCATCCGCTGCGCAAGGACTGGGAGCCGCTCAACGCCGAGATTCCCTGGCACCTTGCCGGCCTTAGGGGCTACGGCGGCGAGCCGCTGGAGAACCCCCTGCCCGAGGCCCGGATAGCCACCGACGGCAGTGGCATCGGCCAGCCGATACCGATGGGGACCACGCCCCAGTCCTTCATCCGGCCCCACAGCCGCCCGCCCAAGCCGACGGAGAAGATGCGGATCAAGCTCGGCCAGAACGGGATCGTGGACGACGAGACTCCCGAGGGCCCCCGGAGCGGCTACGGCGCCGCGCCGGAGTTCAGCGAGGGCATCGATCCGAAGCTGTTCGGCGCCGCTCACGCCGATCCCGAGGAGGAGGCTGCGGGCGGTGGCGGTGGCAAGGGCGCGTCGTGAGCGAGCTCAAATCGATCCCCATCGAGCACCTCAAAGGTCGCGTCAACCTCGACTTTGAGCAGCACCTGCGAAAGGAGCTGCGCGCCGACCTCGTCCAGCTCAACCTTGGCCCCCACCATCCCAGCACCCACGGGGTGCTCCACTTCTTCGTAACCCTCGATGGAGAGGTGGTGGTTGACGCCAAGACGATCTTCGGCTACCTGCATCGCTCGATGGAGAAGCTCTTCGAGGGCCGGACATACGTCGGCAATGTCGCGCTCACCGACCGCATGGACTACACCGCCGCGATGCTCAACAACTGGGGCTGGTGCCTTTCGTGCGAGAAGCTTGCCGGCCTCGAGGTCAACGAGCGCAGCAACTGTTTGCGGACCATCGCCGGGGAGCTGAGCCGCTTCAGCTCCCACCTCATCGGCGTTGGCTCCTTCGGCCAGGACATAGGTGTGCTCACGACCGCCTCCATCTGGGGCTTCAACTGGCGGGAGGAAATCCTGACCCTACTCGACGACCTCAGTGGCGCCCGCATGATGTACAACTACATGCGCCCCGGGGGCGTCTCCCAGGACTGTCCCGACTTCTGGCCGGCCAAGGTGCGCGACATCATGGAGCGGTTCCCGCGCCACATCGAGGACTGGCACAACCTCCTGACGACCAACGAGATCTTTCGGGCGCGCACCATCGGCATCGGCACCCTGAGCCCCGAGAACGCCCTGGCCTTCTCGGTCACCGGACCCACTCTTCGCGGCAGTGGCGTCAAGTACGACGTCCGCAAGGCTCACCCGTACGGGATCTACTCCGAGCTCGACTTCGACATCCCCGTCGGCGAGAACGGCGATTGCTTCGACCGGTACATGGTGCGGATGGAGGAGATGGTGCAGTCGCGCAAGATCATCCTCCAGGCCATCGACCGGCTGGAGCAGACCGAGCCCGGCAACCTGGGCAAGGCGCCCAAGGTCTTCAAGCCGGCCCCCGGCGACGCATACGCCCAGGTCGAGGGCGCCAAGGGCGCGCTTGGCTTCTACCTCAAGAGCGATGGCGGCCTCGAGCCCTACCGCGCCAAGCTGCGTTCGCCATCGTTCATCAACCTCACGGCGCTGCCCAGCATGGTCCGCGGCTGGAAGCTCGCCGACCTGATCGTGATCTTCGGCTCCATCGACATCAACATGGGTGAGGTCGATCGTTGATCGCGTTTGACGACGTCGGCGCCGTCGGCAGCTGGCTGCGCCAGAGCCTCTACGGCGCCGGGGTCCGCGGCATCTGGCTCGACGGGCTGCTGACGTTCATCGCGGTCTTCCTGGTGGCGAACTTCGCGCTGGCAAACGGGGGCCTCATGACATGGGCCTTCCGCCGCGAGCTGGCGTTCATCGCCGACCGCTACGGTCCCAACCGGGTCGGGCCCCAGGGCCTGCTTCAGTTCGTGGCCGACGCGATCAAGATGATCCTCAAGGAGGCGATGGTTCCTCGCAGCGCGGACCGGCTGCTCTTCATCGTCACCCCCGTCATCGCCGTCTTCCCTTTCGTGATGACCTACCTGGTGATCCCCTTCAGCCGGGGTGGGGCGGTGGCCGACGTCAACGTTGGCGTCCTCTACCTCTTCGCCATCACCTCACTCACCTTCCCGTCGCTGTTCATGGCCGGTTGGAGCTCCAACAACAAGTACGCCATGATGGGCGGGATGCGGGCAGTTGCCCAGCTGCTCGCCTTCGAGGTGCCCCTGACCCTCTCCGTCCTGGGCATCATCCTGCTCAGCGGCACCCTCAGCCTCAACCGCATCGTTGAACTGCAGCCCGACATCCTGCATTGGTTCCTATGGCCTCAGCTCATCGGCGCCGTCATCTTCGTGGTCGCCGCGATGGCCGAGAATGCGGTCCACCCCTTCGACCTGCCGGAGGCCGAGTCGGAGCTGGTTGTCGGTTACTACACCGAGTACTCGGGGATCATGTTCGGGCTGTTCACCCTGGCCGAGATCGGCACCACATGGACGCTGGCGGCGGTGTTCACCAGCTTCTTCCTGGGGGGATGGCAAACCCCGATCCCGGGCCACATCCTCGACTTCCCGATCCTGTGGTTCCTAGTGAAGACCTACGCGATGTTCTTCCTCCTGATCCTGGCCCGGGCGTCGCTGCCGCGGTTCCGTATCGACCAGTTCCTCAGCTTTGGCTGGAAGTTCCTGACGCCGGCTGCCTTCGTCAACCTGTTCCTGGGGGCGGTCGAGGCCCTGGGCTTCGGCAACTACTACCTATGAGAGAAATGGGGAAGGGGAGCGGGGAATGAGCACTAGGCAGAACCGGGTGTTCCCAGGAGTCGGGATCCTCCGAAGCGCGGCTGTGAGCATGCGCCACGTCTTCCAGCGCAAGCTCACCGTCCAATACCCGGACGAGGCGCCGGCGATGGGCTACCGGTTCCGCGGCCGGCACATCTTCCACCAGGACGTCTGCATCGGCTGCACCCAGTGCGAGCGGGTGTGCCCCGTGATCGCGATCAAGATGGAGGAGCACAAGGACCCCGGCACCCGCAAGGTGGTCGTCG
Source organism: Candidatus Dormiibacterota bacterium (assembly GCA_035938265.1). Classification (GTDB taxonomy): domain Bacteria; phylum Chloroflexota; class Dormibacteria; order DASZGP01; family DASZGP01; genus DASZHA01. The sequence continues at coordinate 6,647 of DASZHA010000045.1, forward strand.
ACCGTTTCGCCGTTGACCTGGGGATCTGCTACTACTGCGGCCTCTGCGAGGATGTGTGCCCCACCGACCCCAAGGCCGTGCACCTCGGCCCCGACTTCGAGCTGGCCACCCATGACCGGCGCCTGCTGATCTACGAGATGGACCAGCTGGTTGGCCCCATGCCGCTCCCGTTGAAGCCCAAGGCGGTTGCCGCGGCCAACGGAGACGGCGAAAAGCCTGCTGCTGCGCCGCGGCCTGAGCGGCCGGCGGCCGCTGCTGGCGCCGGTGCGGCATCAGCCGAGAAGGCCGAAGTGCCTGCCGCCGAGAAGCCGGAAGAGGCGGCGCCCGCTTCGCCGGAGAAGCCGGAGGCAACTGCCGCGGAGAAGCTGGCCGCCGAAGCGCCGGCGGCACCGGAGAAGCCCGAGGTTCCCGACGAGCCGGCCCTGCCCGCCCCCGCGGAGCCGGCGGGACCAGAGTCGGCGCCCGGGCCGCTGAAGGACACCGAGCCGGAGTCACCGGCCGAGGACAAGCCTGAACCGTGAGCCGGGGTAGGGGAGCAATGGCGCCGTGAGCAGCGGCGTCCTCTTCGCGATCGCCTTCTACGTCGTCGCCGGCGCCACCCTGGTCTCGGCGCTGGCGGTGGTGATGCTGCGCAACATCGTCCGATCCGCGGTGGCCCTGATCGCCTGCTTCTTCATGGTCGCCTGGCTCTACCTGATGCTGAGCGCCGACTTCCTGTGGGTCGCCCAGCTGCTGATCTACGCCGGCGCCATCCCCGTGCTGATCGTCTTCGCGATCATGTTCACCCGCCGCTCGATGTCGGACACCAGCGCGCCGGACAGCAATGACCGTCCCTGGGCGGCGCTGGTCGGCGGAGGCATCTTCCTCCTCCTGGTCGCGGTGCTGGTCCCGGCGTCATGGAAGTTCGGTGATTGGCCCGGCCTGGCGGGGACCACGGCCAAGCTTGGCAACGAGCTGGTCAACCATTACGCGTTGCCCTTCGAGCTGATCTCGGTGCTGCTGGTGGTGGCATTGATCGGAGCCGTGGTGCTGGCCCGTCACGAGGGGTCGGACACCACGTGACGTACATCGGGCTCGGTCACTTTCTCGTCGTCAGCGCCGGTCTCTTCGCCATCGGGGTCTACGGCCTGCTCAGCAAGCGCAATGCCATCAGCCTGCTGATCAGCGTGGAGATCATGTTCAACTCCGTCAGCCTCGCGCTGGCGGCCTTCGCGCGCTTCGGCTACAACGAGGTGCAGCCGCTGGCGGGGCAGGCCTTCGCGCTGTTCATCATCGCCATCGCTGCCGGTGAGGTCGCGGTGGCGATCGCCATCCTGCTGGTCATCTACCGCCAGCGGGCGACCGTCTGGGTCGATGAGATCGACCTGATGAAATGGTGACGACGCTGATCGCAATCACGGGTCAGGCGGACTGATGGCCGACTTCCTGCAGCACAGCTTCGGCTACATGTGGCTGATCCTGCTGCTGCCGCTGGCGGCATTCCTGGTGATGCTGGGCATAACCTACGAGAACAAACGCACCTCGGCCTGGATCGGAATCCTGGCGGCGCTGGGCGCTGACGCCGTCTCGATCTGGGTCCTGGTCGCCGAGCTGGCCAAGCCGCAGCACCTCCAGTACCCGCTCGGGCTCTTCGGGGACTTCATCAACTTCGGCGACTTCCACCTCTCCTTCGGCATCCTCGCCGACCCGCTGGCCGCGATGATGGTGGTGGTCGTCTGCAGCGTGAGCGCCCTGATCCAGTTCTACTCGCTGGAGTACATGCGGGGCGAGGAAGGTTACGTCCGCTACTTCGCCTTCATCTCTCTGTTCACCTTCTCGATGCTGCTGCTGGTCCTCAGTCCCAACTTCTTCCAGACCTATGTCGGCTGGGAGCTGGTGGGCGTCTGCTCGTACCTGCTGATCGGGCACTACTTCAAGCGACCGTCGGCAGCCGCCGCGGCCAAGAAGGCGTTCATCGTGACCAGGCTGGGCGACTTCCCCTTCCTGGTCGGTATCGGCTACATCTTTTTCCGCTTCCACGAACTCGACTTTTTCGCCCTCAGCTCGCACCACATGTACACGGCCGGGCTGGTCAGCGTCGGCGGCCTCTTCGTGATGTCCCTGCTCGTGTTCAGCGGTGCGGTCGGTAAGTCGGCGCAGTTCCCGCTCCACGTCTGGCTGCCCGACGCCATGGAGGGCCCCACCCCGATTTCAGCCTTGATCCATGCCGCCACCATGGTCGCCGCCGGCGTCTACCTGGTGGCGCGCGCCTACGACCTCTTCTCGGCCAGCCCCGGGGCGTTGGCGGTGATCGCCACCCTCGGCGCCCTGACCAGCGTGATGGCGGCGATATGGGCGGTCGCCCAGGACGACATCAAACGCATCGTCGCCTACTCGACCATCAGCCACCTGGGCCTGATGATGTTCGGCCTCGGCGTGGGCGCCTACAGCGCCGGCGTCTTCCACCTCTTCACGCACGCCTGGTTCAAGGCCCTTCTCTTCCTCGGCGCCGGCTCCGTCATCCACGTGATGCACACCCAGGACATCTGGGAGATGGGCGGGCTGGGGCGGCGCATGCGCTGGACCGCGGGCACCATGCTGGTCGGCTGTCTCGCCGCCGCCGGCATTTTCCCGTTCGCCGGGTTCTGGTCCAAGGACGCCATCATGTCCGCGGTATTCGAGCTCAAGAACCCCGCCTTCATCGTCATCGCAATCCTGATCACCTTCTTCTCGGCGCTCTACATGTTCCGGCTGTGGTTCGTGGTCTTCACCGGGCAGACCGCCAAGCGCCGTGCCTTCGACCCCAAACGTGTGCACGAGTCGAACGGCATCATCCTTCTGCCACTCGTGATCCTGGCGGTGCTGGCCACAGTCGCCGGCTTCTGGGGGGCGCCCTTTGTGAAAGAGGGCTTCTCCAACTTCATCTTCTTCGGCGCCAAGCCGGAGCCCGAGACGGCCAACGCCATTGCCATCACCGCCTCATTGGGGTCGGCGGTGCTGGGCGTGGTGGTGGCGGCGGTGTTCTACTGGCCGCGCTTCCAGCGGCTGTCGGCGGCGACCCTCACCCGTCGCTACGCCCCGGTCTACGACTGGGCCCATAACAAGGGCTACTTCGACGAGATCTACGAGCACATGTTTGTCGCCCTGGGGCTCTACATCGGGCGCGCCGCCCAGTGGTTTGACCAGCACATCATCGACGGCTTCGTCGACGGGCTGGCCGATGGCTACCAGCTGGTGGCCCTCTACCTGCGCCGGCTCCAGAGCGGCCGTGTCCAGGGGTACGCCGTCGGGCTATTCGCCGGCGTGATCGTGATCGCCGTGCTGGCTCTGATCTTCGGTTCCGGCGGCAACCTCGCCGCCGTCGCGGGCTTCGCCAAATGACACTGCTGAGCCTCGCTGCCCAGGTCGCCGCGGCCATCCCGACGCTGCCAGCGAGCCCGGCTCCATCAGGGACGGGGTCGGCCAGCAGCCCTCAGATCCTGCTTTCGATCATCGTCTGGCTGCCGCTGCTGGGGGCGCTGCTGGTGCTGTTCCTGCCGGGCAGGACGGAGGCCGACCAGGGCCGCATCAAGAACGCTGCCCTGGTCTTCACCGGGATCCCGATGGCGGCCGCCCTCTTCGCCACTATCAGCACCTTCACGGAGCTGGGCATCGCCTACTCCGGTGGCTTCAAGTTCGAGGAGAACTACACGTGGATCGGCGCGTTCGGCGCGCACTACCACATAGGCGTCGACGGAATCAGCCTGCCGCTGGTGCTCCTATCGACCATCCTCTTCTTCGTCGCGGTGTTGGCTTCCTTGAACCTCAAGGTGCGCGTCAAGGAGTACTTCTTCCTGATCCTGGTCCTCGACATCGGGGTCACCGGCGTGTTCACGGCGATGGATCTGTTCCTCTTCTTCGTCTTCTGGGAGATCGAGCTGATCCCGATGTTCCTCCTGATCCTGATCTGGGGTGGGAAGCGTCGCGTCTACGCCGCCTGGAAATTCCTGCTCTTCACCATCGCGGCCTCGGCGATCCTGTTGCTGGCGATCCTGATCCTGTACTTCAAGGCGGGAACCGGCAGCTTCGACATGCAGGCGCTGGGGCAGGCCAAGCTGGCGCCCGAGCTGGCGGCGACGCTGTTCTGGCTGTTCTTCCTGTGCTTCATCATCAAGCTGCCGGCGTTCCCGCTTCACACCTGGCTGCCTGACGCCCACGTCGAGGCGCCCACCGCGGTGTCGGTGCTGCTGGCCGGGATCCTCCTGAAGATGGGAGGCTACGGCATCATCCGGATCTGCGTGGGGATGTTCCAGGCACAGACCAAGCAGTTCAGCATCGCCATCCTGGTCTTCGCCGTGGTTGGCATCATCTGGGGGTCGGTGGCGGCCCTGGTCCAGGACGACATGAAACGGCTGGTGGCCTACAGCTCGGTGGCTCACATGGGCTTCGTCCTGCTGGGCGTCTCGGCGCTGACCGCGGTTGCACTCAACGGCGCCGTGCTCCAGCTCTTTGCCCACGGCCTGATCACGGGAGCGCTCTTCCTCCTGGTGGGGTTGGTATACGACCGCACCCACACGCGCTCCATCCGCGAGATGGGCGGCCTGGCCCAGCGAATGCCGTACCTGGCGGCCGCGTGGGTGATCGCCGCCTTTGCCTCCGCCGGCTTACCGGGCTTCGCCGGGTTCATCGCCGAGTTCGAGATCTTCATCGGCAGCTTCGGGGTGCACAAGATCGGGACCTTCCTGGCCGTCTTCGGCGTGGTGCTGTCGGCGGCCTACCTGCTCTGGATGCTGGAGCGCGTGTTCTTCGGCAGTCTCAAGGAGGCCTGGGCCAAGCTCAAGGACCCGGGCCCGGTTGAGCTTGGCTACATGGTCGGGATGCTCGGCGTCATCCTTCTCGTCGGGGTGGCGCCCAAGCTCCTGACGCAGCTGATCAACTACGGCGTGGCCGGTCTCACCGCGGGCGGCTCGGTGCCGGCGAACCTGGGCCAATGACGGTCGACAGCCTGGTCTACTTCCTCCCCGAGCTGGTCCTGCTGGGGGCCGCCCTGGTGGTGATCATCGGCGGCCTGGTGCTGGAGGGCGGGCACGAGGACCGCCATTCCAGCGACATCACCCGGCTCTTCTCGGCCGGGGTGGCGCTCGTGGGCTGCCTCGGCGCCCTGGGCGCGCTCTACTACCTGGTTGGCAGGACGGGCACCCCGGTCGACCCGTTGGCGGGCGCCTTCGTAGTCGACCGGTATGCGATCTACGTCAAGGCGATCCTGGTGGTGTTCGCCATCGTCACCGTGCTGATGAGCTATCGCTACTCGGAGCGCCTGAAGCCGCACCAGTCGGAATTCCTCGGCCTGGTGCTGATCGCGACCGTGGGCGGCATGTTCATGGCCTCTGCCCGCGAGATGATCGAGGCCTATGTCGCGCTCGAGACGCTGTCGATCTCGCTGTACGTACTGGTTGCCTTCAACAAGGCCGACCGTCTCTCCTCCGAGGCCGGCTTCAAGTACCTGGTGGTCGGCGCCGCCAGCTCGGCCGTGCTGCTGTACGGCCTGGCCATCCTCTACGGGCTCACCGGTCGCACCGACCTGGTCGCGGTTGCACAGGCGGTGGCCGCCGGGGGCGCCAACTCGCCCGCGCTGGCGCTGGCCACGATCCTGGTCGTCGGCGGGCTCTCCTTCAAAATCGGCCTGGTCCCGTTCCACCAGTGGATCCCCGACGTATACCAGGGCGCTCCCACCCCCGTCACGGCCTTCGTATCGACCGCCTCCAAGGCTGCCGGGTACGGCCTGCTGATCCGGATCCTGGGCACGGCGCTCCTGCCCATGAGCCATCAGTGGCAGATCTACCTGGCGGTGGCGGCCGCCGTGACGATGACGGTGGGCAACATCACGGCCCTCAGCCAGACCAGCGTCAAGCGGCTGCTCGGCTACAGCTCGATTGCCCATGCCGGCTACATCGTGATGGGCCTCGTCGCCATGGCCAACCCCAGCACCGCCAACCTCGGTCTCGCCGTGGTGCTGTTCTACATCCTGGTCTACGGGCTCAACAACCTTGCGGCCTTCGGTGCGGTGCAGGCGGTGGAGGACACGCTCGGCAGCGACGAGATATCGGCCCTGGCCGGCTTCAGCAAGCGATCGGGGACGGTGGCGATGGTGTTGGCCCTGAGCATGCTCTCGCTCACGGGGATCCCGCCGCTGGTCGGCTTCTTCGCCAAGGTCTTCGTCTTCCTGGCGGCGGTGCAGGCCGGCTACAGCTGGCTTGTCCTGGTGGCAGTGATCAACAGCGCCGTCAGCGCCGTCTATTACCTCAAGGTCGTCCGCAGCATGTACAGCGACGAAGGCGCGGTGGGGAGGCCGGTGCGTGTCGGCCCCGCGCTGGGGACCGCGCTTGGGATCGGCGTGGTATCGCTGCTTCCGCTGGTGATCGTGGCCAACGCATTCGTCGACCGCGCCCAGAAGGCGGCTGAGACCCTCTTCCTGAAGTAAGCCGGCGCCGAGGCCGGCAGGCCGCGCTCCCAGCCACTGTTAAATAGTGAGGCGATGAGGGAGCGCGACCGGGTGCCGCCGGGCGTCGGGCGATGACCGAGTTCCGTCGCCGTCGACGGCGCTGGCGCTGGGGCCGCATCCTCGCCGTGGTAGCGGTGCTGGCGGCGGTGTCGCTGGTGTGCGGGAACATGGCCTGGTCGTCCTACACCGCCGACCTGCCATCGGTGTACGAGCTCGGCACCGCCTCGCTCTCGCAGGTCACCCGCATCTATGCCAGCGACGGCACCACCTTGATCGAGGAGCGGTACCGCGAGAACCGGACGGTCGTGCCTCTCAGCGGTATTTCGCAGGCGCTGCAGGACGCCACCATCGCTGTTGAGGACCGCGACTTCTACGCGCACAAGGGCTTCGACCTGCCACGCATCGCCGGCGCCGCGATGTACGACCTGACCCATGGCTCGGCTACCCAGGGCGCCAGCACGATCACCATGCAGGTGGTCAAGAACACCGTGCTTCCGCCCGACAGCGGAAGCGCACCGTCCATCGACTGGAAAGTGAAGGAGCTGATCCTGGCCTCCGAGGTCGAGGACCGCTACTCCAAGGAGCAGATCCTGGCCCTGTACCTCAACTCCATCTATTACGGGCGCTCGGCCTATGGCATCGAGGCCGCGGCGGAGACGTATTTCCAGCGTCCGGCCACCGAGCTGACCCTGGCAGAGGCCGCCTTCCTGGCCGGCCTTCCGCAGAGCCCGGCGCGTTACGACACCTCAACCCCCGCGGGGTTGGCCGCCGCCCGGGCGCGGCAGCGCGTCGTCCTTGACGCCATGGTCGCGACCGGGAAGCTATCGCCGTCCACCGCCGACGTGGCCTACTCCATCGACATCGGTGGCGAGATCGGCTCCGCCCCGCCGCGCCCCCAGGCCGGTCGGGTCAGCGCCGCCCCGCACTTCGTCGACTACGTCCTCGACCAGCTTCGCCAGCGGCTGGGTGACGAGGTCGTCGCCCGTGGCGGTCTGACCGTCGTCACCACGCTCTCGCTCCGAGCACAGCAGCTGGCGCAGACCGCCGTCCAGGATGAGGTCGCGGCGGTCGCCAGGACGACCCGGTCGATCCCCAGCGACGCGGACGGCCAACCGGCCTCCGGGCCGAACAACGGCGCAGCCCTGGTGATCGCGCCGCAGACCGGCGCGATCCTGGCCATGGTTGGCAGCCGCGACTACAACGACCCCGCCATTAACGGCGCTCGCAACATGACGGTTGACGAGCCGCGGCAGGTGGGCTCGAGCTTCAAGCCCTACACCTACGCCACCGCGCTGGGCTCGGGCTACACGCCCAGCACTATGCTGGAGGACGGCAATCCCAACTTTCCCAGCGACCCCACCTATCACCCCCACGACTTCGACAACAAGCAGATGGGAAACATCACCCTGTCGACATCGCTGCAGCAGTCCCGCAACATCTCGTCGGTCCACCTCTTCGAGGCCCTGGGAGCGGCCCGCGTCTTCGCCACCGCCCAGAACCTTGGCATCCCCCCGCAGGACCTGAAGTCGACTGGCCTCAGCGCCACCCTTGGCACCAACGAGCTGCGGATGATCGACCATGTCGCCGCGTTCGGGGCCTTTGGCAACGGCGGTCGTCGCGTGCGTCCCTGGTCGATCGTCAAGGTCACCGACAGCCACGGCAAGGTGCTCGATGACGGCAGCGGCCACCAGCTGACACCGGCCATCTCCCCGACGGTGGCGGCGACCCTGACCGGGATCCTCAAGGGCGCAGTGCCGTCGACGTACCAGCTCGCCATCCCCGTGGCCGGCAAGTCCGGCACGACAGAGCACTACACCGATGCCTGGTTCATCGGCTACACCACCGACCTGGTGGTGGGGGCGTGGATGGGTCGCTCAGACTCGCGCTCGGCCCGACTCCATATGAACGGCGTCTACGGCGAGATCAGCGCCGGCTATGTGATGCGCGATTTCTTCAAGGCCTGGTACGGCAGCGCCAAGCCCGCAGAGTTCGTTTCGCCGGAACCGTCGTCCTGTGGACGTGGCGTCGTCGAGTTACCCCTGGCGCCGCCGCCGGCCGCCGGCTCGATCCCCGCGGCTCCCTTCCAGTACCCATCGCCGGTGCCGACGCCCTCGCGCGCGTCACTGCCAACGCCGAGCCCGCGGTCGACGCCCCAGTCCAGGTCCACGCCCTCACCCCGGGCGTGCCCCACTCCTCCCGGCAGGGGCGTGATCGAGACGCCGCCCGCGCTGGCGCCGGCGGTGCCCCCCGCCTCGGTTCTACCGGTGTACTCGCCAACTCCGTCCTCTGCTACGACGCCCGGGGCCACGCCCACGCCGTGAGCAGGGGCCGGTGAGCGACCAGCAGCGTGGCTCCACCGAGGAGCCGATGGCCCCCAACGCCTTCGTCGACCAGGCCCTGGGGGCGCTCAAGGCGTCGGGCTATCGCCCGGCCGCCTTCCGCGACTTCGCGGCGGCGCTCTGGTGCCGCTCCCAATCCAACGCTGAGGCGCGGCCCGACCTGCGCCCCGAGCTGCGGCTGATCGCCCTGGGGGGCCTGGTGCCGGCGCTGGTATGCGGCGTCGCGATGATCGCGGAGGGGGTGAACCCGGTGGCGGCGCTGCTGGTGCCGTCGCTTGCCTGGCTGGCGCTGAGCGGCTGGGTGTGGGTCGAGCTCGGCCTCGTGCGCCACCCCACCACCGACGCGCCGAGCCCGGCGATCGGCCCCGCCAACGTGCTCTCGCTCTACCGCGGCTGGGCGGCGGCGCCGCTGCTCCTGATCGGCCTCACCCTCGACCACGCCACCATCCTGCCAATCGTCCTGGGCATCACAGCGGCGGCGACCGACCTGTTCGACGGGACGGTGGCGGTTCGGCTGCACCACGAGTCGCGACTGGGGCGACTGCTCGACCCGATCATGGACTCCTTTCTCTTTTCCGCGATCGCCTTCGGCCTCAGCCGCTGGGGGCTTCTGCCCTGGTGGGTGGCGGCGCTGGTGGCGGTGCGTTACTTCTCGGTCGTGATCGGCGGCATCGTCCTGCTCTTCGCCCGCGGCCGGTCCATCTCGGTGCAACACACCCCCTGGGGCCAGCGGTCCACGATGGCGATTGCGTTGTCGTTGGCGCTGACGATGGCCTCGCGGTTCGTCGCCATCCCGCAGCCGGTGCTGCTGGGCGCCTACGTGCTGACGGTGGTGGCGATGGTCCTGGCCCTGGTCAGCATCGCCCGGCGCGCCCCGGCCCGCCCTGGCGAGGCGCCGGCGTGATCCCGGCGGTCCTCCTGGCCGTGGCCGCCTACCTCGTGGGCAGCATCCCCACCGGGCTGTGGCTGGGTCGGACCGTCGGCGGCATCGACGTGCGCCGCTCAGGCAGCCATCGCACCGGGGCCACCAACGTGCAGCGGGCGCTGGGCACGCGAGCCGGGGTGGCGGTTTTGGCGATCGACTTCGTAAAGGGGCTGGGGGTGGTGCTCGCCACCCACGCCATTACTGGCAACGACTATGTCGCCGCCGCCGCCGGCCTGGCGGCAGTCGTGGGCCACATCTTCCCGGTATTCGCTGGCTTTCGAGGTGGTCGCGGCGTCGCCACCGGGGCAGGTGCCATCTGCGGCCTGGCGCCGCTGGCGGTGCTGCTCGCCTTCACCACGCTGGCGCTGGTGGTGGCATTGACACGCTATGTATCGCTGGGGTCGGTGATTGGGGCCCTCTCGGCGCCGATCTGGGTTCTGGCGCTGCGGGGGAGATCGCCGCAATCGGACGCCGCCCTGCCATTGGCGATCGCCACGGGGGCCCTGGTCGTGCTGGCCCACGCGGACAACATCTACCGGTTGATGCGGGGACGCGAGAATAGGCTGGGGCAGAAGCCATCCGCCGGAGCCTGAGGCGCCACGGCGGTGTCTCAAGGCGGCATGACCCTGTGACGTAAATAGTTGTTAACCGGGGCGAATCGGCGGTTTTGCGCCCCTACCATTGAGCTTGTGGAACTGAGTTCTCGGGCTCATCGCATTGCCTTCGGACGGCGCTTGAGGCTGCGCTGGCGCCGACAGCGGGCTTACCTGGCGCTCCTGGTGCTGCCGCTATTGGCCGTCCTGGCCATGCCCGCGCCCGTGGCGCAGGCGCAGACACCGGCGGTCAAGGCCGCCGCCAGCCCCAGCCCATCGGGCCTCTGCCTGCTGGGCGTGCTGCTCTGTGGCCAGAACATCATCCAGAACCCCGCGCCGTGCCTCGCCGGCCTGCTCTGCAGCCCGGCGCCGCTGCCCTCCGCGTGTGTTGGCGGGCTGCTGCTGTGTGGCGGCGGCGTACTGAGCAACCCGTTGGCGGCGTCCCCGCCACCCAACCCCGGCCCGGGCCCCGGCGGCTCTGGTGGCGGCGGCAGCAACCCCAAAACCAGCACCGGCTCCACCAGTGTCGGCAACGCCAACACCTTAGCGGCGGTGCCGGCCGTGGGCGCGGCGCCGCTGCCGGCTCCTCCGGGCGTCGGCCTGGTCCTGCCCGCGCCGGCATCCGCGTCGACCGCGGGCCTCAACCCCGATCCGCTGGCAGTGCTCCTTTCGCTGTCGATCCGGGACGGCCTGTCTGTGAGCAGCTTGAGCACCTGGCCCTGGCTCGCCGGGATCCAGGTGGCGCTCCTCCTTGGCCTCCTGGCGATGGCCTGCTCCCGACAACTGACAGCGGCGTCTAAGCCCGCGAGCTGATGCTCGCGCGGTTCCGTGGCTCCTTCGCCGCGAAGCTGGTGGCGCTGGAGGTTGGCACCATCCTGGTCGTCTCCATCTCGCTGGCGGCGTTGCTGGTCAGCGCTCGGCTGATCCAGACCAGGGAGCTGGAGCAGAACGTCTCCGGCAAGGCGGTCGAGGCTTTCGCGCGCGACCTTGACACCGCGGGCTCGGGCACCGCGTCGCTGAGCCAGCGAATGGCCGACTTCGCGCCCCTCGCCGCGGAGTACGGGAGCGCCGACCACCTGCGTCTGGAGGCGCTGCTGGCGGCGGAGGCCGCCACCCTGCCGGCCGGTGAGTCCCTGGTGGCGCTCGATCAGACCGGCCGCGTGATCGTTGCCCGGCACGGTGGAGACCAGGCCCAGGGCGCGGTCGCCGACCCCAGCCGCTGGAACGCGCTGCCGCTGGCGGGACTGATCAGCGCCGGCAAGCCACAGCCGAAGGGCTACCTCGAGCTGGCAGGCGGGGCCCTGGAGCTCGACGGCATGTCGCCCGTGCACCTCAACGGCGCGGTGGCCGGCTACATCCTCGACACCATCGACGTCGGCACCCTTCTCAAGCGCATCGTGCCTTCGGGCAGCGGCCTGCAGTACAGCCTCTTCTTTGACGGCAAGCGCACAACCACCACGCTCGATACCTCAGTCCTCGGCCAGGCAGTGCCTGACGGGCTGGGCGGCAGCACCAGCTGCGGCAGCTTTGGCACCTACCAGCTGGCCGGCAAGACCTACGCCGGCTGCTATGCCACAGTCGCGCAGAACGACCACGTCCAGGTGGCGGCCGACGTGGACGACTCGGTCTTCGCCAGCCAGCGCCTCAACGACGCGCTGGTGGTTCTCTTCGCCACCACCGTGCTGGCAACAGTGCTGATCGTGCTCGCCGTCCTCTTCGCCCGGCGCTACGCCGTGCGGCCGCTTACCGCCCTGGCCCAGGCGTCGGCCCGGCTGGGGGCCGGCGACTACGACACCAGCGTCGACGTCAGCTCGCGGGACGACTTCGGCCGGCTGGCAGACACCTTCAACACCATGGCCGGGCGGATCCGGGAGAACACCCTCGACCTTGAGCAGGAGCGCGCCCGACTCGACGCCGCGATCACCAGCCTCAGCGCTGTCTCACGGGCGCTGACCACCACCACCGCCGGCAAGAGGGCGCTGCGCGAGGCGGTCCTCGATGCGATGGAGGAGATCACGGGCGCGGGCGTGTTGGTCATGTTCGAGGGCACCAGCCGCTCCCGGCCCACGGCGGTGCGTGGCGTCACGGCAGCGGTGGCGCGGGCGATGTACAGCGAGGCCGGGGGCCAGGCGGTCACCGCCAGCGGCCAGGCGCGGGTGGTGCGGCTCCCCGGGCCCGCCCCGTACCGCGGCTGGCAGGCGCTGGTGGTGCCCATGGTCTACCAGGAGCGTCCCATCGGCGCGCTGGCGGCGATCGCCGCGGAGTCATTGGAGAAGGTCGACGCCGCCTCGCTCACGGTGCTGGCCAGCCAGGCCACAGTGGCACTGCAGAACAGCGACCTGTTCGACCGCGAGCGTCAGACCGTCGTCCGGCTGCAGGAGCTCGACTCCATGAAGTCGGACTTCCTGGCCACCATCCAGCACGAGCTACGCACACCGCTGACGGCGATCATGGGCATGACCGACCTGCTGGAGATGGCCTGGGCCAGCTGGAGCGACGCGCAGAAGCTGGACGCGGTCAACGACGTCCAGCTCGCCGCCAAGAGCCTCTTCGAGCTGGTCGAGACCATCCTCGACTACTCCCTGATCGAGTCCAACCGGGTCACCCTCCACCTGAGCGCGGTCGACCCGCGCGAGGCCGCCCGGACCGCCCTGGAGGAGCTCGGTCCCCTGATCAAGCGCCAGAAGGCCAACGTCCACATCAGGGTGCCGCGCGATGTACGCGTCCAGGCCGACCAGCGGCGTCTGACACAGGTCTTCAAAGCCCTGATTGACAATGCCGTCAAGTTCAGTCCCGAGGGCGCCAGGGTCGATGTCAGCGCAGAGCGGCAGAACGGCAGCGTCCAGCTCAAGGTGACCGACCGCGGGATCGGGATCGACGAGGAGAACCGGGCCCGTATCTTCGAGCGCTTCTACCAGGTCGACAACACCGCGACCCGCCGCTACGGCGGTACCGGGATGGGCCTGGCACTGGTCTCAAAGCTGGTTGCGATGCACCACGGCAACGTCGCCGTCGAGAGCCGCCCGGGCAAGGGCTCGACCTTCACGGTGGTGCTGCCGGCGGTCGCGCCGAACGGCGCCAACGGCCGGCTGAAGGGGCGTTAGGCAGGCACCCCCGGGCATATAATCGGCCTTGGTCGCGCTAGATGGGGAGTCAGCGGTGCCCTGTACCCGCAATCCGCTATAGCGGGGTCGAACTCCCTTCTGAGGGCTCGGGAACCAAGGTGGTCCCGGGTGAAGGCGTCGAAGGTCGGACCCTGCGCAGCCCGAAACTCATGAACCCCGTCAGGTCCGGAAGGAAGCAGCGGTAAGTGGGCGACGGGGGTGCCGCAGGCAGTTCGGCCGGAGCCTTCACCTCGGCAAGGCGCCCTGGGGCTCCGGGATCGAAGAAGGGTGCGCGACCACTTCACATCCGCCTGCCGTAATCGAGGAAGTTGACCGCTCTCTACTCCGTCTACCGCTCCCAGCGATTCGAGGACCTCGTCGGCCAGGAGACGGCGGCGCGAACGCTCAAGAACGCGCTGGTGTCGGGCCGCGTGGCGCATGCGTACCTTTTCACCGGCATCCGCGGTACGGGTAAGACCAGCACGGCGCGGATCCTGGCCAAGGCCGTCAACTGCCTCAATCCCAAAGATGGCGAGCCGTGCAATGAGTGCACATCCTGCGTGGCCATCACCGAGGGGTCGGCCACCGACCTGATCGAGATCGATGCCGCCAGCAACCGCGGCGTCGACGAGATCCGCGACCTCCGTGAGAAGGCCAAGTACCTCCCGGCGCAGCTGAAGCACAAGGTCTACATCATCGACGAGGCCCACCAGCTCACGCCTGAGGCCTTCAACGCGCTGCTCAAAACCCTCGAGGAGCCGCCCGAGCATGTCCTGTTCATCCTCTGCACCACCGAGGCGCACAAGCTGCCCTCAACCATCATCTCCCGCTGCCAGCGCTTCGACTTCCGGCGCATCGGCGAGGCCGACATCGCCGGGCGGCTGCAGCAGATCGTGACGGGTGAGGGGTTGGTGGCCGCCGATGACGGCCTGGCGCTGATCGCGACAATGGCCCACGGCAGCATGCGCGACGCCATCACCATGCTGGACCAGATGGCCAGCGCTGGCGCGGCGTCGATCGACGCCGAGGCGGTCCGGCAGCACCTCGGGCTGGTCTCTGCTCCCGAGCTGGCGGCGCTGCTGGCTGGGGCGGCCCGCGGCGATGCCGCCTTCGTCCTGCGCGAGATCGAGGGGCAGGCGCAGCGCGGGGCCGACCTCCGCCAGCTGGCCAACGGCCTTGCGGAGATGGCCCGCAAGGCCGTCCTGATCAGCCTCGGCGCGGCTGACGCCGCCGCGCTCGGCCTCGACCCCGCCAGCGGCGCGGACCTCACCGCCGCGGTTGGCGCTGCCGGTCGCGAGTTCGCCGCCGCGGCTTTCGAGGCGGCGCTGGCGGCGAGCACCGAGATGAAGCAGACGCACGACCCGCGGCTGCTGCTCGAGCTATTGCTTCTCCGCCTCGCCTCCGGGCGCGATGAGGGCCCACCGTCGCCGCAACCGGCGGGAGTGGGGGCGGGCGCGCCGGCAGCGGCAGGGTCCGGGGCATCGGAGCGGGTCGGCACAGCCAGGGCGAGTCAGACGAAGGCCGGAGGCGACACTGCGACTAGCCGGGGGAAGCCGGCTTCGGCCGGCGAGGACGAGCAGGCCGGTGAGGTCGACGGCCAGACCGATGCGGTAGCAGCCGGCGCGGCCGGGGAGGCTGGCGTGGTCGCGGCAGGCTTGGCTGCCAAGGCTGACGAGATCGCCGCAAGCGTCAGTCCACTGCGACCTGGAGTCCCCTCAGGGAGCCCCGACGCCGACGGCGCCGGCAGCGTCGCCCCTGCCGTGGATCCCCCGGCCGGCGACGTGGAGGTCGCGGATAGCGGGCCAGCAGGCATGGCCGCGACGCCCCCGGGTCCGCCAATCGCACCCGAGCTCCTGGAGGACATCGTCAGAGAGTGGCCGCGCCTGTTCGAGGCCTTCAA
>DASZHA010000046.1:0-36380 GCA_035938265.1 Candidatus Dormiibacterota bacterium
CGAGGCGGCCGAGCCGGCGGCGGCGGTCTGGGCGGCGGCCCGGATGCTCGACGGGCGCGAGCGGGCGGGTTGCTTTGGCCCCCGGCTGCGCCCGGCCCCGCGCGGGCCCTTCTGCGCGCCTCCTCCGTCAGCGGCTGCCAACCCTCTCCTCTTCGGCGAAATGGATCCGGAGCGTACGGCCGCTGGAGTCGAACCTGGCGGTGCGCCGCTGTCGCCGCGCCAGCACCCGCGGCAGGCTGATCTCGCGCTTGTACGGCCCCACCTTGACGAAGAGCTCGTTCTCCCGCTGCACCAGGTCGATCTCGTCCTTGGCGACAAACGGCAGGTCGAGGCAGAGGACGTAGTCCTTGCCATCCCGCTCCATCCGCTGCGGCTGGCTGGTTTGCAGCAGCGCGGTGGGATCGGCATCGGCGAAGATCGCCTCTCCCAGGCGCGCCAGCATCTCCTCGCCCACCACCTCCTGCTCGAACATCGGGGCCTCCAGGATCGGCAGCGGGTCGAAGGCGTGCCGCACCATCTCCTCATAGCGCCACTGCGCCTTCTGCCAGCCTTCGAAGAAGCGGCCGGTGCCGGAGTCGGGCAGCACTCGGTTCACGATCACGGCGTCGGTGTGGTAGTCGTAGAGGTTGAGGTAGGTATAGGCCCGCTGCGCCTCCTTGATCACCATCTTCTCGAGGTTGAGCACCAGGCGCATCGACGTCGTCTTGGGGTCGGAGAGGATGGCGCGGGTGCCATCGAGGTCGAGGAGGAGGTCCTTGACCGAGGCGTAGAAGTCGTCCTTGGGCAGGGGGATGTCGATCAGCGGCTGGATCATCGGCCGGGCCACCTTCATCACCCGACGCTCGATCGGAAACACCTTCTTGAGCCACCACCGCGCGACCTCGGGGAAGGAGAGCAGCTGCAGGGTCTCGCCCGTGGGGGCGCAGTCGACCACCAGCAGGTCGTACTTCTCCTCGATGTAGTACTTGCGGATCCACATCAGGGCGGCGACCTCGCCCATGCCCGGGGGCGAGGAGAGCTCCTCGGCGAGGATGTCGTCGATCCCCTGGGAAGCGAACAGGCTGGTGACGTAGCCGTGGACCTGTTTCCAGTTGGCTTCGAGCTCGGTGAGGGCGTCGACCTCATGGATCCAGAGGTTCTTTCGCAGCTCCCGGCGGCGGCTGGAACCCTCCACGTCGAAGGCGTCAGAGACGGAGTGGGCGGGGTCGGTGGAGATGATCAGGGTGCGCATACCCTGCTTTGCCGCCATCAGCGCGGTGGCCGCGGCGACCGACGTCTTGCCCACGCCGCCCTTGCCCGTGTAGAGGATTACTCGCACACCAGAATCCTACGGGCTGGGCGTGTGCTAGGCCGAGCCGGTTCCTCCGACATGCAGCGAGAGCAGCTGGTCGGCCAGGTTGCGGATCGCCAGCCCGGTGGGGTCCGAGGAATGGTCGAGGATGTACGGCCGGCCCTTGTTCACCGACAGCTGCATCGCGTCGCCGCCGTGGGGGATGGTGACCACCGGCTGGTCGAGGAACTTCTGGATCTCGCCGGGGGTGAGGCCGGGCCTCGGGATGATGTTGTTGACCACCACCACCACCTTGTCGGAGATCACGCCAACGCGCTCGAAGGCGGACAGCAGGGCGTTGGTGACCGCGACCGAGGGGACGTCGGCCGGGCAGGGCACCACCAGGGTGTCGGACGCATCCCAGAGATCGATCATGAACTCGCGGTAGGAGGGACGGCCGTCGATGATCAGGTGGTCATAGGTGCGCCGCAGCCGGTTGAGCAGCGCGAGCACGGTGGCGTCGTTGAGCTTCTCCGAGTCGCCCGGCTGGGCCAGCGCCGGCAGCAGACGGACGCCGCTGGCGTGGTGGAGAAGCATGGCGTCGAAGTCCTCGTCGGAGGTGTCCTCGGCGGCCGCATGGGCGATCTGGCTGAGGGTATCGCGAGGCTGGAGGCCGAGCAGGGTATGGGTGGTGCCAAACTCGAGGTTGAGATCGAGGAGCGCCACCGTCTCACCGCTGTAGCGGGCGATGGCCACCGCCAGGTTGCAGGCCAGGACGGTCTTGCCACTGCCGCCCCGGGCGCTCACGATGGTCACTGTGTTGGCGGTCCGCGCCGGGGCGCCGTCAGCGTCGCGCGCCGACAGCAGGCGGCGGACCCGGTTGGCGATCTCGATGTCCCGGGCCCGGCGATCGACGGCGTCGTTGGCGCCGACCTCGAGGGCGATCCGAAGCTGGTCCATGCGCGAGCGCTCCCCCACCGTCAGCAGCACCGGCAACTGCTTGCCCAGCGGCATGGCTCGCAGGTTGCCCACGATTTCGGCGCCGGATGTGTCCCCGACCTTGTCGTCGAGGACGACCAGGTCCGGGAGGTTGTCCGCGGTGAGTGAGGTGGCAAAGACCGCGCTGGCGCTGGACTCGACCTCGTAGCCGAGCCCGCTGAGCATCGCGCCGAGCTTCTGCCGAGCCTTGTCAGACCCCTGAACGACCAGGATCCGGCTAGTGGACATCGGCGGCGCGAGCCTTGCGGATCGCCTCCTCTTCCTCATCCGAGAGGGAATATGCCGAGCCCCAGTCGTGGACCGGCTTGGCGTACACTCGGCAGTCGGTGCGGTGGAAGACGCCGTTGAAGAGCGCTCCTGAGCCCTGGCTGTCGAGCATGGCGATGGCGAAGCTCTGGTCGCCACCGGTGTCATGGAAGGCGTTGTAGCGGACCACGCCAACGTTCTGGATGTGACCCTTGGCCGCCTCAGCCAGGTCCGCCAGCTCCAGCTCCAGCTTCTCCAGGCTGCGCGACTCGCGCTCGGCGCGCTCCAGGACCTGCTGCAGCAGCTCGTCCAGCGGCCGGCCATCCCCGCCGTTGGAGAGCATCCGATAGTGGCGGAGCATTCGGTTCATGCGCCTGTTGGTGGTGGCCTGCCAGACAACCAGCGCCAGCAGCATCACGATGAACACGATGCTCAGCCAGCCGTCTGGCATCAAGGCTGGCTCAGTGGATGAAGAACGAAGCCGCCACTATCCCGGCGACCAGGATGCCGGCGGTGAGCGCAATGCGCCGCAGGTCGGAGGCGAAGTAGGGAACCCGGGAGTCGATGTCGATGGTCGTGGTCTGAGGCGCCTGCGACCTGGCACGCGGCCCCGTCACCCCGGCGGCGTAGGCGGGCGTCTTGGCGGGAGCCGTGGCGAGGGCGGCAGCAGCGCTTTTGGGCGCCCCGGAGGGCTCGGTGACGGTGCCCTCGGAGGCGCCCGCGACCTGCGCCTGGCGGCTGGCCGCGGCGGCCACCTGTTGCCGCCGCATCTTCTTATTGCGTCGCTTCTTGTTGGCCATAGGCGGGACTAGGTTAGCAAAGCAGCGGGCGCTCTTAGACGTGGGTGGTTATATTGGCAGCGGGCATATCCGCGCAACGACGGGATGGAGCGCGTTTGAGAACGGGACTCATAACAGCGGACAAGCTTGCGTCGCGAGTCGCAGAAATCGGCAAAGACCTGGTGTGCATCGACTTGCGCGAACGCGCGCCCCTGCCCAAGGTGCCCGGGTCGGTCTGGTTCGACCTCCACGATGGCTTCGCCCAGCATCGGCCGGATCGCGGCCTGGACTACGACCTGCCCTCCCCGAAGGAGTTGGCCGGCACCCTGTCGCGGGCCGGCGCCACCCTCGACAGCGAGATTGTCCTTGCCGACGACGCGGGCAACCGCCGGGCCACCCGGGCCTACTGGTTGCTGCGCTACTACGGTCATTGCGGACCGGTCAGCGTCCTCGACGGTGGTCTGTTCGCGTACTTCGGCTCGGACCGTCCCACCGCCGCCGACTTCGCCAACCCGGAGCCCGGCGACTACCCCATCCCCACCACCACCGACGAATCGATTCGCGCCACCCCGACGGAGATCCTGCAGGGGATCGAAGAGGACCGCGTTGTGATCTGTGACGTCCGCACCGCTGAGGAGTACCAGGGCGAATTCGCCCTGTCTGGTCGCGGTGGCCATCTGCCCAAGGCCCAGCATGTGCCCTGGCAGGACTGCCTCAACCCCGATGGAACCTTCCGCTCCAACCAGGCCCTGGAGCAGGTGTTGCGACCGTTCATTTCCGAGGGCCACCAGGCCATCACGTATTGCCAGGGCGGGATCCGGGCGTCGTTGACCTGGTTCGCCCTGCACGTGCTCCTGGGCCGCCCCTCGAAGCTCTATGCCGCCTCCTGGGAGGAGTGGGCTCAACGCCCAGAGCTGCCCGTGGAGCTGGCTGGATGATCGCCGACCAATGACCGTCGAAGAGCTGTTACATCAGCTTCAGGCTGAACTCGACGAGGTCCGCCAGGACCTGGCCTGGGGGTTGAAACTGACACCCCAGTCAGGTAATGTCTCAAATGACGCAAGCGATAACGCACTGCGTCACGAGGATCGCCCAGCGGGCGTAACCTCCCAGGCCGGGTACCGGCTCCAGAGCAATACCACTTCAAAGCCCACGTCTATTTCGCCTGGAAGAAGCGGCACCCTGATCCCGGTCGAAGGAGCAATCATCCAGTCCTTAGGTTCGATAAAGGTTGCCATCAAGGATGGCTACGTGGTGTCCGCGGTCGACCCCGATGGGTCGAAGTGGAGCGCCATCGATCTACAGAAGGCGTCCAGGCCCGCCTACCGGCGCCTGACGCACAGCCTGGTCCTGCTTGCCGCGCTGGTGCCGATCTCGGTGACCATGGCGTCGGCGCACCAGTCCGTGCCGCAGCCGGCGCGTATCACGATCAACCCCAACCCCGTCGACAGCAAGGAGCTGTCGACCGCGATCCCGGCTGATCCCACCCCACCGCCAGCGCCGCCGCCACCTGCGCCGACCGCCAAGCCGGCACCGGCCGCGGCTCCCGTCAGCCGTCCAGTGAACATCGCCCCGTCGCAGCAGGCCGTGGCCGACATCATTCGCGCCGCCGCCGCCAAGTGGGGCGCAGACCCCAACCAGCTGCTCCGGGTGGCGATGTGCGAGTCGCACCTCAACCCCAACTCGTACAACCCGGCCGGCTACTACGGGCTGTTCCAGTTCAACCCCAACACGTTCAAGGCCCACGGTGGGACCAACATCTGGGACGCCACCGATCAGGCCAACATCGCGGCCCACATGTTTGCCCAGGGCCTCGCCTCCGAGTGGGGCTGCAAGTAGTCACATAAGCGCAGAGGGCCGGAGCGATTGCTCCGGCCCTCTTTCTTTGCCCGACAGGACTCCGGGCTGCCGCCACCCCGGCCTCAGTTTGGGCGGCCGATCTCCGAGACGGTGCGTTGGCGGCGACGGCGCCGGGCGCCGGCCAGGACCAGGATCACCAGCCCGCCCGCCAGTGCGACCACCGCCAGCTTGAACAGCAGGGTGCGGATGCCGGGAGCCACATCCTGGTGGTTGTCCCCACCGCTCGGCGGCTTGATGGCGTGGACCCCCAGGCCGACGTCCATCGGCTTGGTGCCGTAGGAGGCCAGGTGGACGACGCCACCGTCGGAGATGCCCATGTCGTAGCTGACCGTCGACGCGGGCGTGGTCAGCGTCATGTACGTGAGGACCGCGCCCCGCGGCACCCAGCCCATGTTCTTGTCGCTGGACAGGTCACGGAAGAGGTTGTCGCTGACCGGCTTCTGGTACTGGACCGCCAGGCCGGGCGCCCCGGGGACGAAGCCGCCCGCGGGCGACTCCTGCACCGCAGCCGCCAGGTCGGAGGTGTAGATCGGGTTGTCGGTCAGCAGGTAGAGGTCGGCGTTGACGGTGTCGGTGCCGTTGGCCAGGACTTCGAGCGGGATCCACGGCCGATCGGTGTGCATCGTGATCAGCACGGGGGCGCCATCGCCGGCGCGCTGGCCGGTAGCCTGGGCGCGGTCGACGTTGTACTTGGCCGCCATGAAGATGGGGCTGCCGTTGGCGTAGACCTGGAGGTGCGCCTTGGTCTCCTTGTCGAGGAGGAAGCCGTTCTGCTTGCACCACTCGACGATCGAGTCGCCACTGCCCTTGAGGACGGTGATGTCGAGGGCGCGCACCTGTACCTGCTGCAGGACCTCGGCGGCCGGCGCGGCGCTGCCGGCGGCGAGGCCCTCGGCCAAGAGCGCCCGTGGCTGCGGGTGGGTCTCACGGTTGAGCCGCTGAAGGGTCCAGCCACCACCCTCCTCGACCTTGTCGGGAACGGCGGGCAGGGGCACGATCCAGCCGAAGCTGTCGAAGCTGGTGCCGGCATAGGCAAAGCTGGTCATGTAGTGCTCGATGCCGTCGTGCCAGGCCACGAGGGTGCTGGCGCGCTGCAGCCGGATGGCGCCGTTGG
Organism: Candidatus Dormiibacterota bacterium; assembly: GCA_035938265.1. GTDB lineage: Bacteria > Chloroflexota > Dormibacteria > DASZGP01 > DASZGP01 > DASZHA01. The sequence continues at coordinate 6,269 of DASZHA010000046.1, forward strand.
GGGCCACCAGGCCACCACAGGCAGCCGCGGGGATGGCCGAGGTCAATGCGGCGCCAGCCGCCAGTGCCGCGATCGCCAGTCTCTTCAACATCTGGAACCTCCTCGCCCCGAATGGGGCGTTCAAGGTTCAGACGAAGACGGTGGCGAAAAGTTCCGTCGACCCGGACCGGGCGGGCGGCCCGGGCCGCGGAACTACAGCGAGGCCACTCGCAGCTTGAGGTCAGCCTCCTCGATCTGGACGCTGCCGGGAAGCGGGTCGTCCAGTGCCAGCATGGCGTCGACATAGTCCTCGAGCATCGCCATGGTCTGCGAGAGGCGCTCGAGGTCGAGGGTCAGGCCCCCATCCAGGACCTTGGGGATGAAGCTGGGCTGGTTCCTGGTGTCCATTCCGTCTTTTGCGTCGATCATGGCGGGTCTCCTTGGGGAAGCGCGGTAGCACTTGCGGGTGTCAGCGCTAACAGTTTTGCCGACAGCGGGTTATGTGCAGTACGGAACCGGCTTAAGAATTAGCGAACGCGGCCTTCGTGACCCGCACACAAGGCATCGAAGGGGCGGATTTGTGGCCGGGACCCCTCTATTTGCCGGGGTTTTGACTACAGACGCCGCGAGACGAGGAGACCGTCGGCGACCGGGACGACCACCGAGTCGAGCTCTTTCGATACCCTTCCGAGTTCGAGCGCATCACGCGCCCCGGCGGCGCCGGCATCGGAACCTGTCACCACGTTGCCGTCGTTGAAAACGTTATCGACAAGGATCAGGCCGCCTGGCCGGGTGCGCTCGATGCACATCTCCATCAGCGCCCTGTTATCGGGCTTGTAGCCGTCCAGGAAGCAGAGATCGTAGGGACCCGGGAGTCCCGGCACCACGTCGAGGGCTGAGCCCCGGTGAACCGTGATCCTGCTCTCGATGCGGTGACGACGGAACCACTCTTCGGCGATGTCGGCGTGGTCGTTGTCGATCTCGACGGTGTCGACGTGCCCGTCGTCAGGCAGCGACAGGGCAAAAGCGGTGGCCGACAGGCCAAGGTACGTGCCCACCTCGAGCACCCGGCGGGCCTCGATCAGGCGGCACAGCCATCCGTGGAGGGCGACCTGCTCCAGGCTGATCTGCATCGGGTACTTCTGCCGCGCGTGGATGTCGTCCTGGATGGCAGTGATGCGCGGATCCACGGTCGCCCAGTAGGGCGCCATGAAGGCTTCCAGCTCTGGCGTGACCTCGGTTCGCTTCTCGCTCACGCCGCGGGGTGTGCCGGGCTAGGGGTTGGAGCCGCCCGGCGGCCGATCCGGAAGGGCATCGCCCGTCTCCGGAGGCTTCTCCGTGTTCTCCGCAGTCTCGTCCGTTTCTTCCGGCTGGGGCTCGTCGCCGGGCTTGGCCTCCTCCGTGGGCTTCGCGTCCTCAGGGGGCTTCGGTTCCTCGGCAGGTTTATCTGCATCAGCAGCTTCTGCCTCAGCAGCCGAAAGGGGCTCGGTCGACTCTGCCGGGGCGGCCTCCGGGGCCTTGGACTCCTCGGCGGGATGGTCCTCCGGAGTCTCGAGCGGCGTCGCTACCTCGGACTGCTTCTCTGCCTCGGCGCGCTCCGCGTCCTGCGCCGCCTTGCCTTCGTCCGCCGGCTTGGGTTCTTCGGCGGGCTTGGGCTCCTCGGCCGGCTTGGGTTCCTCGGCGGGCTTGGGTTCTTCGGCCGCGGCGGGAGCTTCAGCCGTGGGCCGTTCGGCGGGTGTGGCCTCCTCGGTCGGCTTGGCCTCAGCGGCAGGCTCAGGTTTCGGCGCCTCAGCCGGCTCCTCCTCGGCGGCTGGCTCGGGCTTGGGCTCTTCGGCTGGCTTGGCTTCAGCGGCGGGTTCGGCCTTGGGCTCTTCAGCCGGCTTGGCCTCAGCGGCGGGCTCGGGCTTGGGCTCTTCGGCTGGCTTGGCTTCAGCGACGGGCTCCGGCTTGGCTTCGTCAGCGGGCTTGGCCTCAGCGGCGGGGTCGGGCTTGGCCTCCTCCGGCTCGGGCTTGGGCGCATCCGCGGGCTTGGCTTCGTCAGCGGGCTTGGCTTCGGCGGCCTCGGGTGGCTTTGCCGCGGCAGCCCCTGCCGCTCCGCCAGCCGCGGCGGCGGCGCCACCCGCTGGCCTCGCCGGGGGCGTGGGGCGCGCCGGGGGCGCGGCTGCCGCGGCCACCGCCGCGGGCTTGCGCAAGAGGTAGTCGTAGAGCAGCCAGGCGATGGTGAAGGCAACCAACAGCAGGGTGCCCAGCCCGGTGAACAGCCAGAAGGGCAGGTCATTGGTGGGCTTGTAGGGCTCGATCACGCCCGGCAGTGGCGAGATGATCGAGGCCGGGGCGGGAGGGGAGGCGGCTGCCGCCGCACTGGGCGCCGGCGAGGCGGCGGGCGCGGCACTGGGGGCGGGCGCGGCACTGGCGGCGGGAGCAGCGCTGGCTGCGGGGCTGGGCGCCGCCGGCGGACTGGCCTGGGCCACCTGGCTCGGTGTTGCCGCGGGGGCGGGGGCTGAGGCGGCCGCCGAGGGTGGCGCCGGGGCAACCGAGGGCACCAGCGCGGGCTTGAGCTGAGCCTGCTCTCCGCCGGTCCCCAGCATGTGTGCCTGGAACACGCTGGCAGCGATCAATGCTCCCAAAGCCAGGACGCTGAAGACCGCCGGGAAAAGGAAACGCAGCGCGTCTTTGACCCGCATCAGGGCGTTACTTTAGCGGGAATCATCGGCCGAGTTCAGCCGTGGAGCGGGCTACGGCCGCCGCCCCACCCCGATGAAGAGGTCGTCCCGGCCCCGCACCACATAGTTGTCCCCCACCGTGATCCCGGCGTCCTCCAGAACTTCGACAAAGCCCTCGGCGGTGAAGCGGTTCTCGGCAGCGTTGAGCTTCACGGCGTGCCGCCGACCCTATTCAGTACTGACGCCCTGCTCCACCTGTTGCCGGAGGGGCACGACCTTGGCGAAGTTCCCGTGGGGCGCGGCAACCAGGGCCCGGACCTCGGCCGCCTCATCGGGCTGGTTGCCGTCCTCGAGGGCGGTGGCATAGCCGCCGAGCATGTCGGACAGGTTGGCCTCGTCGGTGGCGTCCAGCTGGTCCAGGATCTGGACGACCGCACCCTTGGCCTTGCGCCGCTCGAGGGCGGCCAGGTCCATACCCAACTCCGGCTGAAGGCGGATGTAGACCACCCCGCCGGTCATCCCCGACCAGGCCCAGGGCCCGGGGTCGCCAAGGACCACCGCCCGCCCCAGCGTCATGTACTCGAAGGCGAAGCCCTTGAGGTTGGCCCGCCCCGCCATGTTGCCCTGGGTGTCGTCGATGGGCCCGCTGAGCCGGCCGCCGAGCACCACGTCGGCGCCCGACATGCGAATGCAGGCGCGGGAGTCAGCGTCGCCCTGGATGTAATAGCGACCGCCCTGGGCCCCGTACAGCAGCGACTTGCCTACGGACCCGTCGAGACGAACGCCCTGCCAGTTCATCCCCTTGAGGATGCCGACCTCGCCGCCCAGCGAGCTCTTGCCGACGCCGTCCTGCGCACCACCCTCGACCCGGACGTCGACCCCGGCGACGTTGAAGGCGGCCAGCCCGTTGCCGGGGATGCTGCCCTCGTGGAAGACGAGGTCGGCCTGCACATTTCCGTTCCAGCGCTCGACCATCCGGCCGCGGGTGAGCTCGCCGGACAGGTAGGTGCCCAGCGCCCGGTCCATCGAGGTGATCTTGTCGTCCTCGTAGACAACGGTGCCGACACCCCGCTCCAGCTGCTCCACCGCCATCCCCGAGATGACCTTGGTGAGGTGGTTGAGGGGGCGCCGCATCGGCCCCATCGGCGCGCAGATGTCCTCGATCGAGTAGTCCTCGGCGGTAACCGTGATCAGCTCGTCGAGGTCAATACGATCCTTGAGTCGCGACTGCACCAGTAGGTCGCATCGCCCGACCAGGTCCTGGGTCCGCGTCGACCCCAAGGCGGCGGTCAGCTCCTTGAGCTCCTCGCCGCAGGCGCTGAAGAAGTTGACCAGGTTGTGCACCGCGCGGTCGTACTCCCGCGGCACCCAGCGCTTCATGCCCTTGTGGTCCGCCTCCTCCTGGGTGGTCACCTGGGTGGCGATGCCCACGTGGCAGGTGTCGAGCTGGCATCCACGACAGATGGTACAGCCGATGGCGACCATCGACATCGTGCCAAAGCCGCAGCGGTTGGCCCCCAGCAGGATCATCTTCATGACGTCGGAGCCGCCCTTGACGCCGCCATCGGCCCAGACCTCGACGCGGTCACGCAGGCCTGAGGCCTGGAGCGCCAGGTGCGCTTCGCGGATGCCGATCTCGGTGGGCAGGCCCACGTGGCGGAGGGCGTGGGCCCGCGCCGCGCCGGTGCCGCCGTCGAAGCCGCTCAGGGTGACGATGTCGGCCCCGGCTTTGGCCACGCCCACGGCAATGGTCCCGATCCCGGGAACCACCGGCAGCTTGACGGCCACGCGGGCCATGGGGTTTCCGGTCTTGAGCTCGTCGATCAGCTGGGCGAGGTCCTCGATGGAGTAGAGGTCGTGGTTGTTGGATGGGCTGATCAGGTCGATTCCGGGCTGGGCGTTGCGGGCCAGGGCGACCCGCTCGGTCACCTTGGTGCCGGGAAGGTGGCCACCCTCACCGGGCTTGGCGCCCTGGCCGATCTTGATCTCGAGCAGGTAGGAGGAGTTGAGCAGCTCGGCGGTGACCCCGAACCGGCCGGACGCGATCTGCTGGCCGCGCCACTTGGGGTACTTGCCGTAGAGGTCGGGCAACTCCCCACCCTCGCCGTTGATGGCCACCATGTTGAGCCGCTTGGCCCCCTCGGGATAGGCGCGGTAGGCGGTCTCGCCCTGCGAGCCGAAGGACATCGAGCTGATGTAGAAGGGCAGCGAGTGGTCGCCTACCGAGCAGTCGACCTCGAGCCCAAAGAGCGTGGTACCTGAGGCGTTGGGTTGGAGCTTGAAGTCGAGCACGTGGCGGAGCGACACCGGGTGCTCCAGCTCCTGCTCGCGGACCCGGGAGGCGAAGTCGGCGTAGCCCTCGCCCGTATCGGCCACGTGCATGGCCTGCTTGTAGACGAAGGGGTTGAAGTGGAAGGTCTTGCCCAGGCCATCGCTGCCGTCGCCGGTGGCAAGGGCGTATCGCTCGGTGGCGTCCCGCTCCAGGTCGGCCAGCGAGAGGCCGCTGCCCTCGGAGCCGTAGAAGTTGCGCATACGGAACATCGCCGCCAGCTCCGGTTCCAGGCCGATGCTCGATTGGAAGCGACCGTAGCCGCGCAGCTCGTGGATGCCCATGGTGCTGATCACCTTCTCGAAACCCTTGCGCACGGCGGTGACCAGGTTCTCCAGTGCCTTGGGGTTGTCGGCGTGCATGGCGATGTCCAGCATCAGGTAGGGGTTGAGGGCGTCGGCTCCCAGCGCCATCGCCATCGCCAGGTCGTGGAGGTTGCGCAGAGCCCCCGACCGCAGGACCAGGGCGATGCGGCGGCGGAAGGACTCCCCGTTGGGGTCGAACTCGCCGCGCAGGGCAAGGTCGACGCGGGATAGGGCCAGGTGGGGGTCGATGACGTGACGGCCGTCGCGGAAGGCGCCGCCGTCGTCGATCAGAACCAGGTGGGCGCCCTCGACCCGGGCCGCGCCGATGGCCTCCTCTCCGATCCGCTGGATGGCGCGGTGGAGGCCCTCCTCGGGCCGGTAAGCGGTGGAGATGATCTTGACCGCCCCGGGGTCCTCGGCGAACTCGGCGAGCAGGTCCTCCAGCACGTAGGTGCCGACCGAATCGGCGATCTCGCGGTACTCAGTCCGCTTCATGGCCGCCTCCTTGAGGTGGCCGCCGAGGAGGATCGGGTGGGTCAGCTCCATTCGCTTGTGGGGACGGATCTGCTTGCCCGTTGTCATCTGGGGCCGGCGGCCGAGGACCACGCGGAGGGAGAAGTGCTCGATCTCGCGCTCCCGGTCGATGGCGGGGTTGGTGACGACCGCCACCGTCTCCTTGAAGTAGTCGGCGACGTTCTGGCGCTGGTCGTTGAGGCTGGCCAGGGGCCCGTCCCAGCCCAGCGACCCGATCTTCTCGTTGCCGGTGCCTGCCAGCTTCTCGACGGTATCGAGGTCCTCGCGGTCCCAGGCGAAGGCGGACAGGAGCTTGCTGTGGTCGGGGATGGCGGCCTGCGACTCGGCCAGGTAGTCGCGGTAGTAGCGCTCGTGCTGTTTGGTGGCGCGGGTGGGGACGGGGCCGCCGATGTGCTTGCGGTAGCCACGGATGCCGGGCCAGCGGTGGCGAGCCAGCTCGTTGACGCGCTTCTGGATCTCGGGGTGGCGCATCAACCGCACCCGGTGGCCACGTTCGACCTGGACCGCGACCCGCTCCCCGGGCGCCAGGGGCACCGGGTCGCTGGTCATCTGTTCGATGGGGATGACGCCCTTCTCCGAGGAGAAGAAGAACTCCTTCTCGGTCTCGCCGAACCACAGCGGCCGGAGCCCCATCGCGTCGACGGCGAAGACGCACTCGTCGCCGTACCGGCTGACGATCGCCGCCGGGCCCTGGGAGAACGGCCCCCAGAGCTCGCGGAAGAACATGTAGAGGTCCTGCAGCGCGGGGGGCAGCTGGCGGATCTCGCTGATGATCGGCGGGAAGAGGACCTCCATCCCCTCCAGCAGCGACATGCCGTAGTGGTGGACCATCGTCTCCAGCGTCCGATTGAGGTCCTGGCTGTCGGAGCCGGCGTGGAGAAGCTGGGTGCCGATGCCAGTTGACTCCTCGCGGAGGCGGGCGATGGTGTTGATCTCGCCGTTGTGGCCGAGCATCGAGAACGGCTGCACCCGGTCGAAGACCGACGCCGTGTTGGTGGAGTAGCGGTTGTGCCCAATGGTGATGGCGCTGAGGAAGTCCGGGCGCCGCAGCTCGGGGTAGTAGCGGGCCAGGGTCTCGGCGCTGCCGCGGATCTTGTAGACCACCGAGTCGGCGCTGAGCGAGGAAACGTGCACGCCGGTCTCGCGTTCGATCGCCAACTGGACGGCGAAGAGGCGGGCGTTGACCACGTCGGTGGTGCCTTGGTTGAGGAACCCTGCCAGCTGCCAGAACTCGGGCTCCTCGGCGGCGGCCGCCGGGCCCAGGCTGTACGGCTGGGTGTCGCCATTGCCGCTCCAGAGGATGTCCGCGCCTATGGCCTTGAAGTGCTCCTCGACCTTGTTGCGAACATCGCCCGCGTGGTCAGTCCCCCGCGGGATCATGAAGTGGCCGACGAAGAAGCGGGGATGGGTGGTGACCGCCTCGAAGAGCCCGGCCTGGACCAGCCGCGCCGCCCAGATCTTGCGCGGGATGTCCGTCAGGACGCCACAGCCGTCACCCTCGCCGTCGACGATGCCCGACCGGTGGGCCATCATCATCAGCGCCTCGATCGTCCGCTTGACGTTGCCGTGCGAGGCCCCGCCCTTCTTGCGGACGTTGGCGATCAGGGCGCAGGCGTCATGCTCGTCCTTGAGGAGATCGCGCTGTTCTGCTGCCGGGATGGGCTTCGCCAAGTGGGCTCCTCACCTTCTGTAAGCGGCTTACCGCCGGATTCTGGGGTCGCTCGTCCAGGGGGAACAAAGGAAAGACGCGCGGCGTGTTGATCATAGCAATGATTTGCTCTGATCCCCGAACATGACGGTGCAGTCAGGTTGTTTCCGAATTCCCGATTCCTTGGGGGTCGAGGGCGACGGGTGTGAGGATGCAAAGAGGCGGCACCCGTGTTTCCGTGCGCCTCGCACATATGCCACGTCTCAGACAACCCTCAGAGTGGTCTCAGGACCACCTTAGGTCTGTTGAGGACACTGAAGCCGTGGCAAGGATCGACACAGCCTACCGGCGCTTGGGCCTGGCATCCCCGGATGCCCTGGCCCTGGGCCTGCAGCCCTCGACGCTAAGCTTCGGCCTCGCGGGGCTGCTCGCTGCCGGAGCCGCCCTCGCCCTGAGTCTGCTCCAGGCAGGCTTCCAGCGCCTACCTCAGCTGCTCCGCTAGGGGACTACGCCTCGGGCGCCAGCTCTTTCTCAAGCCGCTTCTGGTACCACTGCGTGATGTAGCGCGCGGCCAGCGCAGCGGCGGCCATGCCAATCGGAACGATGATCAGGTGCACGGCCAGCAGCGCGCTTGGGAGCGGGATGCAGAGCAGGACGATGCCGATGCCGAAGACACCGGCGTAGGTCAGGGCGATGGCGAGGATGGGGAAGCGTTCGGCGAACTTGAACTGCTCCGGAACTTCGGTGGGCACGCCGCCGGCCAGCCGCGGCCCCATCACCTGCAGGCTCGCGACGTGCCGCAGGTTGGGCGTCATCCTCACCGCCACCTGGACGTGGTTCTGGGGCACCTGGCGAAGGAGCTTGCGCGGGATGTTCAGCTGGACCTCTCGCTGGCGGGTCTTGACGTACAGCATCCCCAGCCCATAGCTCATCGAGACCGGCGAGGCTCCCATCATCTGGCCTTGGATCAGCTCGGTCTGGGCCCGACGATCGCGCCAGGCAAGGATCAGCGCCGGCCAGATCAGGGTACCCGGGACGATCGCCGCCAGCAGGAAGACGAGGACGTCCTCGATCTTCAGCGGCAGGTCGGGTAGGACTAAGAAAAGGCCCGCCCCGATCAGAAGCAGCGCCAGCTGGAAGGCGCCGAGGTAGAGCGCGATGCGGAAGACGGTGCTGGGAGCGTGGCCCTCGAGCATTCGCGCCTGCAGCCGCCCCGAAGACTTGGCCGGGGGCGCCGGCGGCTGAAACTGGGCGACCTTGGCCTTGACCTTGCGCTGCTGGACGCGGGTTTTCTGGCGTGCCACGCCACAACTCTACAGGCGTTAAATACAGGCAACAGGCACCAGCTGCGGGACTGCTGAAGGGACGAAGTGCAAGACCGCGAGGAGGATCTGAATGCCTGTTGCCTGTGCGATGAAGGCTTTCCGACCTGGATGGAGACCACCCATATCTTGTGCCTCGCGAGGGACTTTACCCCATTATCTTGGGCTTGTCAAGCAGGAGGCTTAACGGCTCGAAAGTCTGCCGCCGGACCCCAACCGCCTAGAGCTCGGCTGCCAAGCGGACCTCGAGGGCCGTCTCGAAACCGCGGACCAGCAGCTGGATGAGGCGGTCTCGCGGCGGCATCGTGGGGATCAGCTCCGACAGGCTGACCGACATCGGCTGCAGCTTGCGGTCGCCGGCGTCGCGCATCAATCCGGGCAGCTCGCCCTGGCGGTCGGTGAGCAGCAGGCTGCCGTGCTGGAGGAAGACACCGCGGGTCCGCCACTGCGCGCTGGCCAGGAGCTTGCGCCCGCCCACCAGGATCTCCTCGGCCGAGGCCGAGGCGAAGCACACCGGCGTCACCCCCGACGCCGGGCGCGGCTCGCAGTCGGCGCCCTCACCCTCGATGCCCAGGGAGGCCAGCCCGGAGAGGAAGGCCTCGGTGATGGCGTGGTAGGTCTGCATCAGGGTGCCGCCTACGCGTGGGTCAGCCTGCGAGGCGACCACCGAGTAGGTGACCTCGTCGTCATGCAGCAGCGCCTGGCCGCCGGTGGGACGACGGACGACGTCCAGCCCGGCGGCGCGCACCCTGTCGAGGTTGAGGATCTCCGGCTTCTGGCCCAGGCCGAGGGAGATGCAGGCCGGCCGCCAGGCGTAGAAGCGCAGGGTGGCCGGGCGCTCACCCGCGACCAGCTCGTCGACCAGGGCGCGGTCGCGGGCCATGTTCTGCTCGCCGGTCATCGGCGGATCGACGATCAGCCGCCACGTGGGCGCCGGCACAGCGGGCACCCCGGCGCCCGGTCGCTCAGACGTTGAAGCGGAAGATGGTGGTGTCGCCATCCTGGAAAACGTAATCCTTTCCTTCGATCCGCACCTTCCCGACCGCCTTGGCCTGGGCCCAGCCGCCGGCCTCGACCAGCTCCTTCCAACCGACCACCTCGGCCTTGATGAACCCCTTTTCGAAGTCGGTGTGGATGGCGCCCGCCGCCTGGGGGGCGCGGGTGCCGCGACGGATGGTCCAGGCGCGTACCTCCTTCTCCCCGGCGGTGAGGAAGGTGATCAGGTCGAGCAGGGCGTAGGCCTCGCGGGCCAGCCGGTCCAGCCCCGACTCCTCGAGTCCCAGCGAGCCGAGGAACTCGGCCGCCTCGGCGGCGTCGAGCTCGCGCAGCTCCGACTCGATCCGCGCCGAGATCGGGAGCCAGCGTGCACCCTCGGCGCGGGCCACGTCCGCGACGTCGTCAAGGTATGGGCCCGAGGTCTTGCCCGCTTCGGCCTCGCTGACGTTGGCGACGTAGATCACCGGCTTGAGCGAGAGCAGGCTGAGGTCGCGGATCAGCGCCTTCTCCTCGTCCCTGAGGCCCAGCCGGCGCGCGGGCACCGCGTCGTTCAGGGCGATGGCCACCCGCTGCAGGACGGCCAGCTCTTCGGCGGCGCCCTTCTGCCCCCGCCTGGCCGCCTTCTCGGTCCGCTCCAGGCGACGCTCGACCGTCTCCAGGTCGGCGAGGATCAGCTCGTAGTCGACGGTGGCGATGTCCGAGGCGGGATCGATGGCGCCGCCGACGTGGGTTACGTTGGGGTCCTCGAAGGCGCGCACAACCATGGCGATGGCGTCGCACTCGCGGATGTGGGAGAGGAATTTGTTGCCCAGCCCCTCACCCTCGGCCGCGCCCTTGACCAGCCCGGCGATGTCGACAAAGGTCACCGTCGCGGGCACCACGCTTGGGGGTTTGAACAGCTCGGCCAGCTTAGTCAGTCGCTCGTCGGGCACCTGGACGATGCCGGTGTTGGGGTCGATGGTGGCGAAGGGGTAGTTCGCTACCAAGGCGCCCGCCTGGGTCATGGCGTTGAAGAGGGTCGACTTGCCGACGTTGGGCAGGCCGACGATGCCGATGGTCAGGCTCAAGACACGTCCTCGGGCTGCCCCGCCGGCGCCGGGTCCAGCACCTCCTTGACCCGGGCGCGGAAGCGCGGACGCTCGATGAACACCTTGGTTCCGCATTTCTCGCAGAAGAGCCGGATGTCGGCGCCGAGAGCGCCCACCCGGAAGACGTCGGCGCCGCAAGCGTGGGGCTTGCGCAGGCGCACCCGCATGCCGACCACGGGAGGAAGGGCCTCAGGGGGCACTAGGCCTGGTCGAGCTGATAGGCCTTGTGCAGGGCGCGGACGGCGTCCTTGGCCCGGTCGCGGGACACGATGCACGTGATCCGGATCTCGCTCGTGCTGATCATGTCGATGTTGATGCCGGCGTCGGCGAGGCACCTGAACATGCGCGCCGCGATGCCAGGCTGGCCCAGCATGCCGGTGCCAACGATCGAAACCTTGGCTACCTTGCGGTCGGTGGCCAGGCCCTCGGCCTTGATGTCGGCGGCGACCCGCCGGACGATCTTCTCGGCCGCCGCCAGGTCGGCGGCGGCAACGGTGAACGAAAGGTCGGTCACGCCGTGTTGGGAAACGTTCTGGATGATGACGTCGACGCTGATGCCGGCATCGGCCAGCGGTGTGAAGATGCCAGCGGCCACACCTGGGCGATCGGGCACGCCAATGAGGGTCAGCTTGGCGACCTTCTCCTCCGACGCTATCCCGCGCACGCGCTTCTTCTGCTCCATCTTCGGCTTCCGACTGATGAGCGTACCCGCCGCATCATCGAAGGTGCCCCGGACGCGGACCGGGAGCTCGTACAGCTCGGCGATCTCGATCGCGCGCGGGTGCATCACCTGGGCCCCGAGCGAGGCCAGCTCGATCATCTCGTCGTACCCGATCGATGTCACCAGCTGGGCTTCGGGCACGATCCGGGGGTCGGCGGTGTAGACGCCGCGGACGTCGGTGTTGATCTCGCACTCGCGGGCGTCCAGCGCCGCCGCCAGCGCCACCGCGGTGGTATCGGAGCCGCCGCGCCCCAGGGTGGTTACGTCGAGGGCCTCGTTGACACCCTGGAAGCCGGCGACCACCACCACACGGCCCTGCTTGAGCTCGGCGATGACCCGGGTCGGGACCACGTCGAGGATGTGGGCGCGGGTGTGGGAGGGGCTGGTGCGGATGCCGGCCTGGGCGCCGGAGAGGGACAGCGCCGGCACGCCAAGCTCGTGCAGCGCGATCGCCAGCAGCGGCGCGGTCACCGTCTCGCCCGCGGAGAGCAGGGTGTCCAGCTCGCGGGCGGGCGGGTCCTTGCTGATGCGCCCGGCCAGGCGCGTCAGCCGGTCGGTGGTGTCGCCCATCGCCGAGACCACCGCGACCAGGCCGCCCCGTCGCGGCTGGGCAGCGATCCGCGCTGCGATGCGCTGGATCTTGGCGGCGGTGGCCACCGAGGAGCCCCCATACTTCTGCACCAGCGGGCGGGCGGCGGCGGTCACGATCCCGCCTCCGGGGGCAGCGCCGAGGCCTCGGCGCCACCGCTGTTGACCTCGACGACGAGGTTGCGACCCTCCAAGCCAAACCTCCGGGCCACGACCGCCATGGCCTCGCCGATGCGCGCGCCGGCGTCGTTGTGGCCACGGTCGAAGAGCGCCATGACCGTCGGGCCGGCGCCGCTCAGGAATGCGCCCAGGGCGCCGGCGTCGAGGGCTCCAGCAATGATGTCATCGAGCCCGGGCACGAGGTCACGGCGGTAGGGCTGGTGGAGGCGGTCCTGCGTCGCCAGCCGCAGGTCGTCGGCACGGCCTTCCTGGAGGGCGGCCACGAAGAGCGCCACCCGGGAGAGGTTGTGGACGACGTCGGCGCGGGGATAGGCGTCGGGGAGCACCTCGCGAGCCGAGTCGGTGCTGACCAGTAGCTCGGGGATGAAGAGCACGGTGCCGACATGGAGCGGCCACGGCAGCCGCCGGACGGTGTATTGCTCGCCCTCATCGGGCATCACCAGGACGAGGCCTCCTCCCAGCGCCGCGGCGACGTTGTCAGGGTGGCCCTCGAGGGCGCCGGCGATGTTGAGGAGGCGGTCGTCGTCGACCTCATAGTCCGTTAGGGCACGCGCGGCGACCAGGCCGGCGATGATGGTGGCGGCGCTGCTGCCCAGGCCGCGACCTAGCGGGATCCGGTTCTGGGTGCGGATGTGAAGGCCGCTGGGCTCGTAGCCGGCGATGGCGAAGTAGCTGGTCATGGCGCTGTAGAAGAGGTTGTCCTGGTCGCGCGGGATCAGGCCGGCCCCTTCGCCCTCGACCTCGATTAGCAGCTCGGTGGGGATCTCCCACACGTCATAGGTGTTGACCAGCTCGAGCGCCAGTGCGAGCACGTCGAACCCCGGCCCCAGGTTGGCGGAGCTGGCGGGCACGGTGACGCGGACGCCGGGCTTCCCGGTGACGGCGCTCATGACGCTAGAGCTTGAGGGCCTTGGCGATGGCGCGGGCGTCGGCGGGAAGGTTCAACGGCGGCAGTAGGTGCTCCTCGGTTGCCGCGGGGTCCTTGAGGCCGGTGCCGGTGAGGACGCAAACGACACGGGCGTCGACAGCAACGCGCCCCTCATGCGCCATCTTGGCGAGCAGGGCCAGCGACGCGCTGCTGGCCGGCTCGGCAAAGATGCCCTCGGTGCTCGCCAGCAGCCGCTGAGCACTGAGGATCTCCCCGTCACTCACCATCTCGATGGCGCCCCCGCTTTCGTCGCGGGCCGAGGTGGCGGCTTCCCAGGACGCGGGGTTGCCGATGCGGATGGCGGAGGCGATGGTCTTGGGGTTGGCCACCGGCTGGCCTCGCACGATGGGCGCAGCCCCCTCCGCCTGGGCGCCCACCATCTGGGGAAGCTGCGTTGACCGCCCGGCGTCGTGGTACTCCTTGAAGCCCTTCCAGTAGGCGGTGATGTTGCCGGCGTTGCCGACCGGGATGAAGAGCATGTCGGGGGCCTCGCCGAGCGCCTCGATGACCTCGAACGCCGCCGTCTTCTGGCCCTCGATTCGGTTGGGGTTGACCGAGTTGACCAGGGCCACCCCGTCGACCTTGCTCAGCTCCCGCACGCACTCCAGGGAATCATCGAAATTTCCATCGACCTGCACCACCCGGGCGCCGTAGACCTGGGCCTGGACGAGCTTCGAGGGCGCGATCTTGCCCTTTGGGATGAGGACCACGCAGCGCAGCCCAAAGCGCCCGGCGTAGGCCGCGGCGCTGGCTGACGTGTTGCCGGTGGAGGCGCACATCAGGATCCGGTCGCCGGCCTCCATCGCCTTGGCCACCGCCACCACCATGCCGCGGTCCTTAAAGGAGCCGGTGGGGTTGAGGCCCTCGAACTTGAAGTGCAGCTCGCGAATCCCCAGCTGGCGCCCGATGTTCTCCGAGCGGATCAGCGGCGTTCCGCCCTCGTTGAGGCTGATCCGGGGCGTGCGCGGCGTCAGCGGCAGGTGCTCCCCGTATCGTTCGATGACGCCGCCCCATTGGCGGCCGGCCAGGCTGGCAGTCTCTGTAGCCGGAGAACCCACGCCGCTCGAGTCGGCGTCAGCGGGGCGCGCGCTCACTGCACCCGGAGGAACGAATGGACCTTCCGCACGCAGTCGAGGGCGTCGATGGCGTTTCGCGCGCTCTGCAGCACGTTCTCCTGCGCGGGATGGGTGAGGATCACGATCTCGGCGGTGTCGGCGCTGGTGTCGTTGCTCTTCTGGGTGACGGAGTCGATCGAGATGTGGTTGTCGGCGTATATTCGAGTGATCTCGGCGAGGACGCCGGGGCGGTCCTCGACCTCCATGCGGTAGTAAGCCCGGCTGACGACCTCGGTGAAGGGCCGGACCTCGTAGTTGCGGTCGAACCACATCGGGATCCGGTTGTCGACGCCCTTGCGCATGGAGTGGACCAGGTCGATGAGGTCGCCGACCACAGCGCTGGCCGTTGGCCGGCCGCCTGCGCCCTGGCCGTACATCAGGACCGTCCCCACCAGGTCGCCGTCGACGACGACGGCGTTGTTGCTGCCGTCGACCCGCGAGAGCAGGTGGCTGAGCGGGATGAGCGTGGGGTGGACATGGAGCTCGACCGCGCCGTCGCGCTTGCGGCCCTCCGCCAGCAGCTTGATGGCGTAGCCCATCTCGGCGGCGAACCCGAAGTCGCGGGGATCGAGGTCGGTGATGCCCTCGCGGTAGACCTGCGAAGGATGCAGGCGCGAGCTGAACGCGATCGAGGCCATGATCGCCAACTTAAAGACGGAGTCGAAGCCGTCGACGTCGGAGCTGGGCTCGGCCTCGGCGTACCCCAGCTGCTTGGCCTCGGCCAGCGCCGCCTCGTAGGAGCGCCCCTGGGCCATGCCATCGAGGATGTAGTTGGTGGTGCCGTTGATGATGGCCTCGATGGAGTTGATCTCGTTGGCCAGGAGATCGATCTTGAACGTCGAGATCAGGGGGATGCCGCCGCCGACGGCCGCCTCGAAGTAGATGTCCACGTGGTGCTCGAGCGCCAGCTCCAGCAGCTCGGGGCCGTACTTGGCCATCACCTCCTTGTTGGCGGTGACGACGTGCTTGCCGCTCTTGATGGCGCGGCGCAGGTAGTCATGCGCAGGCTCGTCGCCACCGATGACCTCGACGATGATGTCGACGTGCGCGTCGCTGAGGACCAGCTCGGGGTCGTCGGTCAGGGGTGCGGTGGGCTGATAGCCGCGCGCCTTCTCCGTGTCGCGCACCAGGATGCGCTGGAGGCAGAGCTCGACGCCGGTACGGCGCTGGATCATCTCGCTGGCCTGCTCCAGGCGTTCGGCCACCTGGGAGCCGACGGTGCCCAGGCCAAGCAGGCCGACGCCGTATTGCAAATCGGACATGACGGGCGAATTCTAGGGCAGCAAGCTCCAGGCGGAGCCCACCGTGAGGCACACTGTCGGCGATGACGCAGCCAGAAGGGGTGCTGGTGGTGGGATCGGTCGCGCAAGACTTCGTGGAGTCCCCGCGGGTCCGGCTGGACGGCGAGCTGGGGGGCTCCGCGGTGTACTTCGCCCTGGCAGCGCGCTACTTCGGCCCGGTGGCGGTCATCGGCGCGGTGGGCGCCGACCGCGCGTCCGAGCTGCGCCAGGTGCTGGATTTCGCCGACCTGTCGCGCCTCACGGTGACCCAGGATCAGACATATACCTGGCGTGCCCGCCGGGCGGTCGATGGCGGGGAGGCCGAAACCCTGGAGCGCTTCGCCGGTGGCTACGCCGGGTACCGCCCGCAGGTGGAACCGCTCGACTCGCTCCCCACGACCGTATTCCTGGGCAGCGCCGACCCCGAGCTGCAGCTCGCGGTGGCCAGGACCCTACCGCCCGGGACGATGGTGGCAGGGGACACCATGGATATCTTCATCGAGCGCCAGCGCCCGCTGGTGGAGCAGATGCTGACCAACTGCCGCATCCTCTTCGCCACCGAGCACGAGCTTGAGCTGCTGGCCCGCACTCGCGGCATCGCGGCGGCGGCAACGCTGGCGCTAGACCGCTTCGACCTGACCGCTGCCGTAGTCAAGCGAGGCGCCGGCGGCGCCATCCTGTGGACCCGGGACCGGCATGACCGCCTCCAGGCGCCGCACGTGGACGTCGTCGACCCCACCGGGGCGGGCGACGCCCTCGCGGGCGGGATGTTGGGGCGCCTGGCGGAGGTCACGGCCGCCGACGCGGTCGGCAGGTCGGGCGCGGCCCGGTCGACGATGGCGGCCGACACCCTGCTGGAAGCGATGGCATGGGGCATGGTCACGGCGTCCTTCGCGATCTCGGCGCCGGGGCTGACCGGCCTGCGCAATGCCGGGATGGATGAGGTGGTCGCCCGGCTGATGAGGTACCGCCGCGAGGAAGGGCTCTAGGTCAGGACAGTCACTTCCCGATCAGCTGGCTGACCACCAGCGCGATCGAGAGGACCGTTACCAGGACGGTCACTGTCCAGCCAAGCGCCGCCAGGATCCGCCCGCTGGCCAGGCTCCCAAGCATCCGCCGGTCGGTGGCCATCAGCATCACGAACACCAGGATCACGGGGATCAGGAGCCCGTTGAACACCTGCGACAGGAATATCACCTGCACCAGGGGCAGCCCCGGGATCATGACGAACAGGGCGGCGAAGCCGATGAAGAACGCCAGCATGCCGTAGAACGCAGGCGCCTGCCGGATGCGCCAGCCCAGACCGCGCTCCCAGCCGAAGGCCTCGGTGGCGAAGTAGGTGCTGGTCAGGGGCACGGTCCCAAGTCCCAGTAGCGATGCCGCCAAGAGTCCACCGGCAAACAGCAGTTCGGCGCTCTTGCCGGCAAATGGTTCCAGCGCCACCGCTGCCTGGCCGGCGTCGCTGATCGACGTCTGACCATGCGCCCACAGTGTGGCGGCGCAGGCGACCACGATGAAGCCGGCGACGACGTTGGTGATGAAGGACCCGGCGGTGACGTCCAGCCTGGTTGCGGTCAGGTCGTCGGCGCGGAGCCCCTTGTCAACGCAGAACGACTGGATGAAGGCCTGCCCCCAGGGGGTGATGGTGGTGCCGACGGTCCCCACCACGGCCAGGATGTAGACCTGGTCGAGTGAGATGTGGGGGACGACGGTGAAGAGGGTGGCCTGTCCCCAGTCAGGCTTGGCCAGGACGGCTGAGACCGCGTAGGCGATGGAGACCGCCACCCCGCCCGCCAGGAATGCGTACTGGATGCGGCCAAAGCGGCCACGGCCGAGCAGGAACATCATCCCGGCGGCAGAGACCAGGGCGCTGACGATCACGGGCACGTGGAAGAGCGAGAGGGCGGCGGCGATCCCGGCAAACTCGGCCACCGTGGTGCCGAGGTTGGCCAGCAGCATGGTCAGCACGGCGAACGCCACCCACCGAACCCCAAAACGCTCTCGGATCAGGTCCGCCAGTCCCTTTCCGGTGGCGAGCGCAAGGCGCGCCCCGGTCTCCTGGGTGATCGCCAGCGCGATCATGCTGGCCAGCAGCGCCCACATCAGGCCGTAGCCGAACTGCGCTCCAACCACTGAGTAGGTTGTGATGCCGCCGGCGTCGTTGTCGGCGAAGCCGCTGACCAGGCCCGGACCCAGGGCCGCCAGGAAGGCCAGCCGGCTCGCCGGCAGCGCCCAGGTGCGCAGCGACGACCAGCGGCTGCGGGGACGAAGACGGCCTCGGATGCTCTCGGTCTTGGGGACTCGGAGGTTCACCGCGCTTCTCCATCAGACGCTCACCCGAAGATCCGAAGGCGCCGCCGGCCGCCGCCGGACAGCACCGTCTCCATGACGTCGTCGACAGTGATGATGCCCTCGAGGTGGCCGTCGACGTCGGTCACGGGCACGGCCAGCAGGTTGTACTTCCGCATCACCTCGGCGACCTCCGCGCTGGAGGCGTCGAGGGGGACACTGACGACCTTGCGGGTCATGATGTCGGTGATCGGTGTCTCCGGCTGGGCCACGATCAGGTCGCGAAGCGACAGCACACCGAGCAGGTTCTCGTTGCGATCGACGACGTATACGTAGTAGACCGACTCGGCGTCGGGCTCGAGCTCTCGCAGCTTGTTGATGGTCTCGGCCGCGGTGAGGTCGCTGGAGACCGCGACGTACTCGGTGGTCATCAGCCCGCCGGCGGTGTCCTCCTCGTAGTGGAGCAGCTCCTCCACCTCCTCGGCGTCGGCCTCCTGCATCTTCTGGAGGAGGGCCTCGGCACGGTCCTCGGGGAGGTCGGCGAGGAGGTCGGCGGCCTCGTCGGGGTCCATCTCCTCGAGCAGGTCCGCGGCACGCTCGTCACCCAGGGCCTCGAGCACGTCGACCTGGTCCTCGGGGTCCATCTCCTCAAGCACGTCGGCGCCGACCTCGTCGCTGAGCGCGGCGAAGACGGCGTCACGCTGGCGGTGGCTGAGGCGGTCGACGACCTCGGCGATGTCGGCAGGGTGCATCTTGGCCAGCTTCTGGTGGGAGATGCGCAGCTTGACCGCGTCGAGGTCAGACGCCACGGGGTCGACCACGTCCCAGGCGATCAGCTTCTGGGCCCAGTCCCGGCGGGCGGCGTGGGCCAGGCTCTTGCCCAGGTCCTCGAGGCCGAAGCGCCGCAGGATGCCCCGGCCTCCGATGTCCACGCCCACCAGCAGCAGCTGGCCCGAGACGGGGGACAGCTGGAGGTCGTTGACGCGCACCACCCGGCGGCCGTCGGTATCCACGATCTGCTTGTCGAGGACGTCGCGCGCCAGCCAGATGGCATCCTCGTCCGCGGGCTCCGGGCGCAGCTCCTCCCGCGGCACCTTGAGGGCCAGCTCCTTGGCTTCGAATGAGCGCACGTGGGACCAGGGAAAGGCCTGCTTGCCGCGACCACGCAGGATCACGTGGCTGACGACCGGGAATGGCTCGATGATCTTGATCACGAGGTCGCCGACGCGCCCCACGCGGCGCTGGCGATTGTCCACGATCTCAGCGCGCAGGAAGTCGCTCAGGAAGATCATGCCGATCTCCCCGCGCGTCGCACGTGTCCCCAGGGGTGGTACCTGGTCATATCGGGCTCCTGTGGTCTTCGAATGCCGGGGAAGACCTGGCCCGTGGGCCTTCCGGCGCCTGGTCTCAGGCTGCCGGGCGCTTGGGGGTTAGGCCTTCCCCGACCGCTCTCGGTCTGTCAAAGCGCGACTAGCTTAACACCCGAGTTCGATGTGAGATCGAGACCGGCGCCGGTTAGTCGCGCAGTGTCACGCCTCCCCGAAGCCGTGCGCCCGGAAATGACCTCGGTACCACTCGATTGCGCTCGCCAATCCCGCCTCGAGCGTTGTTGAGGGCGTCCAGCCGAGGACGGCATGGGCCATGCTGCTGTCCAGGTACTGTTGGTCGATCTCGGTGCCGAGCTTGCCCTCGCCGCGTATATCCGGCTCCAAGTCGGACCGCCCGCACGCGCTGAGGATGGCCTGGGTCAAGTCCATGACCTTGATGGGCTGGTTAGCGCCGAAGTTGAATGCGCGACCCGAGATGCCATCTTCATCGGCGCGCTCGGCCAGCATCAAGTAGGCGTTGATCGCGTCGTCGACGTGGATATAGTCGCGGAGCGGGGTCCCGTCGCTGCGGATGACGGGCGGCTCGCCTTTGAGTGCCGACCTGATCGTGCCGGGGACAAGCCTTGAGAAATTGAGGTCGCCGCCGCCGTAGATGTTGGCACAGCGGGTCACCGCCACCGGCAGGGAGAAGGCGTGGTAGTAACTGCGCGCAAGGGCGTCTGCGCAAGCCTTGGAGACGTCATAGGGGTTGATGGCCAGCAGGGGCTGATCCTCCCGGTAGGGCAGCTCCGGCTGGGTACCGTAGGCCTTGTCACTGGAGGCCACCACCACCCGCTTCACAAGGGGGTTGAGACGGCAGGACTCGAGTACGGTCCATGTGCCGCGGATGTTCGATTCGAACGTGGAGGCAGGAGAGCGGTTGGCAGCTCCAACCAGGGCCTGGGCGGCGAGGTGGAAAACCGTATCGACTTCGTACTCGTTGAGGACACGCGCGGCCAGATCGTGATCCTCGACCGATCCGTGGACCATGTTGACGCGGCTCTGCAAGCCGAGAAGGTCGAGGCCATCGTTGGCCGGCCGGTCTCGGACCAGCGCATTGACGACCGCGCCGTTGTCGATCAGCGCCTCGGCTAGCCGGGCCCCCACGAACCCGCCGGCACCGGTGACGAGCACGCGGCGCCCGGACCAGAAGTCAGTCCCCATCCTCGCCCCATGATCGCCACGGCGCATCCCCCTCGGCCCAGGCGGCGTTCAGCCTCTCGTTGTCCTTGTATGTGTCCATGCAGGCCCAGAAGCCCTCGTGCCGATAGGCCATCAGCTGGGAATCTCGGGCCAGGGCTTCCAGCGGTCCGCGCTCCAGTACTGAACCCACCGACAGGTAGTCGTACACGCGCTGGTCGAAGACGAAGAAGCCACCGTTGATCCAGCCATCGAGTTGCGGCTTCTCCTGGAAGCTCGACACTACGTTTTCGTCGCCGACCTCGACCAGGCCGAACTGCAGCTCGGGGCGAACCACGGTGATGGTGGCCGCACGCCCGTGGCCGCAGTGAAAGTCACGCAGAGATGCGAGGTCAATGTCGGAGACCCCGTCGCCGTAGGTTGCGAAGAAGGGCTCTGTGCCTTCAACGTGGGACCGTAGTCGGCCCAGCCTTTCCCCAGTATTGGTGTCCAGCCCGGTGTC
Organism: Candidatus Dormiibacterota bacterium; assembly: GCA_035938265.1. Taxonomy (GTDB): domain Bacteria; phylum Chloroflexota; class Dormibacteria; order DASZGP01; family DASZGP01; genus DASZHA01. The sequence goes on from DASZHA010000046.1 coordinate 27,243, forward strand.
GGCATAGGTGACGGACCAACTCTGATCCGATTCGTCGCGCATTCGCTCCTCCACCTGCTGGCCCTTATAACCGAGGGCGAGAACGAAGTCGCTAAACCCGTGGACGGCGTAGGACTTCATGATGTGCCAGAGGATGGGCTTGCCACCTACCTCGACCAGGACTTTGGGGATCGCCGCAGTGAACTCCCGCAGCCGCGTCCCTCGCCCACCGCAGAGGATCACCGTCTTCATGGCGCCAATGTTGGCGGAGAGTGCATGAGCCCGACCATGGCAGAGAATCCTAGCGATCTTGGGAGACGCGCGACGAATGCGGGAACAGCGGCGGTTTAGACTAGGCGATCGTCGCAGACGGGTTAGTCGCGAACCGCGGTGCCCATGATGAACGGCGCGAGGTGGCTCGGGATGCCAAGCGGCTTGACCATGAACCGTCGGCTGCGCACGACCTGAAAGCCGGCGGCCACAATCGCGTCCTGGCTATCACGGCCGCAATGGCAGCCACCTGCCAGCTTGGGCCACACCGTGGCGTCGAGAGCGTGCTGGAATTGACGCGCCACAGATCCCTCGGCAGCGACGTGCTCATAGAAGCGCAGGTGGCCGCCCGGGCGGAGCACCCGGTGGATCTCGCGAAGGGCCGCGACAGGATCGGGGATGGTGCAGAGCACGAGTGAGGTCACGGCGGCGTCGAACTCCTCGGCCTCGGCCGGAAGGCGCTCGCCCACCCCTGCCACGACTCGAACTGGGACCGGGGCTCGGTCGCCGGCGCGGATCGCCTGCTTACGCAAACTCGGCTCAGGTTCGACCGCCAGCACATAGGTAACCGACTTTGGGTAGTACTCGAAGTTGACACCCGCCCCGCAGCCGACTTCGATCACGCGGCCGCTGAGATCGGAGTTGAGTTCCTGGCGGTGCTCCCTCTCGGTGCTGTCGAGGCCCTTGCCAACCAGCGAGAAGAGGCGGGCGAAGATCGGGTGGTGGACCTCATCTGAGGGGTTCTCAGCCATGGCTCGTATGGTAGCCGTCCGCTGAATTCGGCTCCAATACGGCCGGGGCCAGGGTCCTGAACTCAGCCTGAATTCACAAATGTGCCTTGCAATCCAATATGGGCACGTTTAGAATCGGGGCCAATCCGAATACGAATCGAATTCGAGAAGAGTCTCGCGGGACCGCGACCCACCCCGACGCGCTGCAGGCGCAGTCGTCACCACCAAAGGATGGTTCCACCATGACCGTCGGATACTGCCTCAAGTGCAAGGAAAAGCGCGAGATCAGTAACGCGCAGGCGATCACCATGAAGAACGGCAAGCCGGCCACGACTGGTACGTGTCCGGTTTGCTCCACCAAGATGTACAAGATAGGGAAGGCATAAACATGGCAGAAGGCTATTGCCTCAAGTGCAAGACCAAGCGGGAGATGCAGAACGCCCAGGCGATCACCATGAAGAACGGCAAGCCCGCCACCACCGGGACCTGCCCCGTCTGCGGCACCAAGATCTACAAGATCGGCAAGGCGTAGTCGATCTCACTCCGCGCTAAGGGACGCGGGGGATGAAGAAGAGGCCGGAGAGATCCGGCCTCTTTCTTATTCCTGGACCGTTGGGGCGGCCGGCTTGCTCAGTCCCGGAGCCTTTGCTGCGGCCGGATAGGAGCCGAGGATGAGGAGCTTGTCACTGTGCTGGCGAGCACCCTCGAGGGCCTCAGCGACGATCGAGTCGCCCTGGTGGCCGGCGAGATCGATCAGGAAGAAGTACTTACCCATCCCGGTTCGGGTGGGGCGCGACTCGATCTTGCTGAGGTTGATGTCGCGATCGGCGAACTCGCGCAGCATTGACATCAGCGATCCCGGCTTATCGGCGGCCAGGATCAGGGCGATGGATGTCTTGTCGATTCCGGTCGGCACCGAGGGGGTGTGATTCAGCGCGATGAAGCGGGTGACGTTGTCGCTGGTGTCCTGGATGTCTTCGACCACGATCTCCATCCCATAGAGCTGAGCCGCTCGCTGGTTGCCGATCGCCGCGATGTTGCCGGAGTGAACCAGGCTCTGTACCGCTGCTGATGTCGACAACGCGGCGAGCACCTGGACCTGCGGCAGCTGCTCCTGCAGGAACTGGCGGCATTGAGCCACCGCAGCGGGGATCGAGACAACGCGCTCGATTTGCGATAGCCCGGTTCCCGGCCTGGCAACGAGGTGATGGCGTACGGGGAGGTTGAGCTCCGCGACGATTGGAGGTGGGCTCTCCGAGTGGAGAAGATGATCGAGGGTGACGTTGATGGAGCCTTCGATCGAGTTTTCGATGGGGACCACCGCGTTGTCGACCAGCTTGTGAGATAGCGCAGCAATAGCGGCCGGGATGTCAGGGAAGCTGATGTACTCACCCTCGCTGCCATATTGGAGGCGTGCGGCTTCCTCGCTGAAGCTACCCTCGGGGCCCAGGTACGCAACCCGTGTCATCCGGGGGATTATCGGGCACCTGGCGTAGGAGGGGTCTGGCCCGGCCGCTCCCCCCGAAACCGCCGAGCCAGACTAACCCTTGCCAAGTTACCGGGCGGTGGTGGATGCGGATAAGGGGCAGATCCCCCATTTTTCGGACCGTGACACCCCTAAGTCCTTGGTTGTAGACGGCGCCCCAAGTTGGTCCAGATTCCTCTGCTACCCTTCGCCGCGTGTCGCATTTCCTGATCGGCTTGGTGAGCTCCGGGGGGCTCATCGCGATCTTCGTGACGATGGCGTTGGAGAGCGCTGGGATCCCGATCTCGTCCGAAATCGTCGTCCCCCTCGGTGGTGCTCTGGCCAGCGGGGCGCTGGGGCCCGAGCATCGGCTGAGCTTCAGCGGCGTTGTGGTGGCGGCGAGTCTGGCCAACCTACTCGGGTCGATGGTGGCGTACGTGCTGACCCGCCGCTACGGCGAGGCCGCCATCCTCGGGCCCGGCCGGTACGTCGGGCTGAGCCGCGGCCATCTGCGGCTGGCGCACCGCGTGTTCGATCGCTGGGGGTTATGGGCGGTGTTCGCCGGCCGGCTTTTGCCGATCATCCGGACCTACATATCGTTTCCAGCCGGCCTGTCGACGATCAGGCCGCTGCCATTTGCCGCGGCCACGATCCTGGGGGCCGTTCCCTGGAACTTCGCCCTGGCTTACGCGGGACTGAAGCTTGGCGACAACTACGAGACGGTGGGGAAGTACCTGGGGCCGTTCACGATCCCGATCGCGATCGTGGTGCTGGTTTTGGTGGTGGCGGCGTACATCTACGGTCGGCGGCTCGAGGAGCGGCTGGAGGGCCAGGGGCCGGTCTAGGGTTAGGGCGCCGCGGCTTCGGGCTGCGGCGTTTCTTTCGCGATGCGCACCGCATCGGTGCGGTTGGCGGCACCCAGCTTTGCGAGCAATGAGCTGACATGATGCTCGACCGTCTTCGGGGCGAGAAACAGCCGTTTGGCGATTTCTGGGTTGGTCAGCCCGACCGACAGCAGGTCCAGGACCTCGGCCTCTCGGCGGGTTAGGCCAGCTGGATGTGCCCGGGTGGTCTTCGAGGGCCGGCGCCGGGCGGTGACGCCAAGTTGGCGCAGCTTGCGACGGGCCATGTCAGCTGCCGGTTCGGCACCGAGCCGTTCAAACGTTTCCACAGCCGAAACCAGGGCGTGCTGATCCTCGCTGGCAAGTCTCGCGATTGCTGCTTCGTAAGAACAGCCGCGCCTCTCCCACTCGGCGGCAGCTTCCCTCCAGCTGCCGAGGATCTCAAGAGCCAATGGTCCCTTTACTTCGCGAGTCTGGTTGATGGCGTGGCCAGACCGCCAGAGCCAGTAGTCGACCGCTGGGGCGACATAGACCATCTCGCCTTCAAACGCCCCGGCCGCGGCCGCGGCGGCGTGACGCAGTTCTTCGGAATCACCTCGAAGCCATGCCATCTCAGCGCTGATCTGATGAATGTGCCATATGACATTGGAGACACGGGCGGCGTCCGCTAAAGCACGTTTGATATAAGCGGATGCTTCTTGAAATCGGCCAGTGCGAGCGGCGATCTGCGCGAGTACTGCGAGAGCCAATACTGACGTCGAAGCGAATGATGACGGTACATCGAGTGCGTTGCTGGCATCCTCACTAGCGTCGTTCCACGATCCAGTCAGCAATCGGTGCCATGCTCGCAATGCGAGCAAGTGTCGTCGAAGATCCTCCAACTCAAATCCAGCGACGTCATCCAGAACTGCATCCAAATGGCGCTCAGCAGGCAGCGGATCAAAACTCGCGATGTAATAGGCAGCGAGGTTAACGTGTGCTCTCAAGACATGTTCGGCAAAGCCATACTCGGTAGCCAGCCGCAGGCTCTCTTCGAGGTCATCCCGGCCAGTCTCGTCGCCCAACGACATTCGGGCAAAGCCATGGTCGTTCAGGCTGAAGATTACGAGCTCCTCTTCACCTAGCCGCTTGGCCAAGGCCAGCGACTTCTCGGACCACTTCAAGGCCTCCCGCCCGCGATCCCCTGTCGCTAGTATGTGGGCCTGGTTACCGTATGCCCAGGCCAACTCGGGCCCTGCTGGCAGCTCCTCAAGGATGCCAATGGCGAGACCAGCCATCTTCTGAGCGTCCTCATACCGGCCAGAGCGAAGCAGGCTCCGTGAGGTCCAACGAAGGTTGTCCGCTTCTCTCACCTTGTCCCCGGCGACGGACCACATTTCAGCAGCTCTCTCTCGCAGAAGAAGGACTTCTTCATGTTTGCCCAACAGGTCCAATTCGTGCGCCCAACCTTCGATCAATGGCGCGATGGTCTGAACCGGCGATCCCTCAGCGAACCGGACTGCTCGCCCGTATTGCGCGGATGCCTCCCGATGAGCACCAAGGCGACTAGCCCACTGTGCGGCTGCCGGAGCGAACTCGAGTACCGCGTCTGAATCCACGAGCAAACTCTGCATGCTCGGCGAGCTCCGCCAGCTCGTCCGGCATGATCCCCCGCCTTCGAGCCGACACAAGAACCTTAGAGTGAAGCTCAGCGCGGGTCGAGGGAGCAATAGAGTCGAGAACGGCTTTCCGCACAAGCTGATGGCGAAAGTCAACGCCGATGTATGACGGGATCAGCATCCCACTGGCGACGCATTCTGCAATCGCATCGTCCTCGACGCCCAACCCATGCAAGAGCCGGCCGAGGTCGACCCGATCGCCGAAAACAGCGGCCACCTCCATTGCACGCCTGCCGAGGTCAGACAAACGAGCCAACCTGGCAAATACCGCATCCCTGACCGTCGCAGGGATCCCGTCTTCCGCCGCAGCGAGCACCTCAGCTACGAAGAACGGGTTCCCCGCCGTGAGTGTGTGAAGGCTGACCGGGTCGAATTCCGTCCCGTCCGCTAATTCGCGGACGGCAGCTGCTGTCAGTGGCGGCAGGGCGATGCGGTGTACACCAGGCGAACCCGACAAATCGCCCAAGGCGACCCTAAGCGGATGGCTCGGCCCGAGCTCATCGTCGCGATATGTACAAACAAACATCGTCTGCCCATCCGCCAGTCTTCGCCCTAGGAACCGCACTATGTCCAGCGTCGCTTCATCCGCCCAATGGAGGTCTTCGAATACCACAACGGTCGCCTCTGAGCGAAGCTGCTTGAGTGCCTCATCGAAAACAAGCGCGGGCCGGTCGCCCGTACCCAAGAGCACCTCGAGTCGTGAGCCGAGCCGCGGCGCAATGTCAAGGAGGGGTCCTAACGGCCGCGGCGTGGATAACGGGTCGCAGCGGCCCACAAGCACGCGACAGTCTGTGACGTGTCGCTTGCAGAACGCCTCGACTAGGGCGGTCTTTCCTATGCCGGCCTCGCCTGCAAGCAAGACGGTGGCGCCGCTGCCTGCGACCGCTCTGGCAAATAACCGTTCTAGGGCGTCGAGCTGCTCCTCCCGCTCCACAAGGTGAGCACGGCCCCCGACCCCCATACCTGTCACTCTAGCTGCAAGGGAAACTCCGGCCGACCTGACTAGACAGCCTCGCCGGCCCTCAGACTGGCCCCACCGTGGACAACTGCTCTGCGTCGGCCGAGCAGCTGGTTGCCCGCTCCCGGCTCAGATGCTACGCAGGGCTGCCGAGAAACTGAACGCCACCGCAACCAGAATCATGAGACCGCCACTCAAGATGACACCAACCGAAGCTCCGTCCCCCGCTGGGAGTTGGGAGATAGCCAGGGAAGCATATGCGGTGCCCACCAGGATCCCGATCTGGACCAGCGCGAATCTGGCAGCGAATACCCTGCCGCGAACGGGCGCGTCGGTTACCTCTTGGATGGCCGTGATCATCGGTATTACGAAAACCACGTTAGCGATGCCACCAGCGAAGAAGAAGATCATCGCCAATGGGAGTACGGGCGAAATCCCGGCCAAGACCGATGCCGCCCCCATGCCAAGAGCGCCAAGCAGCATGAGAGCCCCTCGCCTGACTGTCTTCAGGAAACCCGCAGCTAACGACCCTGCAGCCGCACCGGTCGCGATGGACGCCTCCAACAATCCGAATCCAGCCGGCCCCGCTTTCAGGTGTTCCACGGCAAGGGGCACCATGAGTGGTAAGAGGGCCGAACCCGCTGCAACCATGAAGAAGCTGAAGGGCATGATCACTCGTAATTGAGGGTGGTGCGTGATCTGAGTCAGACCGGCCCGCACGTCACTGCGCATCGCTGCGAACCCCAAAGACCGCAGCGCCGGCGTCGTGCTCGGAAAACTGATTGACAGGATCAGGCCGCCAGAGACCGCGAATGTAAGGGCATCGATGGCAAATACCAGAGGAATGCCACCTACAAAGATGATTACCGCGGCGGCTGTGTAACCCAATATCTCCGACACTCGCTCGACGACCGAGATCACAGCATTGGCCGGGAGCAGCATCCGCTTGGGAATTAGGTCCGGCAAAGCCGCAGACCTGGTCGGATTGAAAACAGCCGTCGCGCTTGAAGCGAGAAGCGTAATTGCGAGCAGAACCGGGAGTGGCTGTCCGATCAAGAATGGCAGGCTCGCAACAAGGCCGGCGCGAAGAACATCCATCGTCAGCAAAATGCCTTTCCGATCCCACCGGTCGATAAGTGGCCCGACCACGAGCCCTAGGACCAGGTTGGGCAGCGCCCTGGCTGCGAAAATCGCCCCGACGGCGAGGATTGACCCGGTCGTGGCGAAGGCGGTGAGCGCCAACCCAGTTGTGGTCATCATGTCACCGAGATTCGACAGACCGTGGCCTAAGACAAGCTTGAGGAATGGGCGATCCGCCAACACCTCGCGATAAGTCGCTGGCTGCTCAAGCTGGGATTTGTAATTCCGCTGGATCTCGCTGCTCCGCTCGAGCATCACTGCCACAAATGCGCGAACGATCTCAGGGTCGTACATCGTTCCGCCAAGCGACTCGACTTCGGCCAGGGCCTCGGACGGAGACTTCACCCATGCCCGATAGTCGCGGACGCTGACCATGCAGTCGTAGGAGTCGACGATCCTGGTGATTCGGCCGCCGACTGGGATCGCGCGGCCGCTGATTGCCTGCGGATAACCTGTGCCATCGTAGTTCTCGTGATGGGAGCGCACGATCTCCGCAGCGCGACTGAGCACTTCCTGCTCGCGTAACACTTCGTAACCTTCGTCGCAGTGGGATTTCATGATTTCCCACTCTTCCGCCGTGAGTTTTCCAGGTTTGTGCAAAATGGCATCGGGGATCGCGATCTTCCCGATGTCGTGCAAGGTCGCCCCTATCCGTATCTGCTCGATGAGATCCACGCTCAAGCCCATACGCGAGGCGGTGCCCTCGGCGAGGATGCCTACACGTTCCGAATGCCCGTAGGTCGATCGATCCTTTTTGTCTATCAGTCGGCTCTGAGAGACGTACGACCCTTCCACAACGTGCTGCAGCTTGAATGAGCGTTGGGACAGCTGGCGATAAATGATTAATAGGATCCAGATGCTGCTAGCAATTCCTAGCGCCGCCAGGGAGCGCTTGGTAACGAGGTATGCGATTAGGGCGCCTAGCGGTGCAAGACCCACATAACTGAGCAGGAGACCCTGCAGGCCTTGGTACGCGACCTTTCGAATATTCACTCGGCTGCTGAGCGCAACGACTCCTATGACGATTGGCGTGTTTAGGGCGGCAATGAGCACCAGAGCAATCACAGCCGCCGATACAAGTGTCAAGTCAGACCCCAAGCAGCCCGCTCGTACGATGTCGCATGGACCGTGGTAGAGGCCCAGGATGCCGTGGTACGCCAAGGCGGCCAAGCCATATGTGAGTCCAAACTGGCCCCGATTGAACAGCCACCGGTACCACGGCATCGACCGTCCAGGTATCCGTTGGTCCATGGTCCCCAGCATCGCGACCAGAGCTGCTGGTCCCGGGGGCAGTAGCAGCGTAGCTGCATAAAGCGGGGGAAGACTTCCAGATAGGAGCACCCCACCGGGCGTGCCAACAGGGGCTACCGACGCCGCGACTCCGTAGATTACGAAGAAGAGGAGGAGCCAGAAATCGCCAAGTCGCTCGGGACTGCCGAAATCCGTCAGCGATCCCCGACTTTGGTAAAGCAGGGGAGCGACTAGCGCAAAACCGCCAAGGGTGATTAGGAGGACGTAGGCACGTGCTCCCCGTGTGAATTGGCCCATTCGCGGCCCCATTGTAGGGGCTGTGCGGCCCGTATCAACTCAAAGTGCGTCGCAAGGACAGACGCAAAAACGACTAGGGGGAGTTATCTCGCCCTAGTCGCCAAGCGCTCGCAAGCGCTCGAAGAGGATCCCCTAGTAGGGGTTTACCAGGTCCAGTTCCAGGTCAACATTCGACGTACCTCCCTGTTGTCGTCTCTCGTTGGGAGTGGCTCAACGGCCGGGCAAATCGCTCGACCGTCTCCACGCTCATTGACCGTAAAGAGCAGTGAAGGGGAAGTAACTAGGTGGGTCGGGCAACCCGGCCAGTCATTCGGGTACCGACAGATGACCAGTTGGTCAGCAGCGGACGACCAGGTGGCCCCCGATTGTGATCGACAGGTTGCGGCGAGGGCTAGGTCGAGGTCGGCTCCTCTGGTCCGTAGTCCAGCCCTAATTGGACGGCGCGCGCTGCCGCGGCGGCCCGGCTGTCGACCTTGAGCTTGCGGAAGACCTCACGCAGGTGGTTCTTGACGGTGCTCTCGCTGACGCCCAGCTCGGTGGCGATCCC
>DASZHA010000047.1:0-1872 GCA_035938265.1 Candidatus Dormiibacterota bacterium
TTCCGCTACCTCACCCGCAGCCTCGGCACGCGCGAGAGCACCACTCCCGACTTCCTGTCGATGCTGATGTTCCAGCCCGACTACCTCGGGCGCCTGCTCGAGATCGGCGAGCGCGACGCCCTGGCCCGAGGTGACGAGATCCGCCGACTCGTCGCCGCCCAGCCGGCACCGGACGCTCCCAGTTCAGGCGATGGTGACCTCGGGGCATAAAAACACGTCCTGGATGGCGTGGAACAGCTCGACGCCCTCGCGCATCGGCCGCTGGAAGGTCTTGCGGCCCGAGATCAGGCCGGAGCCGCCGGCGCGCTTGTTGACCACCGCCGTGCGCACCGCCTGCTCGAGGTCGCTCTGGCCCTTCGAGTCGCCGCCGGAGTTGATCAGGCTGGCCCGCCCCATGTAACAGTTCACCACCTGCCAGCGCGTCCAGTCGATCGGATGGTCGGCCACCAGCTCGCCGTAGACGCGCTTGTCGGTCTTGCCGAAGTTGATCGCCGGGTAGCCGCCGTTACGATTGGGCTGCTTCTGCTTGACGATGTCGGCTTCCATGGTGACGGCCAGGTGGTTGGCCTGGCCGGTGAGGTCGGCGGACTGGTGGTAGTCGACGCCGTCCTTCTTGAAGGCGCTGTTGCGCAGGTAGGCCCAGAGGACGGTGGCCATGCCGAGGTCGTGGGCGTGATGGAACGCCTCGGAGATCTCGACGATCTCGCGGTGCGAGTCCTCGCTGCCGAAGTAGACAGTGGCGCCGACCGCGGCGGCGCCCAGCTCCCAGGCCTGCTCCACGTTGGCGAAGAGGATCTGCTCGAAGCTGTTCGGGTAGGAGAGCATCTCGTTATGGTTGATCTTGCAGATGAACGGCAGCCGGTGCGCATAGCGCCGCGCCACCGATCCCAGCACTCCGAGCGTCGAGGCGACGGCGTTGCAGCCGGCCTCGATCGCCAGCCGCACGATGTTCTCCGGATCGAAGTAGTCGGGATTGGGCGCGAACGAGGCGGCGGCCGAGTGCTCGACCCCCTGGTCCACCGGCAGGATCGACAGGTAGCCGGTGTGGGCCAGCCTGCCGTGGCCGTAGAGCCGCTGCAAGTTGACCAGCACGCCCGGCTTGCGGTCCGAGGCGCCGAATGCCTGGTCCACGTGGTCCGGCCCGGGCAGCATCAGGCGCTCCTTGCCGATCCCCTTGCAGGTGTAGCCGAGCAGTGACTCCGCCTCGTCGCCGAGCCAGGCGCCGATGCGGTCGATGGTGCTGCTGGGGGCGCGTTCGGTGATGGCCATCAGCGTTCCTCCCTTGGGTCGTCGCGGTCGCGGAGTCGATGCGGTGGCGCGCGCTGCCGGGCAGCCATCCATATCGTACGGGGTTGTGGGCGCCGGGGGAAGACGCCTCCGGGGAATCCCTCCGACCCGGGCCTGGGGAGTAGAACCTTCCTCTGACCTCGCTTTGGGCGAGGCGCTCGTGGTCGATGCAGAGACGGCGGACTGCGGGCGCCTCGCCCAAAGCTCGGCAGAGGAAGGTTCTACTCCCAGGCCCTCTCTCCTCCCCTGCGGCCACGAGCTACTTTGAGGAATCGTGCTGATCCGGGTACCGTGGTGCCTCGTCGAAACGGCAGTTGCGGGAGGAACAGGCGCAAGACGGGCGCGGCCCGGGGCGTTGGGTGTTTCGGGGCTGACCCCCGGGCCGCCCAGGCCGGGCACGTCCCGGCCTAAGGGGAGTACGCGGCCGGCGACGCCTTGGATGATCCGGAGCGGACCTCCGGGGGCGGCTGCGCCGCATACAGGCGCCACTGATCGCCGGCGGCGACCAGGGTGCATTGCCGCGCCAACCCGCCGGCCACCGGCGCACCGGGCGGCATCCGCCAGCAGTAGATGTAATCGACCCGC
>DASZHA010000048.1:0-18098 GCA_035938265.1 Candidatus Dormiibacterota bacterium
TCGGTGGCGGAGTCGATCAAGGCTCAGCTCCAGGCCCCCCAGCGGCCCACTCCGCCGCCGGTGCAGCAGCAGCGCGGTGGCCCGCCGCAGGGCGGCTTCGGCGGGCGCCAGGGTGGCTACGGCGCCGGCCGCTGGCAGTACGGCCAGTCCGATGACGTCAAGCCGGAGTTCATCGAGAAGGTGGTCCACCTCAATCGCGTCGCCAAGGTTGTGAAGGGTGGCCGCCGCTTCTCCTTCAGCGCCCTTGTCGTGGTCGGCGACCAAAAGGGGCGCGTTGGCGCCGGTCTGGGCAAGGCTGGTGAGGTCCCGGACGCGATTCGGAAGGGCGTCGAGGACGCCAAGAAGAACATGATCACGGTCCCGATGAACGGCTCGACCATCCCGCACGAGCTTCGCTACAAGCTGGGCGCGGCCAAGGTCCTGCTCAAGCCGGCCTCGCCGGGAACGGGTGTGATCGCGGGTGGCGCCATGCGCGCCGTCGTCGAGCTCAGCGGGATCAAGGACATCCTGACCAAGTCCCTCGGCACGAACAACCCGATCAACACCACCCGCGCCACCATCGCGGCCCTGCGCTCGCTGCGCACGCCGGAGCAGGTCGCCGCCGCCCGGGGCCTGACCCTCGAGGAGATTGGCGTCAAGCCGACCGAGAAGCGAGCCGCCGCCGGGGACGTGCCCGAGACCAAGGACGAGCCGGCCGAGCCGGAGGCCGTGGGGGCACTGGCCGGCGAAGCCGCCCCGGAGGAGAAGCCGGCGACGGAGACGACCGGTGGCTAAGGACGCCGTGCTCCGGATCACCTACCGCAAGAGCGCGATCGGCTACTCGAGGGACCAGAAGGCCACGGTCGCGGCGCTGGGCCTACGCCGTCTGCACCAGACCGTCGAGCACAAGGACACGCCGCAGGTGCGCGGCATGGTCCACAAGGTTGCTCACCTGGTCACCGTTGACGGCGGGGCGGAGAAGAAGGCATGAGACTCGACGAGCTCAAGCCGGCGCCAGGATCTAGGCGTCAGCGCAAGCGGGTCGGCCGCGGAATCTCCGCGGGCCAGGGCAAGACCGCCGGGCGCGGTCAGAAGGGACAGGGCTCGCGCAGTAGCGTCGACATCCCCCACAGCTTCGAGGGTGGGCAGATGCCGCTGGCCCAGCGGCTGCCCAAACTGCGCGGATTCACACCGCCCCATCGCCGCGAGTACGTCGAGGTCAACATCGCCAAGCTCAACCGGTTCGAGGCCGGCACCGAGGTCAACCCTGAGCTGCTGGAGCAGGTTGGGCTGGTCAAAGGCCACTACGACGGCGTCAAGATCCTGGCCGCCGGCCAGCTCAAGGTCGCCCTTAAGGTCTCGGCCCACCGCGTCTCAGCCCACGCCAAGGAGGCGATCGAGGCTGCTGGCGGCTCGGTCGAGCTGCTGGGGCCGCAGCCGCTGACCCCAGAGGAGCGTGCCGCCCGGGCCAAGGCCAAGGCCAAGAAGACCAGCGCCAAGCAGGCCGCCGCCGCCGAGCGCGCCGAGGCCGCCGCCGAGGCTGACGAGGCCGAAGCCAAGGCTGAGGCCCAGGCTGCCGCCGAGGCTCGGGCCAAGTCCCAGGAGGCGGGCGCCGGTGAAGAGCCCGCCGAGTCGGCCGAGCTTGAGGCCGACGCTTCGGAGCCCGGGGCCGAGGCATCCGAGCCGGCGGCTGGCGCCGCCGAGCCACCGGCGGAGAATGAGGCCGCGGACACCGCGGCCACCGATACCGACGAGGCTGACTCGCCGGAAGAGAGCTAGCTTCCGACATTGATCCAGGCAGTCGGCAACGCCTTCCGCGTCCCCGAGCTTCGGCGGAAGATCCTGTTCACCGGTGCCATGATCCTGGTCTTCCGGGGACTGGCGCATATCGCGGTCCCGGGCGCCAACAAAGCCGCGCTGGACAACCTGTTCAACAGCAACGGCCTGCTGCCGCTGATCGACCTGTTCTCTGGCGGCGGCCTATCGCGCTTCTCGATCACCGCGATGGGGGTGAACCCCTACATCAACGCCAGCATCATCATGCAGCTGATGACGGTCGTATCCGAGCGTCTCAAAGAGATGCAGAAGGAGGGCGAATACGGCCGCAAACGCTTGACCCAGTACACGCGCCGTCTCACGGTGGTGCTGGCCCTGATCCAGGCCTACGGGCTGATCCTGCTGTTCTCCAACCCACAGGTGAACGTGCTCCCGACCCCGAGCCCGTTCACCATCATCGTCGTCATGATCACGCTCACGGCGGGCACGGTCCTGCTGATGTGGCTGGGCGAGCTGATCACCGAATACGGCATCGGCAACGGTATCTCGCTGGTGATCTTCGCCGGCATCGTCGGCCGCTTCGCCCCAGGGCTGGCAGGGTTCCTCGGCTCCAGCGGCTCGGGCGAGATCCAGGGAATCATCATTTTCGGCATCCTGGCGCTGCTGGTAACGATGTTCATCATTTACGTCCAGCAGGCCGAGCGACGCATTCGGATCCAGTCAGCCCAGCGGATGGTGGGCCGCAAGGTGTACCAGGGCCGCACCTCGCACCTGCCCCTGAAGGTCAACCAGGCCGGCGTGATCCCCATCATCTTCGCGATCTCGATCATGTTCTTCCCGACGATCCTCGGGAACTTCTTCGCCAACAACACCGGCTTCATGGGCACGCTGAGCCAGAACATCACCAAGTACTGGCAACCGACGGGGCCCAACCTGCTCTGGGATCTCGTCTACAACGCGTCGGAGTTCCTGCTGATAATCGGCTTCACCTACTTCTATACCGCGGTCACCTTTGACCCCGTCGAGACGGCCGACAACCTCAAAAAGCAGGCGATCTTCATCCCCGGGATCCGGCCAGGGCGGAACACGGCGGAGTACCTCGACCGGGTGATGACGCGGATCACGTCGGTGGGCGCGCTGTTCCTTGCCCTGATCACGGTGGTCATCCCCCTGGCGGCGGGGCAGCTCGCCTTCGGCCAGGCGGCCTCCCGCGGCAACACCGGCGCGTTATACCTTGGCGGCACCGCCGTCCTGATTGTGGTCGGCGTGGCGCTCGACACGATGAAGCAGCTCAACACCCAGCTCCAGATGCGTCAGTATCGAGGCTTCATCAAGTGAGGCTCGTGCTATTCGGCGCGCCGGGGTCGGGGAAGGGCACCCAGGCCCCCTTCCTGGGCCAGCGCTTCAACATCCCCACCGTCAGCACCGGCGAGATCCTGCGTGACAACGCCCGCCGGGGGACCGACCTCGGCGTGGTCGCCGAGGGCTACATGTCGGCCGGGGAGCTGGTCCCGGATGACGTCACCATCAAGATCATTCGGGAGCGGATCAAGGAGCCCGATGCCGAGAACGGCTTCATCCTCGACGGCTTCCCCCGTACCATCCCCCAGGCTGAGGCGCTCGACCAGATGCTGGAGGGGGAGGGCGCCCCGCTGGACCGCGTCATCTTCCTCAACGTGCCCGAGGACACGCTCGAGAAACGGCTCGGAGGCAGGTGGACCTGTCCCTGCTGCGGCCGGGTCTACAGCAGTGCCGTACCCGAGGCCAAAAAGGGCTACTGCGACGACGACACCACCGTCGAACTGATCCAGCGAGAGGACGACAAGCCCGAAGCCGTCAAGAATCGCATTCGCGTCTACCACGAGGAGACCCTGCCGGTGCTGGACTACTACCGCACCCAGGGCCGGGTGCTGGAGATCAACGGCGACCAATCACCGGAGGAAATTCGCAATGAGCTCTTCCGGCGCCTGGAGGATGGGGGCGAGGACTCGTCGCCGGAAAAGAGATCCGCATGATCACCGTCAAGTCGGAGTCCGAGCTGAAGCTGATGCGGGAGGCGGGCAAGCTGCTGGCCGACACCCTGGGACAGCTGGCCGAGGCCTGCCAGCCCGGCGTCACCACCAACGACATCGACCAGCAAGCGGACACCATCATCCGCGGGCATGGCGCCATCCCCGGCTTCCTGGGATATAACGGCTTCCCCAAGAGCCTCTGCATCTCGGTCAACGAGGAGGTCGTCCACGGCATCCCCGGGGAACGGGTGATCGAGAACGGCGACATCGTGTCGCTGGACTGCGGCCTTATCTACAAGGGCCTCTGGGCAGACTCCGGCCGCACCGTCATGGTCGGCGAGGTGGACCCCGAGGCCAAGCGCCTCGTCGAGGTCACCCGCCGGTCACTGGAACGGGGGATCGAGCAGGCGGTCGCGGGCAACCGGGTTGGCGACATCTCTGCCGCGGTGCAGAAGGAGGTGGAGGCCGCCGGTTTCAGCGTTGTGCGCAACTTCGTCGGCCACGGCATCGGCCGCAACATGCACGAGGATCCCCAGGTGCCCAACTTCGGCGTCCCCGGCACCGGTCCGCTGCTTCGCCCCGGGTACGCCCTGGCGATCGAGCCGATGGTCAACCAGGGGACCCATGAGGTCGAGATGCTTGAGGACCACTGGACGATCATCACGGCGGACCACAAGCTCTCCGCCTACTTCGAGCACACCGTGCTGATCACCGACGACGGGCCCATCGTGGCCACGGCGGCATGAGCTCCAAGGCCCGGCTGGGGCGCCCGGCTTTTGAGTTCAGCCCGAACTCGCGATATACTCTCAATTCGACCTCTTCCCGCGATGGTTTGCGCCATGGCGGATGAGGAAAGGGTTGTGGTCTTCGGCACGATCGTGGAACCGCTGCCCAATGCTCTTTTTCGAGTCGCCCTCGAGAACGGACACAAGATCCTGGCCCACGGCTCAGGGCGAGTTCGCAGCCACCACCTGCGGCTCCTTGCCGGGGACCGGGTGAAGATCGAGGTGGCTCCCACCGACCCCACCCGGGGCCGGATCGTGGACCGCCTCAAATAGAACTCAAATAGACAAGAGAGAACCAGGAAACGCGTGAAAGTCAGAGCTTCGGTCAAGCGGATGTGCAAGGACTGCAAGGTCATCAAGCGCCACGGCGTGGTGCGGGTGATCTGCAGCAAGGACCCCAAGCACAAGCAGGTGCAGGGTTGATCCGCGCACGCGTGGAGAAGCGGCTTGGCTAGGATCGCCGGCGTCGACATCCCTCGCGACAAGCGGGTGGTGGTGGCCCTGACCTACATCTTCGGCATCGGGCCGACCACGGCCGGCCGCGTGGTCCAGATCGCCAACGTCAACCCCGACAAGCGGGTCAAGGACCTACCCGACGAGGAGGTGGCCCGCCTTCGCGAGGTCATCGACAAGCAGCTCAAGGTCGAGGGCGAGCTTCGCCGCGAGGTTGCGCTCAACATCAAGCGCCTGATCGAGATCGGGACATACCGGGGCCTGCGTCATCGCCGTGGCCTCCCGGTGCGCGGCCAGCGCACCCGCACCAACGCCCGGAGCCGCCGCGGGCCGAAGCGAACCGTCGGCGTGCGGCGCAAGAAGGGTAAGTAAGCAGCGGTGACAAAGAAGAAAAAGGTAGTTCGCACCCGCCGCCGTGAGCGCAAGAACATCGCCATCGGCCAGGCGCACATCCAGTCGACGTTCAACAACACGATCATCTCCATCACCGACGTCGAGGGGCACGTGATCGCCTGGGGTTCCGCCGGCAGCCAGGGCTTCAAGGGCTCGCGCAAGAGCACGCCCTTCGCCGCCCAGGTGACGGCCGAAGCCACCGCCCGCAAGGCGATGGAGCACGGCATGAAGACCGTCGACATCTACGTCAAGGGCCCGGGCTCCGGCCGCGAGGCCGCCATCCGGTCGCTCCAGGCGGCCGGGCTCGAGGTCACCGCCATCAGCGATGTCACCCCGGTGCCGCACAACGGCTGCCGGCCGCCGAAGCGGAGGAGGGTCTGATGTCGGGCAAGACCGGCGACGCTGTCTGCCGCCTCTGCCGCCGAGAGGGCGAGAAGCTCTACCTCAAGGGCCAGAAGTGCTACGTCAAGTGCACACTGGAGCGCCGTCCCTACCCGCCGGGCCAGCACGGCCAGGCGCGGCGGCGCAAGGTGTCCGACTTCGGCATCCAGCTGCGCGCCAAGCAGCGGGCCCGCCGCATCTACGGCATCCAGGAAACCCAGTTCCACAACTACTACGAGGACGCCGCCCGGCGTAAGGGCGAGACCGGGCTCGAGTTGCTTAGGCGGCTCGAGCTGCGCCTCGACAACGTCGTTTACCGCGCCGGCTTCGGCGCCTCACGGGCTGAAGCCCGACAGCTGGTGACGCACCGTCACTTCACCGTGAACGGGCGCATCGCCAACGTACCCAGCATCCACCTCCGCGTCGGCGACGACGTCGCCGTCCGCGAGGGGAGCCGGGGGATCGAGCCGATCGAGCGCTCCCAGGAGATGCTCAACAATCGGCCGTTGCCCGGCTGGCTCGAGTCGGCAGGCGAACTCTCCGTCAAGGTCGCCGCCGACCCACCACGCGACGAGATGGAGCCGCTCATCGAAGAGCACCTGATCGTCGAGTTCTACTCCAGATGACCATGACTTTTGAAACCCATAAGCCCGAGGAGGTCCCCATGTCGATGACCATCAGTGATAGCCCGCCCGCACCCGCGCCCCAGATAAACAGCGCGCCTGCGGTCAAGGTCGTGGAGACCACCGAGGACTACGGCAAGTTCGAGATCGAGCCGCTGGAGCCTGGCTTCGGCACCACCCTGGGCAACTCCCTGCGGCGAGTGCTTCTCTCCAGCCTTCCCGGCGCCGCGGTCACCTCGGTGTCGATCGACGGCGTCGCCCACGAGTTCTCCAGCATCCCCCACGTCCGCGAGGACGTGACCGAGATCCTGCTCAACCTCAAGGGATTGAACCTGATCTCCCACACCGACGAGCCGGTGCGCCTGGTCCTCGAGGTCAAGGGCCCCAAGGACGTCAAGGCGGAGGACATCCGCACCCCCAGCGACGTCGAGATCGTAAACCCCGATCTCTACATCATGGCCATCGACGACAAGTCGACCACCGTCCGGGCCGAGATGGTAGTGGAGCGGGGCAAGGGCTACGTTCCTGCGGACCGCAACAAGAAGGAGGATCAGCCGATTGGCGTGATCCCGATCGACGCCATCTTCAGCCCCGTGGTCAAGGCCAACTTCCTGGTCGAGAAGACCCGCGTCGGCCAGGACACCGACTGGGACAAGCTGATCCTCGAGGTCTGGACCGACAAGACGCTCAAGCCCGAGGACGCCGTCAGCCAGGCGGCCCAGATCTTCACCCGTCATCTCGACCTCTTCTCCCGCTTTGGCGAGAGCATCCTGGCGGCGCCGGAGCCCGGCGCCCCGGCCTCGGGGCCGGCGTCCGGTCTGGCCGACGTACCGGTCGAGGAGCTGGAACTCTCGGTTCGGGCCCTCAACTGCCTCAAAGCCAACGACATCACCAAGGTCGGCCAGCTGCTGAGCAAGCGTGAGGACGAGCTCCTCAGCCTGCGCAACTTTGGCAAGAAGTCGCTCGACGAGATCAAGGAAAAGCTGGTCGAGCGCGGCTTCGTGCCGGCTGAAGAGATCGAGCAGGCGTTCTCCTAGTCGATCGGTAGGACCGAGGTCACCAGGCGATGCGACACAACAAGTCCGGGCGAAAATTCGGCCGCACGTCCGCACATCGCCAGTCGATGACCAACAACCAGATCACGTCACTTCTCAGGTCGGGGCGGATCGAGACCACCGAGGCCAAGGCCAAGGAGCTGCGGCGCTGGGTGGAACGGGTGATCACCACCGCCAAGGCCGACGACCTCGCCGCCCGCCGTGCCGTGATCAGGCACGTCACCGACCCGGACGTCACCGACCGCCTCTTCACCAACCTGATGCCCCGCCTCAAGGAGCGTCCGGGCGGCTACACGCGGATCATTCGCAAGGGACCCCGGCACGGCGATGGGGCGCCGATGGTCCTCATCGAGCTGGTGGATTGACTGGTGGGCAACATGCGCTTGGTCCTCGAATACGACGGCACCGACTTCCACGGGTGGCAGGCGCAGCCGGCTGGCCGCACCGTGGCCGGTGAGCTGAGCCGGGCCATCGCCACCATCACCGGCGAGTCGCCCCGGCTGATCGCGGCCGGGCGGACCGACGCCGGCGCCCACTCGCTGGGCCAGACCGTGAGCTTCGAGCTGGGGCGCGAGATCGCTCCCGGGCGGCTGATGACCGGCCTCAACGCTGTGCTCCCCGACGACGTCGCCGTCGTCGACGCCGATATCGCGCCCGCGGGCTTCCACGCCCGCTTCTCAGCCCGGCGGCGCCGTTATCGCTATGTCGTGGAGAATCGTGAGGCGCGCTCGGCTGTGCTTCGCAACCACGCCTGGCAGGTCAAGAGCCCGCTCGACGTCGAAGCCATGCGCCAGGCCGCGGGGCGGCTCACCGGCCGCCGCGACCTCGGCGCCTTCGGCAAGGACCCGGCAGGGCGTAACACCGTCCGCAACCTCGAGGCGGTCGACGTGACGCCGCTGGCCGCTGGTGGGGTTGGCGCCCTGATCGCCTTCGACCTCAGCGCCGACGCCTTCCTCTACGGCATGGTCCGGCGCATCGTGGGCTTCCTGGTCGATGTTGGCAGCGGCCGCCGCTCGGCTGGTGACGCCGCTGCCGGTGCGCGCGTGGCCCCCGCCCGCGGCCTCTACCAGATGGCGGTCGAGTACTAGATGATCACCAAGACCTACACCCCCAAGGCGTCCGACCTCAAGCCCAGGTGGTACGTGGTCGACGCCGACGGGCAGACCCTCGGGCGCCTGGCCAGCAATATCGCCAAGATCCTCAAGGGCAAGCACAACCCGGGCTACGCGCCGCACGTCAACACCGGTGACTTCGTGGTCGTGGTCAACGCGGCCAAGGTCCACGTCACTGGCAGCAAGCGCACCACCAAGACCTATGAGCGCTATTCGGGCTACCCCAGCGGCCGTCGCACCCGCACCTTCGAGGAGCAGATGGCGCGCCGTCCCGAGGAGCCACTGCGCAACGCGGTCAAGGGCATGCTGCAGCACAACACCCTCGGCGAGCAGATGCTGAAGCGTCTCAAGATCTACGCCGGCGCCGAGCACGAGCAGAGTGCCCAGCAGCCTCAACGCATCCGCTTCACCCCCAAAGGAGAGATAGAGCGAATTGGCGATTGACACCCCGATCCTCGCCGTGGGCCGTCGCAAGGAGTCGGTCGCGCGCGTCCGCCTGACGTCCGGCCAGGGCGCCATCACCGTCAACGACAAGGAGATGCGGCAGTACTTCCTGCGCCGCGTCCTGCAGCAGGCCGTGATGGCGCCGCTGAAGACGCTGGACGCCACCCAGCGCTACGACATCGCCATCCGGGTGGCAGGCGGCGGGGTCACGGGCCAGGCCGGTGCCGCCGTCCAGGGCATCGCCCGAGCGCTGATCCAGGCCGAGCCGGAACGTCGGGGCGAGCTCAAGAGTGAGGGCTACCTGACCCGCGATGCCCGCGCCAAGGAGCGCAAGAAGCCGGGGCTGAAGAAGGCCCGCAAGGCGCCGCAATACACCAAACGCTGAGCTCGAACGCGACCGCGGTCCCAGCGCTCGCTCTGCTCGTCACCATCCTCGCTTCCTGCCAGGTCGGTCCTTTCGGCCAGGCGACGCCAACACCCTCAGCAAGTCCCACGCCCCTGGCCAACACCGGCATCCCCGCTTCCGACCCCGATGGTCCACGCAAGGTCGCCGAGCTACTCTTCCCCGACGGCGGCAAGGCCTGCGGCAAGCCCTCCGCCGACGTCTCGCTCTGGGACTACACCGGGTGCCCCGCTACCACCATCCTGATCGCGCGTCTGAATAAGCATCCCCTCCCATATGCCGAGCAGCTGTGCCGCTGCGCCAAGCCCTACGGCACGCGGGTGTTCGTGACCACGCTCACCACTGACGGCGCCGAGGTGCGGGCCAACCTCGGCATCGACACCACCACCCAGATGCTCGATCTCGCGATCGACAAGTCCAGCGGCAGTTGGGCGGCGGCGGACGTCACCTGCGCCTTCCGCGGCACCTCCACCTCGATCTTCTCGGACGCGCCCACGCTCTGCTATGCGCCATCGGCGCCCTGATCTCTGGGCGCCGGACCGGCCTGACTAGCATGGACCCATGCGCGCGCTAGCCGTGGTCCCCAGCGCCGTGATGATCCTGGTCGGCGCCGTGTTCACCGGCCAGGGCTTCGGCTACATACCGGGCAGCTTCATGACCGGCAGCCTCTTCTGGGGGATCACCGGGTTGGTGCTGGTCGTGGGCGGCCTGGCGTTGCTTGTATTCGCGGCGCGCCGCGGCTCGCCGCATTGAGGCGTTCTAAGGCTGGGGTGGTCACCCTTAGAATCGAGTCATGTATTCGGCGCTAGCCGCGCGCGACCTACTCTCCATCGGCGATCTCAGCAAAGATGACATCGAGGCTGTCCTCGACTATGCCGTCGAGCTCAAACAGACCGCTGAAAGGCCCCGGCCGCTGGCCGGGAAGAACCTGGGCCTGATCTTCCAGCGGCCCAGCAATCGCACACGGGTCTCGTTCGAGGTCGCCATCAACCAGCTCGGCGGCCACCCCATCCCGATCTTCAGCCAGGAGATCCAGCTGGGCGAGCGGGAGTCTGTGGCCGATATCGCCCGTATCCTGGATCGCTACCTGGACGGCATCATCGCCCGCCTCTACAACCAGCCCGACCTCGAGGACATCGCCGCCAACGCCAACGCGCCGGTTATCAACGCCATGACCGACGCCGAGCACCCCTGCCAGGTTCTCGCCGACCTGCTCACGGTTCGGGAGCGCTTCGGGGACGGCGCCCGTGTGACCTACATCGGCGACGGCAACAACGTCTGTAACTCCTGGATCCTGGCGGCGGCGATCCTTGGCCTCGACCTGCGCCTGGTCATCCCGGAGGGCTACGAGCCCAAGCCCAAGGTTCGCAAGCGGGCCCTGGCGATTGGCGGCAGGGAGGTGGAGACCACTCCGCTCAATACTGCGTTGGCCGACACCGATGTGATCTACACCGACGTCTGGAGCAGCATGGGCCAGGAGCACGAGTCGGAGCGCCGCCGGCGCGACTTCGCCGAGTACCAGGTCAACGCCGAGCTGCTCCGAATGGCGCCGGCGACCGCCC
The DNA here is from genome assembly GCA_035938265.1 of Candidatus Dormiibacterota bacterium. Lineage (GTDB taxonomy): Bacteria > Chloroflexota > Dormibacteria > DASZGP01 > DASZGP01 > DASZHA01. The sequence continues at coordinate 10,979 of DASZHA010000048.1, forward strand.
GTGTGATGCACTGCCTGCCGGCCCACCGTGGCGAGGAGATCACCGACGAGGTCATGGACGGGCCCCAGTCGATCGTGTTCGACCAGGCGGAGAACCGGCTCCACGTCCAGAAGGCGCTGCTGGGGCTGATCTACGCGCCCCTGGTGGGTTAGCCGCGATGCTGCAAACCGCCTTCCGCGACGCTCTCGTCTTCCTCCAGGGGAGGGAGTGGTGGCGCGACCTCCTCGACCTGGCGGTGGTCACCTTCCTGGCCTACCGCGTCCTGCTCCTGATCCGGGGCACGCGCGCGGTCCAGCTGATGGCTGGGCTCGGGGTGCTGGCCGTGCTGGGGCTGGCGGCCAACGCGCTGCACCTGCAGCTGACCTCGTACATCTTCGGCAACCTGGCGCCCGCGCTGCTCATTGGCGTAGTCATCCTCTTCCAGCCCGAGCTGCGCCGCGCCCTCGACCGCGTCGGCAGGGTCGGCTTCCTCGGCCGGCCGCTGGCGCACTACAGCCTGCAGCTGCTGGGGCGGCTGGTCGACCAGGTCGTGCACGGCACCATCCGCCTTTCGGAGCGGCGCGTCGGCGCCATCATCGTTTTCGAGCGCGGCGTGGGCATCGAGAACTATGCCCTGACGGGTGTGCGCCTCAACGCGGAGGTGACCGCGGAGCTGCTGGAGGCGATCTTCTTCCCGCGCTCGCCGCTGCACGATGGCGCCGTCATCATCCGTGGCAACCAGGTGGTGGCCGCTGGCTGCCTGCTGCCGATGAGCGAGGAGGTCGTCACCGCCGGCCGCATCGGCACCCGCCACCGTGCCGCGCTCAGCCTGTCGATGGAGTCGGACGCGACCATCATCGTGGTCTCGGAGGAAACGGGCAAGATCTCGCTGGTGCAGGACGGCAACCTGCGCAAGGTGGAGGCCGAGAGCCTGCGCCAGATCCTGCACAACGTGCTGGTGCCGAGCGACACGCCCCTGGTGCCACGTTTGCTCCGTCGGCGTCGGCCCGTGGAGGCAGGCGAGAAGCCCGTTGTCGTCGCTGAGGTCAAGGGCTCAACCGGGCCTGGGGAGGCAGAGGAGCAAGCCCGGCCGGCGTCGACCGCGCCGGCCCCGCCCAGCGAAGTCACCCCTTGACGATCTTCACCCGCAACTGGCGGTTCAAAGTCCTGGCCATCTTCGTGGCCCTGTCGACGTGGTCGGTGGTGGCCTACGCCAACAACCCGCCGGACTCGCAGGCGGTCAACGGCCTCGTCGTCGAGCACGGGCCGCCGCCCACCGGGCTGGTGCTTCTCAAGGAGCCGGATACCGTCAGCGTCACCATCTCCAGCCTCAGGGACAAGCTGTCGGCGTTCAAGCGGGAGAGCCTTCACACCTCCATCGACCTGTCCGGGGCGCGCAGCGGGCACAACCTCGTCAAGGTCAAGATCGACAACTCCGACAAGAACATCAACGTGCTGGGCGCCGAGCCGGCGGTCCTTGACGTCGAGCTCGACCAGCTGGTCAGCGTCGAGCGGAAGGTCGAGGTCCGGACCCGTGGCACGCCGGCGTCCTGCTGCCAGGCCCACGATGTCGCCGCCAACCCGGCGACGGTCACGTTGCGCGGGCCGCAGAGCCAGCTTCAGAACGCTGTTGCCTTCGTGAGCGTGGACGTCGACGGCAAGCAGGCGCAGGTAGCCGAGACCGATACGGTCCAGGTGGAGTCGGCGGACCGCAAAGCGTTGCCGCAGGTCTCCGTCAGCCCCTCGCAGGTGGCCGCCACCGTGCCCATAGACCTGACCAAGCTGCAGCGAACAGTCCCGCTGCACACCGACTTCACCGGGGCGCTACCGGCGGGCTACCGGATCACCCGAATCGACTACACGCCGGTGGTGGTCGAGATCGAGGGGGACCCCGGCTCCACCAGCGGGATCACCGAGCTCAGCACGGACCCGATCAGCCTCTCCGGCGTCACCGCGGATATCGTCCAGAACGTGAACCTGCGGCCGCCCAAGGGCGTCACGGTGCTGACCAAGGGGAACTTCAACATCCACGTCTTCATCGAGAAGGACACCCGGGTCCAGCCGACCCCGTTGCCCTCAAGCAGCCCCTGATAGGCTGATCGCGAATGTGCGGCATCATCGGCTACCTTGGCGAGAAGGAAGCCGCCCCCATCATCGTCGACACGCTCCGGCGCCTCGAATACCGCGGCTACGACTCCGCCGGTATCGCCGTGCTGCCCCGCTCCGGGGAGAAGCCCAGGGTGATCAAGACCGCGGGCAAGGTGGCCGACCTCGACAGGGAGCTCGCCGCCCAGCCCCAGCTTGAGGGCTCCCTCGGGATCGGCCACACCCGCTGGGCCACGCACGGCAAACCCAGCACCCTCAACGCCCACCCGCACTGGGATTGCGACGAGAAGATCATGGTGATCCACAACGGCATCATCGAGAACTTCGCCGAGCTCAAGCGCGAGCTGGAGGCAAAGGGGCACAAGTTCCGCACCCAGACCGATACCGAGGTCGTGCCCCACCTGATCGAAGAGCACTACAAAGGCGACCTGGTGGAGGCGTCGCGACAGGCCATCACCCGGCTGCAGGGCGCCTACTCACTGGTGATCTTCTCCCGCGACGACCCCGGGCTCCTGATCGGAGCCCGCCTCAATGCCCCGCTGATGGTCGGGCTGGGCCACAAGGAGTGGTTCATCTGCTCGGACCTGACCGGGATCATCCCCTACACCAAGAAGGCATTGGTGCTCGGGGAGGGCCAGATGGTGGCGATCACCAAGCTCGGCCCGGTGGTCACTGACATCAGCGGCGCCGACGTCAAGCCCAAGGTGATACGCGTCACCTGGGACGTGGCCCAGGCCCAGAAGAGCGGCTACCCCCACTACATGCTCAAGGAGATCAATGAGGACGCCGAGGCGGTGCGCAACGCCCTGCGCGGCTACATGGACAACGAGGGCAGCGTCAATTTCCCCGAGTTCGACCTCACCGATCGCCAGCTGCTCAACTTCGACCGGGTCGTGATGGTGGGGGCCGGCAGCTCGCTCAACGCCGCCCACATCGGCAAGTACCTGGTCGAGGACCTGGCCCGCCTGCCGGTGGACATCGAGTCGGCCTCCGAGTTCCGCTACCGTCACCCGCTGCTCGACAAGAAGCTTCTGCTGGTGGCGCTGTCGCAGTCGGGCGAAACCGCCGACACCCTGGCCGCCATGCGCGAGGCGCGCCGTCTGGGCGCCACGGTGGTCAGCATCTGCAACGTTGTCGGCAGCTCCATGACGATGGAGTCGGATGGCGTCATCTACATGCACTCGGGCCCGGAGATCGGGGTCTGCTCCTCGAAGACCTTCGTCGGCCACGTCACCGCCCTGATCCTGCTGGCGATCCGGCTGGCGGCGGTGCGTCACAGCATCCCCCCGGAGCGGCTGGCGGAGCTGACGCGCAACCTCCACCAGCTGCCGGAGGCGGTCGAGGAGGTGCTGCGGCATTCCCGCCACATCCGGTCGGTGGCCAAAAAGTACGCCAAAAGCCCCAACTTCATGTACATCGGCCGTGGCATCAACTCGCCGATGGCCTTCGAGGGCGCGCTCAAGATCAAGGAGATCTCCTACCTGCACGCCGAGGGCTACGCCGCCGGCGAACTCAAGCACGGCCCCATCGCCCTCCTCGACGAGAACTTCCCCGTGCTCGCCATCGCCACCGGTTCCTCGATGCTGGACAAGATGGTCAGCAACATCCAGGAGGTGGCGGCTCGGGGCGCCCCGGTTGTCGCCATCGTGACCAAGACCGACCGCCGCCTGACAGGGCTGGTGGGCGACTACATCACCGTCCCCGAGGTCGATGAGGTCCTGTCGCCGATCGTCAACGCCTGCGCCCTTCAGCTCTTCGCGTACTTCGTGGCGGTGGAGCGGGGCACCGACGTCGACCAGCCCCGTAATCTGGCTAAATCCGTCACGGTGGAATAGGCTTCAGCAACCAACCTTGGGGCTGAGATGAAGCTCGGAATCGACGTCGTTCCCGTGGAGCGTATCCGTGCCGCAATCGACCGGTTCGGCGAGCGCTTCCTCAAACGGATCTACACGCCCGCGGAGCTGGCTTACACCCAGGGCGACGCCGAGAAGCTGGCCGGTCGATGGGCGGCCAAGGAGGCGGTGCTGAAGGCGCTCGGCGGTCGCGGGCGTTTCCCGCGGATGTCGCTGGTCGAGGTGCTGCCCGGGCGGCGGGGCGCCCCCGAGGTCCGCCTGACGCGCGAGCCCACCCCCGACATCGCCGTCAGCATCACCCACGACGGCGGTGTGGCGATGGCGATCGCAGCCATCACCGAGCCCGAGGTCGACGTCATCGGCTCTGCCGAGCTGCCGGACGACCTGCAGCTGCCGGCGCGGCCGGAGGACGCCCACAAGGGCACCTTTGGCGAGGTCGTGGTCGTCGCCGGGTCACTGGGCTACACGGGGGCGGCCTACCTGACGGCCAACGCCGCGGCTCGCGCCGGCGCCGGCTACGTGAGGCTGCTGGCGGCGGAGTCGATCTACCCGATCCTCGCCATCAAGTGCACCGAGGTCGTCGTGACGCAGGTGCCCGAGGTCGGCCAGGGCGTGCTTGGGCACGCCGGGATGGAGCCGATCCTGCGCTTCTGCCGCGGCGGCGACGCCTGCATCATCGGGCCCGGGCTGGGGCGCGAGTACTCGACGCGGCGCATGGTGCTCGACCTCCTGTCCCAGATCAGCACCCCGGCGGTTGTCGACGCCGACGCCCTCAACGCGCTGGCCAGCCAGCCCAAGCAGATCGGCCGCATGCGCCGACGGTTGGTGCTGACCCCGCATCCGACAGAGATGGCGCGTCTCACCGGCTTGACCGTGGAGGCGATCCAGGCGGACCGCATCGGGGTGGCAGGCCGGTTCGCCAAGGAATGGGGCCAGGTGGTCGTGCTCAAGGGCGCGGGCACCGTGATCGCCGACCCCGATGGTCGGATCCACGTCAATGCCCATAAGAACCCGGCGCTGGCAACCGCCGGCACCGGCGATGTCCTCGCCGGCATCATCGGCGGCTTCCTGGCCCAGGGGTTGGAGCCGTTCCCGGCAGCGGTCGCGGGGGTCTACATCCACGGCGCCGCCGGCGAGGAGGTCGCCGCCCGGATGGGGGATACCGGGGTGCTGGCCTCCGATCTCCTGCCCCTGATCCCGGGGGTCATCCGCCGCAGCCGGCTGGTGCAGCAGTGGCGTGCCCAGCTGGCGGCGATGCGGAAGCAGTGAGCGGCGCCCCGGGACAAGCGTCCGCGCGCTGGGCTGAGGTCGATCTCGACGCCATCGGCCACAACGTCCGCCAGCTGAAGTCGGTTCTGGATAGCGGCGTCCTGCTGGCGGCGGTGGTCAAGGCCGGCGGCTATGGCCACGGCGCCGTCCCGGTTGCGGGCGCCGCGCTGGCCGCCGGCGCCGAGTGGCTGGCGGTGGCCACCGTGCCGGAGGCGCTCGAGCTACGAGCTGCCGGCATCACGGCCCCGGTCCTCAACCTGGGTGCCACCCTTGAAGCCGAGGCCGACGCTGCCGTCGCCGCCGACCTCCGCTGCAGCGTCTGGGAGCCGGCGGCCATCGATGTCCTGGAGCGCGCCGCCGCCGCAGCCGGGCGCCCGGCAAGGGTTCACCTCCAGCTCGACACCGGGATGGTGCGGCTGGGCGCGGACCCCAATGTCGCCGTCGAGCTGGGGCGCCGCATCCAGGCCTCGCCCAACCTCGAGCTCGAGGGTCTCTTCACCCACATGGCCGAGGCCGAGGAGCCCACCGACCGCAGCGCCAAGCAGCTCTCGGTGTTCCTGGCGGCGGCGACGCGGCTGGCGTACGAGGGAGTCTCCGTGCCGATCCTGCACGCGGCCAACTCAGCCGCAGCACTCAGCTACCCCGATGCCCGCCTGGGCATGGTCCGCTGCGGGCTTCCCGTGTATGGCTACTCACCCCTGGCCGGGCCGTCGGGGCTGCAGCTGCGCCCGGCACTCAGCTGGAAGGCGCGGGTGCTGCAGACATACGACCTCCGCACCGGTGACCGGATCGGCTACGGCGGGACCTTCGAGGCGGCGGCGCCGGCCCGGACGGCCACCGTCAGTGTCGGCTACGCCGATGGTTACCCGCGCAGCCTTTCCAACCGGGGCGAGCTGTTGGTGCGGGGCCGACGGGCCCCGGTTGTGGGCCGGGTGAGCATGGACTTCCTCAGCGTCGACGTCAGTGATATCGACGGCGTCGAGGTCGGCGATGAGGTCGTTGTCATCGGGCGCCAGGGCGACGAGGAGATCACCGCCGCCGACGTCGCCAACACCCTTGGCACGATCCCCTATGAGGTCCTCACCAACATTGGCCGCCGGGTGGTCCGGCAGCAGGTCCCCCAGGGCGCGCCTGCGGCCCGTGGCTGACAAGCCCCGCCGCCGTGCCGGCCGCCTGACCGTCACGGGGAGGGAGATCCCCACCGCAGACGAGCGGCTGCTGGAGCGGCCGTCGGTCGACTTCACCCATACGGACGCCTGGCGGACGCTGCGCATCCAGGCCGAGTTCGTCGAGGGCTTCGACGCCCTGGCCAGGCTCGGCCCCGCGGTCAGCGTCTTCGGTTCCGCCCGGCTGCCCCAGGGCCATCCCACCTGCCGGGCGGCGCGGCGCCTCGGTCGGCAGCTGTCCCGCGAGGGGATCGCGGTTATCACCGGCGGCGGCCCCGGGGTGATGGAGGCCGCCAACCGTGGCGCCTTCGAGTCCGGCGGGATCTCCGTGGGCTGCAACATCGAGCTGCCCCTGGAGCAGAAGCTGAACCCGTATGTCAACCTGGGCATCGAGTTTCGTTACTTCTTCGTCCGCAAGACGATGTTCGTCAAGTACGCCTCAGCCTTTGTCATCTTCCCGGGGGGACTCGGGACCATGGACGAGCTCTTCGAGGCCACCACCCTGGTGCAGACGGGCAAGGTCGAGCACTTCCCGGTGATCCTCTACGACTCCACCTACTGGCGGGGGCTGCTGCGGTGGCTCAAGGCCACGGCGCTGGCCCAGGGAACGATCTGGCAGCGGGACCTCGACCTGCTGACGATCTGCGATGACGTCGACGAGGTGGTGGCGACGATCAAGCAAGAGGGCGGCGATCTGAAGGCCCGGCCGGACGCAGCACCTTCGACGCCGCTGCAGGGGTGAGCGCC
>DASZHA010000049.1:0-2874 GCA_035938265.1 Candidatus Dormiibacterota bacterium
CTCGTGTTGCACGTAGCGGACGGTGTAGCCGCCTCCGGCGGCGGGCGCGAAGTCGCGAACCTCGCAGAGGGTGCGGATGTCGACCCCCAGGGTCTGCGCCTCGGTCAGGTAGTTGTAGTCGAGCGTGTTCTTGCTGCCGTAGTTGCAACCGATGTTGCATTCCCCGCACAGCCGGCAGGTCAACCGCGTGCGCCCGTGCATGTTGGGGCGTTCCACGATCGGCTCCCCAGGGACTGCGTCATCGCCGGGGCCGGCGAAGGTCACCGCCAGCGGCGGCAGCTGCCAGTCCAGTCCGAGCTGCTCGGCGGCGTGCATGAGGGCCTGCGTCTTGGGGACCGACGCGTAGGGCTCGCGGTCGATGGGGAAGACCTGCGGGGCCAGCATCTTCTCCACGCGGTCGTAGTGGGGGTCGAGGTCGGCCCGCGACACCGGCCAGGGTGCGTAGCCCTGGTCGCCGCCGCGGACGAACCACTTCTCGTCCTTGCGGAGAAGGACGTTGGCGTAGATCAGCGAGCCGCCCCCGAGCCCGGCGGATACCAGCGCCTCCAGGCCGCCGAAGCTCCAGATGTTGTAGAGGCCGTAGCTGGCCTTGCTCGGGTCCCAGAAGTTGTTGGCCATCTGCCGGGGGCTGCGGGGAAAGGAGCCCGGGGGGTAGACGCGGCCTCGCTCGAGCAGGCAGACACTCCATCCCGCCTCCGCCAGTCGGAACGCCGTCACCGACCCCCCGAAGCCGGACCCCACGATTACCGCGTCGAAATGCTGCAAATAGCCTCCCCCGTGCTATCCGAACGAGCGCTTAGGTTAGCTAATCCGATCGGGCGGGGACTGACTACGGCAAACTACGCAGTTGTGGACCGAGCTGGGCTGATGGCCGAGATCGACAGCGGCTGGAAGCGGCTTGACGGGTTGGTGAGCGGCCTCTCCGACGACGACTGGCGCCGCATGGTCCCCGCCCAGGATCCCGACGCCGACATCCGGACCGTAGCGGACGTGATCGCTCATATCGCGGCCTGGAAGCAGAACTCCCTCAAGATCGCGATGGCCCAGGGCGAGCCCAGCGCCGCCCCCGTCGACGACTATCCCAACCGCGTCCTTGACTTCGACTTCAACGAGTTCAACCACGAGGTCCTGGAGGAGTGGCGAGGGCAAGCCTTGACCACGGTCCTGGCGCGGCACCGGGCTGCCCACCATGGGCTGATCATCGCCCTGGACGCGCTGCCGGATGACCGGCTGCTGGTCGATGAGCGGCCCCGCAAATGGCTGCGGCCATGCCTGGGGCACCTCGGCGACCACCTGGAAGAGCTGGAGACCGCGCTGGGGCGGCCGGTCACCGGCTAGCGGGTTTGGCGGCGCCGGCTGCGGGCGCCCCGCCCTATGGCGAGGCCACCGAGCAAAAGCAGCGCCGTGACCCCCGGCCACCAGGGCGCGGTCAGGGCTGAGGTGTTGGGCAGCGCGCTGCTGCCGATGCCCGGGTTACTGGGGGTGACCGAGGTGCGCGGGCAGGAGCTCCCGTTGAAGAGGTCGCTCATCGCTGTCGCGCTGCCGGAGTTGTTTAGGTGCTCGCTGATGCTGAAGTTGTCCTCGATCGTCCGTAGCAGCGAGTAGTGGTTGTAGGGGGTGTGGATTACCTGGCCCGGCTTGATGCAGCTGGAGAGCGCCAGCAGACCGATGCGCCCTCCTCCGACCACACCCGCCGTTCCGCCACAGCAGCCACTGAAGTCGGAGACAGCGCCTTCGTCGAATGTCAACAGCAGAAGCCCGTTGTGGCTGTATAGGTAGCTGAGCAACGTCCCGATCTTGCCGCCCCCCGTTGGGCTCAGCCATTTGTCGGCGCTGGTTAGCCCACCCGGCGCGGTGGTGTTGCCGCCGCTGTCAACGCAGGGGGCGTCATGGCCATCGTTGCAGGTATCGGGTGTGATGAACCCGAACCCTGGTACCTGGCCAGCCGTTATGTCGCCGGCCAGGTCCGTAAAGGGCTTGAGGTGAGCTTGACAACGCGGATCGGCACCGATGATGTCCGGGTAGTAGAGGAAGCCGACGTGGCGGTCTGCGAAGTCCTTGCCGGCGCCGTTGTTGGTCGGGGTCTTACCGGCGCCCTGGTAGGGGTCAGCGCCCGTGGCGGTCGGTGAGTAGTCGGCGTGGACACAGGACTTGGTGGTCCCGTCGGAGTACTGCTTCCAGGTGACCCCGGCGTCGTCGAGCTGGTCGCCGAGGTTACGGCCGCCCGAGATAACGCCCTGCGGCTGAACACAGGTCCAGAGGTTGACGGCCTGGCCGAGGAGGCAGTCGGTGTTGGTCAGGCCGTTGCCCATCTGTCCGCTGGTCATCGAGACGTAGTTGTCGAGGCTGACGTGACCGGTGGCGAAGTACTGGTCGTCGAGGGTCGATGCCGGCACCAGGGTGGCGTTCAGGTACTTGGCCGGTCCACTGGGATCAAAGGTCGTGGCGAAGCTCTCGTTCTCCTCCACCAAGACGAAAACATGGTCGAAGTGCGGCACCCCCTCGAGCCCCCCGACAGCGGCGGCCGGGGTCGCGGGCCAGATGACCAATGGCACGACGACGCCGAGGAGTCCGAACAGTGCCATCACCCGCTTCCCCATTCGCATCAGGAGGCTAGTATCGGCGTCATTGGCCGTGGTCGGAGCGACCAGGCGACTCGTCGCCTCCTCCAGCGCTGGGGATTCCGCACGCAGCCATCAGCGGTCTGGCACCGGCGAGCGCCGCGAGCCCCATGCCCACAGCGAGGGGGGCGGCGCCCGAGGTGTCGGGGCCGGCCGCCGCCGTGTTGGGCAGGGTGCCAGTCCCGCTGTTGGTCCCTGCGCCTCCTGCTTTGGCGTCGCCTCCCGAGGCGATGGAGATGGGTTTGGGCGGGTT
>DASZHA010000050.1:0-27350 GCA_035938265.1 Candidatus Dormiibacterota bacterium
GGAGTTACCTCTCCGCGAGATCGAATGGGCGACGAAGATCAAGTCCTCCTACCTGGAGGCGCTCGAGGCCGAGGACTTCGAGAACCTGCCCGCCCCGGTGTACGCCCGGGGCTTCCTACGCACGTACGCACGCTACCTCGACCTCGACCCGGACCCGCTGATCGCCGAGTACAACCAGCAGGCCGTTGCCGCCAATGAGATCGTCTCCACCCGCCCGGCGGTGCGGCCCGACCGAAGGCCGTTTGCGCTGACGCCAGGAATGATCGTGGGCGCGGTGTGCGTGGTTCTACTTGCGGTCTTCCTGCTCTATGTGAAGGGCCAGTTCGACCACTACCAGGCCAGCCTGGTGACCGCCAAGAGCACCCCGAGCGTGCGCATCACGCCGGCTCCCAGTCCCAGCGACTCGCCGGCGGTGAGCCCCACGGCGAGCCCAGTCAAGGGCATCCAGGTGGCGATCCGGCTCGACGCGCGCACCTGGATCAAGGTGCTGGTTGATGGCAAGGCCTCCGACCAGACAACCAGCAGCGGCACCGTCTTCGCCGACGGCACGGTGCTGAACTTCAGCGGCGACAAGACGGTGAGGGTCGTGACCGGCCGCGCCAACCACACTTTCATCACCGTCAATGGCCGGGAGATTGGCGCGGTCTCGGGCGCCGACCAGGGAGTGGCCGACCAGACCTACACACCGGCCTCGACGGCGCCGTCACCGTCGCCGGCACGATAATTCGGGGCAGCAGGGAGGAGTCATGGCTGATTCGAGCTTCGACGTCGTTTCCGAGTACAACCGCCAGGAGCTGGTCAACGCCATCGACCAGGCCAAGCGGGAGATCGGCACGCGCTACGACTTCAAGGGCACCAACTCCACCATCGACCTCAAGGACAAGGAGCTGGAGCTGGACGCCGACAGCGACTACAAGCTGACGGCGATGCTCGACATCCTCAAGTCGAAGATGGTCAAACGCCAGGTCGACCTCAAGGTGCTCGCCCCGCAGAAGCCGGAGGCGGCGGCCAAGGGCAGGGTACGGCAGAAGGTCGAGCTCCGCGCCGGCATCTCCGACGACACCGCCCGCGACCTGGTCAAGCGCATCAAAGCCGCTGTGCCCAAGGCCCAGCCGCGTATCGAGGGCGAAAAGATCCGGGTCAGCAGCAAGTCCAAGGACGATCTCCAGGCGGCCATCCGGACGCTCAAGGAAGCCGACCTCGAGATCCCGCTGCAGTTCACCAACTATCGCTGACCCTCTGCGGAACGCAAAGCGGGTAGGCTAACGCCGATGACCCAGATCGTGACCAAGGCGGGGGAGACAGCGGGCGAGCTGGCGCCGGTACGGACCAGGAGCGCCAACCTCAACATCCCCAACAGCCTGACGGTCGTGCGGCTGCTGATGATCCCGGCGATCCTGTGGACCTTCGAGGCTCGGATTGGCGACCAGCTGGTGGCACCGCTGCTCTTCGTCGCCGCTTCGATTACCGACTCCCTCGACGGCCGCATCGCCCGCCGCTACGGCAAGGTCACCACCCTGGGCAAGTTCCTCGACCCGCTGGCCGACAAGATGCTGATCCTGGCAGTGCTGGCGGTCCTGGTCCAGGACGGGCTGCTGCCCGCTTGGGTGGTGGTTCTCATCCTCGGCCGCGAGCTGCTCATCACCGGGCTGCGGGCGATCGGCGGCACCCAGGGCCTGATCATCGCGGCCACCCCATTCGGCAAGACCAAGACCGTCAGCCAGATGGCGGCGGTGGGGCTGGTGATGCTGGAGCGGCCCTACCCGCAGCTGGAGCCGCTGGCCTTCGCGGTGGTGGCGCTGGCCGTGATCTTCACCATGTTCTCGGGGCTGGACTACGTCTGGCGTTACCGCCGGCTGCTCTATCGCTGATCCGGTGCCGGATCAGAGCTAACCTCGACAGGTGATCGAAGGGAGCTCGCTCAGCCCCATCCTCAGCCCGCTGCAGCAGGTCCTCCGTCAGAACAAGCTGACCATCGCCGTCGCCGAGTCGTGCACCGGTGGCCTGGTGGCGGCGGCGCTGACCGACCTGCCGGGATCGTCGGAATACTTCCTCGGGGGGGTGGTCACCTACGCCAACGCCGCCAAGGTCAAGCTCCTCGAGGTGGACCAGGCGACCCTGGACAGCGTCGGCGCCGTCAGCCGGGAGGTTGCCGAGCAGATGGCGCGCGGGGCTCAGAAGCTCTTCCAATGCGACGTTGCGGTATCGGTGACCGGCATCGCCGGGCCCGACCCGGAGCCGGATCCCGATACGCCCAAGCCCGTCGGGCTGACCTTCATCGGCGCGTGCCGTGGCGACAACGTGCTGGTGCGGGAGTATCGCTGGAACGGTGGCAGGGCCGCGAACCGGGTCGCCAGCGTGGAGGCGGCGATCGCCCTCGCGACCGAGATTTCTGCCTCCGCAACATGACAACTTCGTGTAGACTAGGCACAGGGGAAGCAATGTGCTAGCATCGAACAAACGTTCGACTACGCATCAAAGTAATAGAGGGAGCAGTTGATGAGCGGCAAGGACGACAAGGGCCCCGTTCGGGGTACCGAGAAGGACCAGACTCTCGATTCGGCACTGGCGCAGATCGAGAAGTCGTATGGCAAGGGGGCGATCATGCGGCTGGGGGATGCCCCGGCCACCCGCAACATCGAGGTCATTCCCACCGGCGCGCTGACTCTCGACCTGGCCCTCGGGGTCGGTGGTCTGCCGCGCGGGCGGGTGATCGAGATCTATGGCCCCGAGTCCAGCGGCAAGACCACGCTGGCCCTCCACGTCGTGGCCCAGGCCCAGCGGCTGGCCGGCGTGGCGGCTTTCATCGACGCCGAGCACGCGCTCGACCCCCTCTACGCCGCCCGCATCGGGGTCAACACCGACGACCTGCTTGTCTCCCAGCCGGACACCGGGGAGCAGGCACTCGAGATTGTTGACGTGCTGGTGCGCAGCCAGGCGGTGGACGTGGTCGTGGTCGACTCGGTGGCGGCGCTGGTGCCGAAAGCCGAGATCGAGGGCGAGATGGGCGACAGCCACGTCGGCCTCCAGGCCCGGCTGATGAGCCAGGCCCTGCGCAAGCTGACCGGCGCCATCTCCAAGTCGAGCACCTCCGTGATCTTCATCAACCAACTGCGGGAGAAGATCGGCGTGATGTTCGGCAACCCCGAGGTCACCACCGGCGGCCGAGCGCTCAAGTTCTACGCCTCGGTGCGGCTCGACGTCCGCAAGATCGACACCATCAAGAATGGGCTGGACGTGGTCGGCAACCGGGTCAAGGTCAAGGTGGTCAAGAACAAGGTGGCACCCCCGTTCAAGTCGGCTGAGTTCGACATCCTCTACAACGAGGGCATCTCCTACCTGGGCAGCGTCCTCGACGCGGGGATCGACGGCGGCGTTATCGACAAGCAGGGCGCCTGGTTCTCGTACGGTGACGAGCGCCTGGGGCAGGGCCGGGAGAACGTCCGCGAGCACTTGCGGGCCAATCCTGACCTGGCTCAGAAGATCGTCAGCGAGCTCCGGGCCAAGAGCGGTCCACTGCCGCCACCATCCGCTCCCACCGCCGAACCCACCGCCGTCGTCGAGGTCGTTGAGACGACCCGGGCCGAGACCGAGCCGGAGACGGAGGTTGCGGTACTACCGCCGGAGCCGAATGGTGCGGCGACAACAGGCGCGCCCGAGCCGGTCGCGGCCAAGGCGGCGCGCGCCACGCAGCCGAGATCGTAAAACAGCCAAAGGCAACGGGTCAGGGATCGGAGCGCCATGACAGGCGGGGGTGAGCCGGAGGCGGCCCCTGGCGGGACCCCCGCCGTCAACGCCTACGAGAAGGGGCTCAGGATCCTGAACGCCGCCGGTCAGACGCGGCTCGGCCTGGCCAGGCGGCTCAGCCGCGCGGGTTACGGGGAAACCGAGGTCGAGGAGGCCTGCGCGCAGCTCGAAGCGCACGGATACCTGGACGACCGCGGCTTTGCCGCGTCGCGGCTTCGGCGTCGTCAGCAGCAGGGGAGGGGGGCCCGGCTGATCGCCGCCGAGCTGCGCCAGAAGGGAGTCAGCCCCGACGTGATCGACGACGTCCTGGCGGACCGCGACGAAGAGGCGGAGGTGGAGCGCGCCATGGAGCTGGCGGTCCGGATGGTTGCCCGTCGGGCGAGCGAGCCGCCGGCGAAGCGGCGCGACCACGTGATGGCCGCCCTGGTGCGGCGCGGCTACCCCGCAAGCGTGGCACGGCGCGCGCTGGAGGCGGCTAACCGGGGTCGCGAGCGGGAATAGGACGCGCCCCCGCGGACTTGAAGCTCGAAGCCGGCAAGACGGAGGAATAGCGATGGCCACGTCATTTGTTGCCCAGACAAGCGTTGTCATCGACGCCCCGGCGGCCGATGTTTGGGAGGCGTTGACCAACCCCGAGCTGGTGAGGGTATACCTGCACGGCACCAACGTGGCTACCGACTGGCAGGTGGGCAGCCCGATCACCTGGACCGGCGAATGGAAGGGCAACGCATACCAGGACAAAGGCACCGTCCTGGAGGTGGAGCCCGAGAAACGTCTCACCACAACGCACTGGAGCCCGTTGGGAGGCTCCGAGGACAAGCCCGAGAACTATCACACCGTCACCTACGAGCTGGCGGAGAACGGTGGCGGCCAGACAACTCTCACCCTCAAGCAGGACAACAACCCGTCCCAGGAAGCGGCTGACGCCATGGCCCAGAACAACTGGCTTCCGATCCTGCAGAAGCTGAAGGAGGTGGTCGAGAAGTAGCTCGCCAGGGGGGGTAGAGTTGGCGGCTTGAGGAATGGCCAAGTGACTACGAGGTCAGTGGGTTGATTGAGGGGCGCGACCTGGACATTGTCGTCTTCGGAGCGACCGGCTTCGTTGGCCGCCTGGTGGCCGAATACCTCGCGGGACACGCGCCACGCGAAGCGCGCATCGGACTGGCGGGGCGCTCCAAGCGGAAGCTCGCCGAGACTCGGGCCGGGCTCGGGGACCGGGCCTCGTCCTGGCCGCTACTGGTAGCCGATTCGAACGATGCGGGAGCGCTCGCAGAGGTCGCGGCGGCCACCCGCGCAGTGGCGACAACGGTCGGTCCCTACCGCCCTAGCGGCATCAAGCTGGTTGAGGCCTGCGTGGCCTCGGGTACGGATTACGCGGACCTCGCCGGGGAGGTGCTTTTCATTCGCGACAGCATCGACCGTTTCCACGACGCCGCCGCGCGGGCGGGAGTCCGCATCGTTCATTCGTCGGGCTTCGATTCCATCCCGTCCGACCTCGGTGTCATGCTGCTGCACCAGCAGGCTGAGGCCGACGGCACCGGCGACCTGGAGGAAACCACCCTGGTGGTCAGGGCGCTCAAGGGTGGGCCCAGCGGCGGGACGCTGGCCTCAGGGAAGCTCCAGATCGACGAGACTCGAGCCGATCCAGCGCTCGGCAAGGTGGTCAACGACCCCTATGCCCTGAGCCCGGACAGGGCCGAGGAGCCTGACCTCGGCGACGAGGGCGACCTGGCCTGGATCGAGCGTGACGATACCCTCGGCACCTGGGTTGGTCCGTTTGTCATGGCAGGTATCAACACCCGCAACGTCCGTCGCAGTAACGCCCTGCAGAGCTGGGCCTATGGCCGCCGTTTTCGCTACCGCGAGGTGACTGACTTCGGCGGTGGGCTCGCCGGCGCCTCCAAGGCGGCCGCCACCAGCGCCGGGCTGGCGGCGGTCATGGCTGGCGTTGGCTTTGGCCCGTCGCGGGCTCTCCTGGATCGGGTGATGCCGGCGCCGGGCGAGGGGCCGGACGAGAAGACCCGCAAGGCCGGTCTGTTTCGGATCGAGATCCACGCCAGGACCTCGAGCGGCGCGAGGTACGTGACCCGCGTCGAGGCGCAGGGCGATCCCGGCTACGCTGCCACCTCGGTGATGCTCGGCGAGAGCGCCCTCTGCCTGGCGCTGGACCGGGACAAGCTTCCCAAGCGTGGAGGGGTCCTGACCCCGGCGACGGCCATGGGGATGACCCTGGTGGACAGGCTCCGCGCCGCGGGACAGACCCTGACCACCCGGCGGCTCTAGCGCGAGTTTCGTCGCCTACCGCGGGTCAACACCGCGGCGACGATGATGGCCAGAAACAGAGCTCCCAGCCCGCCGTAGAACAAGGCTTCGATGTCGTGCGGCAGCCGTCCGAGCGTGACCAGGACGACGACGACGAAGAAGGCGACGATCGCGGTCATGCCATCGAGGAGGCCCACGCCGAATGCCACGACTCGACTGAGCAGGCGCATGCCCCGAGGATAGGCGAGTTCGGCCCGCTGGCACTGGGCTTAAACTAGGAGCCTCGACAGAACTCTTTACAGGCGCCGGGAAGGCGTGCCCCTCCTGGCCCTTTTGAAATCGAGGCACGTTGAAAAGTGAATACGAAAGCGAGGTGACACATGCTGCTATGGGTCCTGTTAGGGCTTGTGGCTGCTGCGGTGCTGGGCGGCGTTATCGCCCTCCTCTTCGTCCGGACCAAGGGCCACGCTGACCTGCGCAAAGCGCAGGCGTCAGCGGAACGGGCCCGCGCGGACGCTGAAACTGAGGCCAAGGAGATCGTCCTGGCCGCCAAAGAGGAATCGCACCACATCAGAACGAGCGCAGAAAACGAAGCGCGTGAACGCCAAAGCGAAGTGATCGAGCTGGAGCGCCGCATCCAGGAGCAGGAGGAGTCATTCCTCCGCCGCCTGGAGGAGCTCGAGCAGAGACAGGTGGCGCTGAAGGGTGCCGAGGAGCAGCTGGCGCGGCAGCAGACATCGCTCGATGAGCGCGATGCCCGCGTCCGCGGTGAGCTGGAGCGAATCTCCGGCCTGAGCCGAGAGGCGGCTCGCGGCCAGCTCCTGGCCAACCTAGAGCGCGACCTGTCCACCGAAGTCGCCTCCCGGGTCAGGGAAGCCGAAGTCTATGCGCGTCAGGAAGCTGAGGCGCGGGCTCGCGAAATCGTGGTGACCGCCATCCAGCGGTACGCCGCCGAGCAGACGACGGAGAGCACGGTTGCCGCCGTGCACCTGCCCAACGAGGAGATGAAGGGCCGCATCATCGGCCGCGAGGGACGCAACATCCGCGCCCTGGAGCTGGCCACCGGTGTGGACCTGATCATCGACGACACGCCGGAAACGGTGATGATCTCAGCCTTTGACCCGGTTCGCCGGGAGATCGCCCGCACCGCGCTCAGCCAGCTGCTGAGCGACGGCCGGATCCATCCCTCCCGCATCGAGGAGGTGGTGGTCAAGGCCAAGCGGTCAGTGCAGGCGGAGATCAAACAGGCCGGCGAGGAGGCCCTCTACGAGGCCGGGGTCCACGGAGCCCACCCTGAGCTGGTGAGACTCCTGGGATCCCTCCGCTTCCGCACCAGCTTTGGCCAGAACGTCCTCAGTCACTCGAGAGAGGTGGCCGCCCTCTGCGGGATTGTTTCCGCGGAGCTAGGCTGCTCGCCGGAGGAGCAGGCAATCGCCAAGGAGGCGGGCCTGCTGCACGACATCGGCAAGGCCGTCGACCACGAGGTCGAGGGCCCCCACGCCATCATCGGTGGCGAGATGCTGCTCCGGCTCGGCCGTTCGCCGGCCATCGTCCATGCGGTGAAGGCTCACCACTACGACGAAGAGCCCTCCAGCCTGGTAGCGATGCTCGTCATCGCCACCGACGCCATCTCCGCCGCCCGACCGGGCGCGCGTCGAGAGACTCTGAGCAACTACATAAAACGGCTTGAGAAGCTGGAGACCATCGCCAACTCCTTCCCTGGAGTCGAGCGCTCCTTTGCCGTCCAGGCCGGTAGAGAAATTCGAATCATCGTCAAACCCAACGAGATCGACGACCCCACCGCCCAGGTGATGGCGCGAGACATCGTCAAGCGCATCGAGGGTGAGCTGACCTACCCGGGTCAGATCAAGGTGACCGTGATCCGGGAGACCCGGGTCGTCGATTACGCCAAATAGCCCAATTCGAAAGGGCGGCGGCCGCAGGGCTCGCCGCCCTTTTTCTTTGACTTCGCGTGGGTACCATAAGCGGGCCATGGGAGACCTGATCAGCATCCTCGCCGTCGGCGACATTGTCGGTCGCCCCGGCCGCCGGGCGGCGGCGGAGATGATTCCGCGCCTTCGCCGGGAGCTGGACGTGGACATGGTGGTGGCCAATGGCGAGAACGCCTCCGGTGGCTTCGGTCTCAGTCTCTCGGGGGCGCGGGAGCTGTTCAACGCTGGCATTGACGTGATCACCAGCGGCAACCACATCTGGGACCAGAAGGAGATCATCGGCGCCCTCGATGAGATCCCGGTGCTGCGTCCTATGAACTATCCGCCGGGGACGCCGGGGCGCGGCTACCTGGTCCACGACCTCGGCGGGAAGGGCGCAGTGGCCATCGGCAACGTCCAGGGACTGGTCTTCATGCCCTCGATCGACTCGCCCTTTCGCGCCATGGACGACTTCCTTAAGGCCACCGCTGATAAGCGCGTGCGGCTGGTCGACATCCACGCCGAGGCGACCAGTGAGAAGCAGGCGATGGCGCACTACCTCGACGGCAAGGTGAGCGTCGTCTGGGGTACCCACACCCACACCCCGACCGCCGATAACCGCGTCCTGGCCGGGGGCACCGCCTTCGTCAGCGACCTCGGCATGGTCGGTCCCCAGGACGGCGTCATCGGGATGGACCCCGAATCGTCGCTGCAGCGCTTCCTCACCGGCATCCCTCAGCGCTTCAAAGTCGGCAAGGGCAGGGTGACTTTCAATTCGGTTGTGGTTAGAATCAGCGGCACCTCCGGCCAGGCTGAGAGCATCGAACGCATAGACCACCTGATCGACGTCTCACCCGCCGACTGACGATGCAGACAGTGGAAATACTCAAAGTCTCAGCAACATCCAAGCCCGTTGCGGTGGCGGGAGCCATCGCGGGAGTGGTCCGTACGCAGTCACGCGTCGAGGTCCAGGCCATCGGCGCCGGCGCCATCAACCAGGCGGTGAAGGCCATCGCCATCTCCCGCGGCTACGTCGCTCCCGGCGGCATCGACCTGGTCTGCATCCCATCGTTCATCGACATCTCGATTGACGGCGAGGAGCGGACCGGCATCAGACTGCTGGTCGAATCCCGCTGAGCCCGGCCGCCCCCGACCCCGACCGATAAGCTAGCGGGGATGGGGCAGGGACTGATCCAGGAGGAGCCCGGGACCAGCGCGATCGATGTTGAAGGCCGCCCTGCAAGGGGCGGCGGCAATGTTGAAGGCCGCCCTGCAAAGGGCGGAGGCAAGGGCCCCAGCCCGGTCCTGCAGCAGTACCTCCAGGCCAAGGCCGAGCACCCCGAGGCGGTGCTCCTCTTTCGCCTCGGCGACTTCTTCGAGACCTTCCAGGACGATGCCCAGGCGGCGTCGGCGATCCTTGGCATCACCCTGACCTCGCGCGACTTCGGCCGGGCCGGCCGCCACCCGATGGCCGGCTTCCCGGCGCACAGCGCCGAGGGCCACATCGCCAAGCTCCTGGCGGCGGGCCGCGCGGTGGCGGTCTGCGACCAGGTCGAAGAGGCGTCGGCGGCCAAGGGCCTGGTGCGGCGCGAGATCACCAGGGTGTTGACCCCCGGGACCCTCACGGAAGGCTCCCTCCTCGACCCGTCCCGGGAGAACCCGCTGGTGGCGCTGGCCTGGGACGAGACGCGGATCGGGATCGCCCTGCTGGAGGTCTCAACCGGGCGCGTTGAGCTCACCGAGATCCCCGCGGGCCAGCTCGACATCCTCGCCGAGGCGATTGGACGCATCTCCCCGTCGGAGGTGTTGGTGCCGGAGGCGGGAGAGTCGGCCGTCGAGGCCTGGCGGCCCGCCGGCGCGCGCTGGACCGTCGCGCGGCTCGAGGATTGGCGCTTCGAATCCAGCCGGGGGCGGATGCGCGCCCTGGAGGCGCTCGGCGTCGTCAACCTGGCGGGCTTCGATTGCAACGACCTGGAGCCTGCCCTGGGGGCTTTTGGCGCGGCGCTCGACTACCTGGAGCGCAACCACCTGTCGCTGCCCGCGGACGTCATCCGTTTGCGCCGGGCCCGGGTGGAGGACAGGATGCACCTCGACACGCCCACGATCGCCAACCTGGAGCTGACCGAGGCGCTTGGCGGCGGGGGGCGCGGTCTGCTCGAGATGGTGGACCGCACCCGGACCCCGATGGGCGCGCGGCGACTCCGCGGCTGGCTGCTGGCACCGCTGGTCGACGTTGCCGCCATCGACGAGCGCCTGGTCGCGGTCGAGGCCCTGACCGTCGAAGACGAGCTGCGGGCGGAGCTGGCGTCAGAGCTCAGACGCGTGCGTGACATCGAGCGACTGACCACGCGGACAGTGCAGCAGCGGTCGACACCCCGCGACCTCGGCGCGATACGTGACTCCCTGCCGGCACTGGAGCGAGTACGCGTATTGCTGGAGGCCACCCCGGCCTCGCGGCTGGCGCTGGACCGCGACCGCATCGAGATCGAGGCCGACCTGGAGCGCCTCCTCTTCGACGCCCTGGAAACCGACCTGCCGGTGACGGCGTCCGAAGGCGGCCTGATTCGAGCCGGGTTCGATCCCAAACTCGACGAGCTGCGGCAGTCGATCAGGGACGCCCAGGAGTGGATCGCGGGCCTGGATGCGCTGGAGCGCGAGGCGACCGGGATCAGGGGGCTCAAGGTGGGCTTCAACCGCGTCTTCGGCTACTACCTCGAGGTCAGCAACGCCAACCGACTCCCGGTCCCGGATCGTTTTGTTCGCAAGCAGACGCTGGCCGGCGCCGAGCGCTACATCACCCCGGAGCTAAAGGAGAAGGAGAGCGTTGTGCTCAACGGCGAGCAGGCCATCTTCGCCCGTGAGCGCGAGGTGTTCGCTGAGGTGTGCGCCGCCGTCGCCCGCCGCGCCTCCAAACTGCTCGAATCAGCCGACGCCGTCGCTGATCTTGACGCCCTGCTCAGCCTGGCACTGGCGGCGCTCGAACATCGCTGGACGCGACCGGAGGTCGATGCCGGCTTTGACATCGCCATTACGGCAGGCCGCCATCCGCTGGTGGAGGAGGCGCTGGGGCCAGGGAACTTCGTCGCCAACGACGTCGACCTGGCGGAGGACCGGCGGCTGGTGCTGCTGACCGGTCCCAACATGGCCGGCAAGTCGACCTACCTGCGCCAGATCGGGCTGCTTGTGCTCCTGGCCCAGGTGGGCAGCTTTGTCCCGGCCGCCAGCGCGCGCGTTGGTGTCGTGGACCGCATCTTCACCAGGGTTGGGGCCCAGGACAGCATCGCCACCGGCATGTCGACATTCATGGTCGAGATGGTCGAGACCGCGAACATCCTCAACCACGCGACGCCGCGGAGCCTGGTGGTGATCGATGAGATCGGCCGGGGCACCAGCACCTACGACGGCATGAGCATCGCCCAGGCGGTCGTGGAGCAACTCCATGACTCACCGCGCCTCGGCTGCAAGGTGCTCTTTGCCACGCACTTCCACGAGCTGACCGCGCTGGAGCGCAGCCTGCCCGCGCTGCGCAACCATCGCGTCGAGGTCAGCGAGGAAGGTGGCAGCGTCACCTTCCTGCATCGCATTGTCCCGGGCGGGGCCGACCGCAGCTATGGCATCCACGTCGCCGAGATCGCCGGCCTGCCGCCGGCGGCCACGCGGCGGGCCCGCGAGGTGCTGGCCGAGCTGGAGGCTGCGCGACCACTGAGCGACCGTGGACCTGGCGGCGGGGGGAACCAGCTGAGCCTGCCGATCGCCGCCCGCCACCCGGTCGTCGATCGGCTCGATGAGCTCGAGATCGAAAACATGAGCCCGCTCGACGCCCTCAACCGCCTGGCCGACCTCAAGCGCCTGGTCGAGCGGTGACGATCCGCCGGCTGTCGCCCGCGGTGGCCGACGCGATTGCGGCCGGCGAGGTCGTGGAACGACCGGCATCGGTGGTGAAGGAGCTGGTAGAGAACGCGCTCGACGCCGGCGCCAGGAGCGTTGAGATCGAGCTCGCGGGTGCGGGACAGGAGCGAGTCACGGTCACCGATGACGGTGGCGGCATCGCCGCTGCAGAGCTGGCGCTGGCGGTGACCCGACACGCGACCTCGAAGCTGGAGAAGGTGCAGGACCTGGCGGCGGTGGGGACGCTGGGTTTCCGCGGCGAGGCCTTGGCCAGTATCGCCGCCGTTTCCCGCCTGGAGCTGCGCAGCTGCACCGGCGACGGAACCGGGGCCATGGTCCGCGCCGAACATGGTGAGGTGGGCAGTTCCGGCGCCGCACCGCCGGTGCCCGGGACCCGCGTCGAGGTTCGCGGCCTGTTCGAGAACACGCCGGCTCGGCGAGCATTCCTCAAGCGGCCCGCCACCGAGACAGCCGCGGCGGTCCGCGTGGTGGCGGCGCTGGCGCTGTGCCATCCGAAGGTCGCCTTCAGGGTCAGTGCGGACGGGCGCCGGGTCCTCGATGCGCCCGGCGATGGTGACCTCGGCCGCACCTTCCGTGGCCTTCACCGTGGCGTCGGCGCCTTGCTGCACGTGGACGGCGCGCGGGGCGCGGCACGCGTCGCCGGTGTGCTGGGCGAGCCCGCCGACTGCCGCCGCAGCCGCGACCACCTGTACCTGGCGGTCAACGGCCGCCCGGTGGCCAACCGCACCCTTGCGTTCGCCGTGGAGCAGGCCTTCCGTGGGCTGGTCGAGCCTGGTCGCTTCCCGGTCGGCACGCTGGACATCGAGTTGCCGGCCGAGCTGGTCGACGTCAACGTCCACCCGACCAAGCGCGAGGTTCGCTTCCGCGAGGACCGCCTCCTCTTCGGGCTGGTGCAGGAGGCGTGCCTGGCGGCCCTCTCCCAGAGCTCGGCCTATGCCGGAGCAGCCCTCTTCGCGGGTGGACGCGGAGAGATTGTGGCTGAGCTTGGAGGAGGAGCCGTTGTCGCGGAGGCCACGCCGCCGCAGTACGCCAACGCTGCTGGTTTTGGGGCTGTGGCCACGAGCGCAGCGGCGGTTCGCCAGCTGCCCCTGGCCGCCGAAACCGCCCCCGACGACCTGGCCGCGGTCGAGCTGAAGCGCGGCCCATTCCGGCTCATCGGCCAGGTTATGGACAGCTACATAGTCGCCGAGGGCCCGGATGGCCTGGTGCTGGTAGACCAGCATGCGGCCCACGAGCGCGTTCTCTTCAACCAGCTGCAGGCGGTGCGCGAGGCCGGCGGCGCCCGGCAGGTGCAGCCAATGCTGGTGCCGAGCCTCCTGCACCTGACCCCGGTCCAGGCCGCGTACCTGGCGGACGCCCGCGACGACCTGGCCGCCGCCGGGATCGTCGTCGAGGAATTCGGCGCCGATGCCGCCCGACTGGTCGCCCACGACCCGCGCCTCCCCGCCAGCGGCCTTGACCGCATCGCCCTCGACGTGCTCGACAGCCTGATTTCCGAGTCCAAGGAGCTGGACCACGTGCGCCGCCTGGAGCGTACAACTTACACGGTGGCCTGCCACGCGGCCATCAGGTTCGGGCAGCGACTCTCGCGTGAGGAAATGGAGGGCCTGTTGCGCCAGCTCGAGGTGGCCGACCCCGGCATCAGCTGCCCGCACGGTCGGCCGACGCTCCTCGAGATTTCGGAGGGGCAGCTGCGGCGCGAGTTCCGCAGAAGCTGACTGGGGCTGCCGCGCCTCTGCCACTGAGTGGCCGGGGTCCGGCGGGCCATCGCCACGCCGGCGTCGCCGGGCGGGTGCTGGCGATTGTCGGCCCCACCGGGGTGGGCAAGACCGCGGTCGCCGTCGGCGTGTGCCAGGCGATGGGTGGCGAGATCATCTCGATCGATTCGCGCCAGGTCTTCCGGGGCATCGAAGTCGCCAGCAATGCGCCCACCGTCGAGGACCTCGGCGGGATCAGGTGCCACCTCGTTGGTGTTCTCGAGCCTTCCGAAAAGGTTGACGCCGCCCGGTATATCAAGATGGCTCGGCCGGTCCTGGCCCAGGTTCGCATTGACGGCAGCCTGGCGGTCCTGACGGCTGGGACCGGCCTCTACCTCAAGGCGCTGCTGGAGGACCTTCCCCTGGGCGGGATGACACCCAGGCCGGAGGAGCGGGCAAGGCTGGAAGCTCGCGCCGCCAGTGACCTGCCCGCGCTGTTCGCCGAGTTGGAGCGGCTCGACCCCAAGGCGGCCGGTGCGATCGATCCCAAAAACCCGGTGCGTGTGGTGCGCGCCCTCGAGCTGGTGTTGGGGCGCGCCGCCGACGCGAGCCAAGCCACTCCCGCGCCGCGCCCCATCCCCGCCATCAAGGTCGGCTTGACCGCGCCCCGTGACGTCCTCTACCAGTGGATCGACGCTCGCGTGGGCGGCATGCTGGAGCGCGGCTGGCGTGAGGAGGTGGAGAGCCTGCTGGCGATGGGAATAGACCCTCGACGTCAAGCCTTCTCTGGGTTAGGCGTGGCAGAGATGGCAGAGGTGGTGGAGGGGCGGATGGCGCTCGATGAGGCGCGTGCCGTTATCTCCACCAAGACGCGCAACTACGCCAAGCGGCAGCTGACCTGGTTCCGGGCCGATCCTGAGATCGAATGGATCGACGTGACGGCAACAGGTGGGTCGGATATCGTTGATCGCGTGTCCACCATGTTGGCCAAGAAATGAGGTTTCACAAGCTGCAGGGCGCCGCCAACGACTTTGTCGTGGTTGACGGCCGCGAGTTAGAGGGCCGAGACTGGGCCGCGATCGCCGCGCGAGTCTGCGACCGCCGTCGCGGCGTGGGCGCCGACGGCCTGCTGGTGCTTGAGGACAGCGCCACGCTCGACTATCGGATGCGCTACCACAACGCCGACGGCAGCCAGGCCGAGATGTGCGGCAATGGCGTCCGCTGCATGGCCAAGTTCGTCCTTGACACTGGCGTCACCGACCGCCGTCAGCTGCGGTGGGAAACGCTTGCTGGCCCGATCTCAACAGAGGTCCTGGCCCATGACGGTGAAGTGGCAACGGTCCGCGTCGACATGGGGCCGCCCCGCTTCAGGCCTGACGAGATCCCGGCGCGTTTTGACGGCGAAGAGATCCGGGAGGCGCCGCTAACGGTCGACGGCAAGGAGCTCCGCGTGACCGCGGTGAGCATGGGCAACCCCCACGTCGTCGCCTTTGTCGACAGCGTCGCGGGCTACCCGCTGGAGTTCGTCGGTCCCATCGTCGAGCACCACGAGGCCTTCCCGGCGCGGACCAATTTCGAGATCGTGGAGGTTCTCAGCGCCGACCGCATTCGCATGCGCGTCTGGGAACGCGGGGTGGGGGAGACCATGGCCTGCGGCACCGGCGCCTGCGCCGCAGCGGTCGCCAGCCGGCTGGTCCGCGATACCGCCGAAGAGGTGACCCTTGAGGTCCCAGGCGGCGAGCTGGTCGTCAGCTGGCGCCCGGGCGAGCCGGTGATGATGACGGGTCCGGCGGAGACCGCGTTCACGGGCGAGTTCCTGGATTGACCCAGCTGCGCAAGGACCTTGCGGCGCGACGGATGTCGCGCATCCCGCCGTACCTGTTCGCCGAGATCGACAAGAAGGTGGCGGCCAAGCGGGCCCAGGGCGTTGACGTCATCGCGCTGGATATCGGCGACCCGGATACGCCGACGCCTGAGCACATCGTCGCCGCCGCCCAGGCGGCATTGCCCCACGTCGAGAACCATCGCTATGCCTCGTACTACGGCATGCCGGCGCTGCGCCAGGCGATCGCCGGCTGGTACCGAGGCAGGTTCGGCGTCGAGCTCGACCCCGACTCCGAGATCCTGCCGACCCTCGGCTCCAAGGATTCCATCTCCCACCTGCCATTCAGCCTGGTCGATCCCGGGGACATCGTCCTGGTGCCGAGCCCTGGGTACCCGGTGTACCTCACGGGCACTGTTATGGCGGACGGCGAACCCTACATCCTGCCGCTGACGGCGGCCAACCGATGGCTTCCCGACCTTGACTCAATCCCCGCTGACGTCGCCGACCGGGCCAAGATCCTTTGGCTCAACTACCCCAACAACCCGACCGCGGCCATCGCACCCCGGGAGTTCTACGAGCAGGCTGTCGACTTCTGCCGCGACCACGGGATAGTCCTCTGCCACGACTTCCCGTATTCGGAGGTCGTCTACCGAGGCTACCGCGCCCCCAGCGTGCTGGAGGTCGATGGCGCGCGCGACGTCGCTGTCGAGTTCCACTCACTGTCCAAGACGTTCAACATGACCGGCTGGCGTGTGGGCATGGCCGTGGGCAACGCCGAGGTCGTGCGCCTGCTGGGCCAGGTCAAGACCAACATCGACTCCGGCATATTCCCGGTGGTGCAGCACGCGGCCATCGCCGCCCTAGGCGGTCCGCCCAACGACAGCCTGAACGCGGTCTACGAGGCGCGCCAGGGACGCACCCTGGAAGTCTTCCGTGAGCTGGGCTGGCGCGACGCGGTCGCCCCCGACGCGACCTTCTACCTGTGGCTCCCGGTGCCCGACGGCTACACCTCGGTTTCCTTCGCCGGACGCGTCCTGGACGAGGCGGCGGTCAACATCACGCCCGGCAACGGCTTCGGCGAGCACGGCGAGGGATACTTCCGTGTCTCCCTGACGGTGCCTGATGCCCGGCTCGACGAGGCCCTGGAACGGCTGCGCAAGCTCAGCATCTGACCCCCCGAGCCACCACCTGGCGGCCCTCGGCCAATCCATCGTCATGCCGCGTTTAGACGAGTTCGTCTTCGCTCCCGACCAGGAGGCGGAGTGCGTCTATCTTCTTGGCCTGGGCCTCCCCGGCGTACCCAATGCCAAATTGGAGGAGGAGATGAGCGAGCTGGGGGAGCTGGCTGAAACCGCTGGCGCCGAGGTCGTGGGCGCCGACATCCAGCACCTGGACAAACCCAACCCGCTGACCTGCTTCGGCAAGGGCAAGGTCGAGGAGCTCAAGTCGCTGAAGGGGGACCTCGGTTTCACCAGCGTCATCTCCAACGAAGACCTGGCGCCGCGCCAGCAGCGCAACCTCGAGGACGCGCTCGACATGAAGGTGCTGGACCGGAGCGAGGTCATCCTCGACATCTTCGCGCGCCACGCCCGCAGCCACGAGGGCCGGCTCCAGGTCGAGTCGGCCCAGCTGCGCCACCTGCTGCCGCGACTGGCCGGCGGCCGCAACCTCAGCCGCCTTGGTGGTGGCATCGGTACCCGCGGCCCCGGTGAGCAGAAGCTGGAGGTCGACCGCCGCCGCATTCGCAACCGCATGACCGACCTCGGGCAGCAGATCGTCAAGCTGCAGAACTCGCGCCGCCTCCACCGCAACACCCGCCGCCGCAACCAGGTGCCAGTGGCGGCGGTGGTCGGCTACACCAACGCCGGCAAGAGCACGCTGCTCAACGCCCTTACCGGGGCCGGGGTGTTGGAGGCCGACCAGGTCTTTGCCACCCTCGACCCGACGACCCGCGCAGTCCATCTGCCCGACGGTCGCAAGATCCTGCTGACTGACACCGTCGGCTTCATCCAGAAGCTGCCCACCGACCTGGTGGCCGCCTTTCGCGGCACGCTGGAGGAGGTCACCGAGGCCAACATCCTGATCCACGTCCTCGACGCCACCCATCCAGCGATGCGCGCACACTTCGACGCCACCAACGAAGAGCTGGAGCGGCTGGAGGCGATCAACAAGCCGATGGTGCTGGCCCTCAACAAGGTCGATGCGCTCGACCCGGGGACGGTGGCCATGATCCAGAGGCGCGGCACCTGGGCGCCATACGACGAGGTTGTGCCCATTTCAGCTAAGACCGGCGAGGGACTACCGCGGCTGCTCGAGACCCTGGCGCGGCTGAGCGAGGCCGGGCTGGTGCGCCTCGACCTGATGGTGCCTTACAGCGAAGCCGGGGTGGAGGCGGAGGTGCTGCGCCGTGGCCGGGTCCTCAAGCGCGACTACCTTGCCGACGGCATGCGCCTGGTCGCCGAGGTGCTGTCCAGCGACGCAGGCCGTTTTGAGGACTATGTCGTCGCGGAGCCGGCAGAGAAGGTCACGCCTGTCGTCGGCCGCCGCGTGGCCGGAAAACGGGTCGCTTCGCCTAGAGCCCGCGCGGGCTGACGCGAAGGACGCCGACGACCACACCCTCGACCGTGAGGTCTGGGACCCTGATCGTCGAGTAAGCCGCGTTGGCGGGTTCCAGTCGGAAGCCGTCGGCCTCGCGGTAAATCCGTTTGACGGTGGCCTCCGGTTCGCCGGTGTCGGGGTTGTCGATTCGCGCCACCACAACTGAGCCGTTGGTGGCCTCGGGCTGAGGCCTGACCGCCACCAGGTCGCCGTCGAAGATGCCGTCGTCGATCATGCTGTCGCCCTTGACCCGTAGGAGGAAGGAGTCCTCGCCGAACAGCGTGCCCGTCATCTCGACATGGTCCTCGATGTTCTGCTCCGCCAGCACCGGGGTACCGGCGGCCACCTGGCCGATGATCGGGAGAGCGATGATGCGGCCGTATTTGTTGTCGCGCTCGTGGACCGGGTCCTTCTCGACCAGCTCAATGGCGCGGGACTTGGCCGGGTCGCGGTGGATGTAGCCCTTGCGCTCGAGCGTGTTGAGATGGTTTTGGACGGTTGAGCTGGAGCTCAGGCCGATGGCCAGGCCGATCTCACGCACGGTCGGAGGGTATGCCTTCTCCTTGAGCATGTGCTTGAGGTAGTCAAGGATTTCGCGCTGCCTGTGGGTCAAGACCTCGGGCATTAACCTTCCCTCCGCTGAGCCTATTGTGGTCGAGTTCAACAGTAGCACATCTGTTTGTATCGTGCAAACACTTGTTCGTCACCCGGCCAAAGCCCGGTTGGCACCCCTCGGTTGTATATGATTGACCATAGAAACCGGTCCGCCCACGACTGGGCGACTGAAGGAGATAACGCTGCCGATGACTTATGTAATCGCCGAGCCCTGCATCGGTACCAAGGACAAGTCCTGCGTCGATGTCTGCCCGGTGGACTGCATCCACGGCACCGACGACGATCCTCAGCTGTACATCAACCCTGAGGAATGCATCGACTGTGGTGCCTGCGAGCCGGCCTGCCCGGTGACCGCGATCTTCGTGGACTATGACGTCCCCGAACAGTGGAAGGCGTACACCGAGCTCAACGCCGACTACTTCAAGACCGGCCGCAGCACCCTTTAGTCACGTCGGCTAAGAGGGGAGCCGGCGGTCGACTCCGCCAGGTGACCGTTGTCTGACGGAGAGACGCGCCTGGAACGCGATTCGATGGGCGAGCTCCCCGTCCCGGCAAGCGCCTACTACGGCGCCCAGACGCAGCGCGCGGTCCTCAACTTTCCGATCAGCTCGCTGACGATGCCCGAGGGCCTGATCCGGGCCCACGCGCAATTGAAGGCGGCCGCCGCCGAGGCCAATCGGGATCTGGGCCTTCTCGACCCCAAGCTTGCGGGCGCCATCGTCGAGGCCGCCGGTGAGGTGGCCGAGGGCAAGCACCCGGACCAATTCCCCATCGACGTCTACCAGACCGGGTCGGGCACGTCGACCAACATGAACCTCAACGAGGTGATCGCCAACCGCGCCAGTGAGATCCTGGGCGGGGAGAGGGGCAGCAAGCTGGTCCATCCCAACGACCACGTCAACATGGGCCAGTCCAGCAACGACGAGATCCCCACGTCGATCCACGTGGCGGCCCTGGTCGCGATCGACAAGGAGCTGATCCCGGCGCTCGAGCACCTGCAGGCGGCGCTGGAGAAGAAGTCGGTCGAGTTCTGGGATGTGATCAAGACCGGGCGCACCCACCTCCAGGACGCCACCCCGATCCGGCTCGGCCAGGAGTTCAAGGGCTGGGCGGGGCAGGTGGAGCGCGGCATCAAGCGCCTCAAGGTGGCTGAGCAGGAGCTGGGCGAGGTGGCCCTCGGAGGCACGGCGGTGGGGACCGGGGTCAACACCCACCAGGAGTTCGCGGCCCGGGTGACCGGCAAGCTCAGCGACAAGCTGGGCGTCCGCATCACAGAGACAGAGAACCACTTCCAAGCGCAGTCGAGCCTGGACAACGTGGTCAGCGCCATGGGCGCGCTGCGCACCGTCGCGGTGAGCCTCTACAAGATCGCCAACGACATCCGCTGGCTCGGCTCCGGGCCCCGCGCCGGGCTTGGCGAGCTGGCCATCCCGGCCGTGCAACCAGGCAGCTCGATCATGCCCGGCAAGGTCAACCCGGTAATCGCAGAGTCGGTGACGATGGTCACGGCGCAGGTCATCGGCAACGACGCCGTGATCGCCTTCGCCGGAGCCGCTGGGTCGATATTCGAGCTCAACCTGATGCTGCCGGTGGCGGCCCACAACCTGCTCAGCTCGATCGACCTGCTGACAGCGACGGCGCGGAACTTTGCCGACCAGTGCGTCGCCGGCATCGAGGCGACTAGCCGCGGCCCGGAGATGGTCGAGCAGGGCCTGATGCTGGCCACCGCGCTGGCGCCGGCGATCGGCTACGACGCCGCCGCGGACCTCGCCAAAACCGCGTTCAAGGAGGGCAAGACGATCCGGGAGCTGGCCCGCGAGCGCACCGACCTCAGCGAGGAGCAGCTCGCCAAGCTGCTGGACGCGGCGGCAATGACCGAGCCGGGCGGCTCGGGTCCGGGGGGAGGCTAGGCCCCAGGTCTCAGCGCCCGGCAGCGGCGGCTTGACACGAACAACTGTTCGTGCCACCATACGAACATGAGTTCGTACGCCGACGCCAACCGGGCCTACCGCCGATCGCGCTACTATGCGCCGCCGGTGCCTCGAGCCAAGGCAGCCCGCATCAAGATCGGCCTCGTCCTGGCCGGCGTCGGCATTCTCTGGCTCTTCTTCATCCAGGGGGCATATGGGGGAGGGCGGAGCGGTACTGAGCAGGTGACGGTTCAGCCGGGGCAGACGGTCTGGAGCATTGCCAACGACCGCTATCCCGACGACGACACCCGCAGCCGGGTCAACGACATCGTCAAGCTCAACAACCTTGGCGACGCGCCGATCTTTGAGGGGGAGAAGCTCACCGTCCCAGCCCGCTAGGCGCGCCCGGCCGCACCGCCGAACTAGTTGCGAGACAAGTGGCGCATATCGCGCACAGCTGCGACATGATGCTAATATGTCGCACAACGGAAAAGGGAGGCCGCGCGGATGGTTGTCCGAACGAGGGCGGCCCGGTCTGTGCTACAAGTACAAGACAGCGAGCACAATAGCCGTGCGGGCGGAGCTATGTTGCTGAAGCTAGCGGGAGGTTTTGGGTTGGTTTGGCTCTCTACTATGTTGGGCGGTTTCGGCACGTATGGGGGACCGCGCCATGATCAGTGAGAAGCTGGCGGTCGCCTTCATAACGCTGTCCCTGGTCATGGGGGGCGGGCTCGCCTACCTGACCATTGACGCCATCAACCACGGCGGCCGCGTCGCCGGCACCGCGGGGACGACCGGCACCGATGCCACTCCCGGCGCCGACACGACGGGGGACACCGGCTCCTCGGGCTCCGGCGGCGCCGGCAGCGGGGGCGCGGGGTCGTCCTCGGGTAGCGGCTCATCGCGCGGGCCGTCAGGTGGCATCGCTAACACCCAGGCGGCGTCCGGCGTCACCGGGGACCAGATCCTGGTCGGGGGGATCTTCGACATGACCGGCGCGGTTGACTCCTCGGTGGAGCGCGACACCGTTCGGGCTTACTTCAACAAGGTGAACGCCGCCGGCGGCGTCAACGGCCGCAAGCTGGTGCTGACCTACTGCGACTCCCAGTACGACAACGTCCAGACCCACAACTGCTCCAACGAGATGGTCAGCGCCAAGGTCCTGGCGGTAGTCGGCTGGACGGCGCCCAAGGGGGAGAACAACGAGGTCAAGTTCCTGGCCCAGGACCAGGGCATCCCCATCGTCGGCGGCCTGGGCACGCCGGATGAGTACGCATACCCGCTGTCCTATCCTGTCTCCACCCCGTTCACCCGGACCGGGACCGCGCTGGGAGCACAGGTGGCGGCGGCCGGGATAAAGCACCCGGCGATCATCACGCTCACTGACGTTCCCTGGATCGCGCCAGTCCGGCAGAAGCTGGTTGACGCCCTACATGCCAACGGTGTCCAGGAGACGCATATCGAGGACGCCACCGCCACCGACCCGGACTACACCGGGCACGTCGGCAACCTGATGCACTCCAGTGATCGGGGACCGTGCGCCGCCAACGCCCCTGGCGGGGCGTGCCCTGACGGCCTGATCGCGGCCCTCGACCCCTTTAGCTACTCGCGGCTGTTCCAGGCCATGAACCGCTCCACCTGGCACCCCCCGGTGGTCGCCGGCGGTCTTGACAAGGGCAACCAGCAGGACCGCTACGCGGGCCAGATCGAGGGCAGCCGGTCGCTGGTGCCGTTCCTGTCGCCCTACGACCATCCCAGCAACGCCACCGTCACCGACTACCTGGGCGCGGTGCAGCACTACTACCCCAACCAGGTGCCGGCCCTCGACGTCTACACCCAGATCTCCTGGACCTCGGCCCAGGTGTTCGTGGAGGCGGTCAAACGCGCCGGCGCCAACCTGACGCGGAAGACGCTGGTCGATGCGCTGAATACGATCCAAAACTTCGACACCGGCTGGTCCAAGCCGATCTCATACTCGGCGGGCGGCAGCCACGACCCCAACCATTGCGTGGTCTTCATGCAGCATGACAACAAGTCCTCGCAGTCGGGCGGGACATGGCACCAGTACACCGACTGGCAGTGCTTCCCGTAGTCGTGGTGGGGGAGAGGAAGTAGGGAGATGCCGGCCGCTCTCGGTGTCCTGGGCGCCTCCAACGGCTTCCTTGCGCTGTTCGAGGTCGATACCGTCGCCGGGGTAGTGCTGGGTGGCATCTTCGCGCTGTCGGCGCTGGGGATCGTCCTTGTTTATCGGGTTACGGGCGTCCTCAACTTCGCCCATGGCGCGATGGGCATGTTCTCCACGTTCATAGCCTGGAAGGTGCTCCACGACTGGCACCCGGGCGTGGCCACCAAGGAGATCGCCTTCACCGACGTCAAGTCGATTGCCTTCGCCGTGGCCATCGCCCTGGTGTTCTCGTTGCTGCTGGGCCTGGTCCTGGAGAACGCGGTCTTTCGCTGGCTGCGCGGTCGCACCCAGCTGACCAAGGCCGTGATAACCGTCGGCATCCTGCTGGCGCTGCAGTCGACGGCGTCGCTGCTCTTCGGCAGCACGCAATACCACGAAGCCATCCAGTTCTTCGATCCCACCCGCTGCCCGGCGGGCAACCCGGCCTGCGTCACCTGGGTGATCCCTGAGGTGAACGTGGGGCCGGTGAACCTGCCGTCGATCGCCATCGGCTGGGACCAGCTCCTGGTGCTGTTCGTCGCCCTGGCGCTGGCGGCGGCGCTGGCGATATTCCTGCGGACGACGCGCATCGGCACCGCCATGCGCGCGGTGTCCGATGACCCGGTGGCGGCCAGCCTGTGGGGGATCCCCGTGAACCTGGTCGGCAGCGTGTCTTGGATGCTGGGCAGCCTGGTGGCGGCAATCGCCGGCATCCTCCTGATCTCGGTGGGAGTCACCTTCGACACCGTCAGCCTCACGGTCCTGATCGTCGACGCGCTGGCGGTCGCCCTGATCGCGGGCCTGGTCTCGCTGCCGATGGCGATCGTCGGCGGCTTCGCGCTGGGCCTGCTGGAGACGTATCCCAAGCTCTACATCCAGAACTCGACCGGGCTGCCCAAGTTCATCGCCATCATGGTGATCCTGGCGGTGCTGCTGCTGCGTTCGGAGAAGAACCTGTTGAGGAGTAAATCGTGACCGCCCGTCGTCGCCAGATTGTCATCGGACTGGCCGCCCTGGCGGTGGCCGCGCTGGCGCCGCTGCCGTTCAACAACCTGGTCATCGCCAACGTCTCGGCCGTCACCGTCCTCTACGCCTTCGGCATCCTCTCGGTGGTCATCCTCACCGGCTATGTCGGCCAGGTCTCACTCTGCCAGGCCACGTTCATGGGCATCTCGGCGTTCACCGTGGGAGCGCTGGTCAACAGCGGCGTGAACTACTTCGCCGCGGCGGTGGTCGGAGTGCTG
The DNA here is from genome assembly GCA_035938265.1 of Candidatus Dormiibacterota bacterium. Taxonomy (GTDB): domain Bacteria; phylum Chloroflexota; class Dormibacteria; order DASZGP01; family DASZGP01; genus DASZHA01. The sequence continues at coordinate 23,903 of DASZHA010000050.1, forward strand.
GCGGCCTTCGTCCTGGGCGTGCTGGTGGGCATCCCGGCGCTCCGGTTACGGGGCATCCTGCTTGCGATCGTCACCGTGGGCGTGGCCCTCAGCTTCGACTACTACTTCTACCAGGACCAGGTCTTCGCCTGGTTCAACGGCGGCCTCTCCGGATGGCACATCGGCGCCACCAACATGCTGGGCGTCGAGCTCAACAACTTCGACCCGCCTAACATGCTGCACGTGTACTGGCTCCTGCTGGTGGTGTTTGCCATCGTCGCGGTGCTGATCTACAACATCCACGACTCCGGCAGCGGCCGGCGTTTTCGCGCCATCCGGGAATCCGAGATCGCGGCGGCCACGATGGGCGTCAACCTGACGCAGTACAAGCTGCTGGCGTTCGGCCTGGCCGCCGCGGTTGCCGGCGTCGGTGGCGCCTTCTTCCCGCTGGTCGAGGGGACGGTGACAAACCAGCCGTTCTCGTTCTTCGTGTCGCTGCAGTTCGCCGCCATCGCCGTGTTGGTGGGCATCCGCTTCATCCCCGCCGCGTTCCTTGGCGGCGTCTTCATGTCGGCGTTCCCCGAGGCGCTGAAGCACGCCCAGGATGTAGTCCACGTGGAGATCCCATTTGTCTGGTTCAATGTCGCCCTGGGCCTGCTGCTGATCGTCCAGATGATCCAGTTCCCCGACGGGATATACGGCCACAACGCCAGGCTGGTGGAGCACCTGGCGCAACGGTTTGCCAAGCCCAAGGCGCTGGCCACCGAGGTCCAGCGACCATGAGCCTGCTGTCGGTCAAGGACGTCAGCCTCAGCTTTGGCGGTATCCAAGCCCTGAGCGGCGTGTCGCTTGAGCTGAACCGCGGAGAGATCCTGGGACTGATCGGTCCCAACGGGGCGGGCAAGACCACGCTCTTCAACTGCCTCTCCGGCGTGCTCGTCCCCGACAGCGGTCAGATCAGGTTCGAGGATCGCTCCATCGCCCGCCTCAAGGCCCACCAGCGTGCCCGGCGAGGCATCGCCCGCACGTTCCAGGACCTGCAGCTATGGGGTTCGATGACGGTGCTGGAGAACTGCCAGCTGCCCATCGACGCACTCGGCAACCGCAACATGGTCTTCGACGCGCTGCGGCTGCCCAACTCCATCAACGCCGAGCGGTCGGCTCGAGAGCGCGCCCGTGGCGTACTGCACGCGCTCCGCCTGCTGGACTACGCCGATGTCCCCGCCGGCGACCTCCCGGTGGGGCTGCAGCGTCGCGTCGAGGTGGCGCGGGCGCTCTGCATGAAACCCAAGCTGCTCCTGCTCGACGAGCCCGCCTCAGGCCTCGACGCCAAGGAAACCCTCGAGCTCGCCGACCAGCTGGCCGTGCTCCGCGACCGGTTCAAGGTGTCGATCCTGCTTGTGGACCACGACATGAGCCTGGTGATGCGGGCGTGCCACTACATCTACGTCCTCGACTTCGGCGAGCTGATCGCCGCCGGCCGGCCGGAGCAGATTCGTAACGACCCGCGGGTTATCGAGGCGTACCTGGGGGAGGGGAGCCAGGCCCTGGAGGAACCGGCGCCGGCGAAGAGCAAGAACGGCGCCAAACCGGCCGGTCGCGCCGAGCTAGAAGCCGCGACCGCGGTCGTGGTCCAGTCCGCGCCTGCCGCCGGTTGGGCCATGCCGGAGTCGGAGCCCGACCTGCTAACGGTGCGCGAGCTACACGCCGGCTACGGCGGTATTGAGGTGATTCGCGACGTCAACATCATTGTCGGCGCGGGCGAGGTGGTGGCCTGCATCGGCGCCAACGGCGCGGGCAAGACCACGACCCTGCGCGCGATCTCCGGGGTGATCAAGGCCAACAAGGGAACGGTTATCTTCGACGGAGCGGACATCACTCGCAAGCGGCCGGAAGCAATCGTGCGTGCGGGCATGATGCACATCCCCCAGGGGAGAGGCTTGTTCCCGCAGCTGACCGTTCTGGAGACGCTCAAGCTCGGCTGGTACAGCGGCCAGAAGAGTGGCGACTTCTCACCGGCCTTTGACGCCTTCCCGGTGTTGGCGTCGCGGCGCAACCAGGTGGTCGGCACCCTATCCGGTGGCGAGCAGCAGATGGTGGCGATGGCGCGCGCGCTGCTGGTGAAGCCCAAGCTCCTGCTCATCGACGAGATGTCGCAGGGCCTCGCCCCGGCGGTGGTGGAGCAGCTGTTCAAGCACATCCGCGGCTTCAAGGAGCAGGGTATCGCGGTGTTCCTGGTGGAGCAGTTCGTCGACAGCGCGCTGGCAGTCGCGGACCGCGCCTACGTTTTCGAACAGGGCACGGTCGCCCACGAAGAGCTGGCCGCGACGCTGCGCCAGGACCAGGCGGTGCTGGCCAGCTCCTACCTTGGCACCGCCGTCGACGTCGAAGCCCCGACAGAACTGGATGGGAACGTCGCGGCGCTGCATCCCAACCTGCTGGCGGAATGGGAGCTGAGGCTGCCGGCGGAGCTGAAGCGGTCCCTTGAGGAGAGGGCGCGGACAGAGGGCAGGGCAGCCGATGAGCTGATCCTCGACATGCTGAGCCGCCAACCGGCCGGGAGGTCGAAGAAGAAATGAGGCGCAGACGCCTGCGGCCATCCGCGATCCTGGCGTGGGGGACGATCCTTGGACTGGCGGTGATGGGGATGTTCTCGGTGGCGGTCTCCGCCGCGGTCCCTGGCACCGTCGACGCCTACGGCAGCGAGGCCTTCAGCGCCGCGGTGCACAGCAGCGCCGGCACCAACGCCTTTCCCAACTTCGCCGGCGGAGCGGTGGACAACCGCTACCCGCTTGTCACCGCCACCCAGAACATCTCACCGGCGACCGACGCTCGGGGGAGTGTCAACGACTACGGGCCGCTGGGTGCGACCGTGATCACGATGGACTGCAACGCTCCACCGCCACCGCCACTGCCCAACCCCAACCCTGGGGCGCCGCCCAACTACTGCCTGAGCGGGGTGCGCGACGCAGCGCCGTACGCGCACTCGCAGTACCCGCATCCTCCCGGCAGCGGGGATGAGGAGCTGAACAAGAACGGCGGCCACGTCAAGGTGCACTCCGAGGAGCTGAAGACAGAGGGGACCGGCGAGTACAACGGCAGCGGTAATGAGGCCACCGCTCCCGTGGTCCAGAACGCCACCGCCGAGGTCTCGTCCGTGGTTGGCGCCGACGGTGTGCTCACCGTCAAGACCCACTCGCACATCGGCTCGGCGAACTTCGGCGCCGGGTTCCTGGTGGTGACCAACACCGACGTGCAGGTCGAGATCAGGGTGGCCGGCGGCAAACCGGTCATCACGACCACGGTCGCACCCGGTACCGTGACGGCGGGCGGTCAGCCGGTCCAGGTCAGCGACCAGGCCGTCACCATTGGGACCACCAGCATCCCAGTGGGGGGGATAGGCAATGCCGGCGGTGCGGCCTTCACCATCAACACACTGGCGCCCCAGAAGACCGTCGAGGGCAACCGT
>DASZHA010000051.1:0-5106 GCA_035938265.1 Candidatus Dormiibacterota bacterium
CTTCGCCGCCGGGGCCACGGAGTTCTATAGCGTCCTCCACGGGTTCCCGGTGATCAAGTCGGTCGAAGAGCTGCGCAAGATCGAGCCCAAGAAGGTCAAGGCCAAGGACTTCAAGTTCTCCGCCTACCACCCGATGGGGACGGTCCGGATGGGGGAGGACCCCAACCGCGCCGTCGTCGACCGCTACGGTCGGTCCTTCGCCTGCGAGGGGCTGTATGTCTGCGACGGTAGCCTGTTCCCGGCTTCGACCGCGGTCAACCCCCAGCTGACGATCATGGCCACCGCCCACAGGGTTGGCCGCCGCCTGGCGGAGACGCTCTCGACCTAGTTGTCTACCCCGCCAGCTGGGCGCAGGCGGCCAGCGGGCCGGGGTTGGGTCCGGCGTAGACGATCAGGAACCGGCCGTCGCCTTTATAAGCCATGTGGACGGTGGTCGTCGACGTCCCGGCGCCCATTCCATTGGCGGTGACCGGCGCCAGCGCCACGATGTGGACCCCCGCGCTGGGACAGTTGCCGAAATGGATGTGGACGGCGTGCGTGGACCCCGGCGCCATGCCTCGGGCCGACACCGTGAGAGCGAACATCGAGGCGCCCATGGGCTGGACCGTGACCGACCCGGTCACGCCCGCCACCGGCATGAGGGCGAAGGTCAACGGCGCGCCGGACATTGCCATTGCCTGGACCGGGGCGCCGGCGGGGGCGGGAGCGGCGGCTTGGGGCGGTGCCGGCGCCGCCGTCTGAGGTTCCGGTGACGGCGACGCGGGCTGCGTGTTGGAGCTCTTGGGCACGGTGTAGCCGTAGTTGCTCCCGCCGCCCCCGCTGCCGGAGTTGTTCGACGAGCTCCCCCCGCATGCCGCCAAGGTTAGGGTGAGGAGGGCGGCGATCGCCGCGGTCCTGGTGGCCCCTCCCGCCATGAATCTCACATAGGGGGATACCGGCGGGGTTACGCCGGCGGCGACGAGACCGGTGCCTCTGACGTCAGTGCGGCGTTTGGTGCCGACACCCGCGCGCTGGGGCCAAGCAGCACCAGGGCGGCCGCGATCGCACCGACTACGCCACACAGGATCCAGAGCAGGTTGGGGTTGGCGTCGAAGAGCCAGCCACCCACCCCTGGACCCAGCATCAACCCCAGCGACCACATCAGGCCCCAGGCGCCCTGGTAGCGGCCGCGAAGGTGAACCGGGGCGACGTCGGCGACGTACGCCGTCGACATCGGGAACGCCGTCATCTCGCCCAGGGTCCAAACCAGGACGGTGATGGCCAGCAGCGGCAGCGTGTGGGCGCCGAGGGTGAGGGCGAAGCCAACGCCGACGAGAAGGAAGCCGCCGGCGATCACCGGTCGGGCGGGGAGCCGTTGGGTCACCGAGATCAGGAGCAGCTCGAGCAGCATGATGATCCCCCCGTTGAGACCGACGAGGTACCCATAGACCGCATTGGAGTAGCCGCTGCGGGTCACCCACAGCGGGAACGTGGTGGTGGCCTGCAGGTAGACCATTGATGCCGCCAGGGTGGCGGCCAGGAAGAGCAAGAAGCCACGGTCGGCGAGGATGGTCCGCGTTCCCTCCGCCCGCACCTCGCGGCGTTCCAGCCGCGGTGCCCCCCGGGGCAGGAGGAGCAGCGCGATCACGGCGAAGATGACCGATGTCGCGGCGTCGAGCCCGAACAGCAGCGGGAACGAGCGGTCGGCCAGGAAACCCGCAGCCGCGGGCCCGAGGGCAAAGCCGGCGTTGATGAAGAACCGCATCACGCCCATCGCCGCCACCCGGCCCTGGGGCGGCACCAGGTCCGCCATCAGCGCCGTGGTTGGCGCGCGCACCACCTGCTGGGTCAGACCCACGATGCCGGATATCAACAGGACGGCCGGCAGGCCGTGCACGAGCAGCAGCGCGATCGTCGCCGCCGCCGTTGTCAGCATCGAGAGGACGATGGCCTCGCTGCGGCCGATCCGGTCGGCGAGGTAGCCGCCGAGGGCGGAGCCGCCGATGCTGCCCAGTCCGAAGGCCGCCACCGCCAGTCCTGCCAGCGCCGGGCTGTAGCCCTCCCTGGACAGGAACAGCACCAGGAACACGGCGACGAAGCCGCCGAAGCGGTTGATGAAGGTGCCGATGCAGAGGATCCACACCGCGCGCGGCAAGGCGCGGATGTTGGCCACCAGGCCGGGGGATTTGGACGTCATCCCCCGAGGGTATCGAAAGGCGTGCCCCGTTCAGCCGGGGCGGATTGGCTCAGCCGGCGGCGCGTCGTTTGGCGGGCGACCGGCCGCCTCGAACCGCCGCCCCCGCAGCTGCCCTGACATTGCCGCGGGCGGCCGTCCTGCTCGTCTTGGCCGCCGTCCTCCGCGCCGCCGGCTTGGCTGCTGCGCGACCGGCGGCCGGGCGCTTGGCCCCGTCTGGACCCTGGGCTCGGCTGCTGGCGCGGGACACCTCGAGGAGCTCGGCGAATGACTCCTCCATGCACTCGCCCAGCTTGGGCAGGTCGGGCATGGCATGGCGGTCGGCGATGTAGCCAAAGTTGAGGTGCCCGAGGTAGCTGAAGATCGCGGTCGCCAAGTACATGCCCTCGTAGAGGAAGGCGATGGGCATCGCATCGGTGAGCCTGCAGCCAAGGGCGTACAGCGGCCACTGCGGACCGGGGACGTTGGTGACGATGGTGTTGTAGTTCATCTGCCGCAGCGAGGCGCGCGCCACCATCGCGTGCAGGGTTGCCGGCGAGAACCCGACAGCTTTGAGGAGGATGTCGGCGCCCAGGGCCTGTTTGCTCTTCTTGATCCGGTCGACATTGGCCTTGGCCTTGCGCATCCGTGCCGCGGGGAAGGGTTCGTCGACGGGCAGCGGCACCAGCATCGTCGACAGCACGTTGCCCAAAGCGGTCTTCTGCTTGTCGTCCCGGAGTGAGACCGGGCACAGCGCCTTGATCTTAAGGTGGTCGACGTCCTCGCCGTGCATCTCGAGGTACTTGCGCAGGCCGCCGCTGACGACGCCCAGGACCACGTCGTTGATGGTGGCGCCGAACGCGTTTTTGATCTCCTTGAACTCGTCGAGCTGGAACTGGGAGTACCAGTACGCCCGCGTGGGGCCGGTCTCGCCGTTCAGTGGCCCCTCAGGTGGCGTTAGCTCACGAACCGCGACCGAGAGCGCCCCCGCCCCCTCTGCGAGGGCAGCGGCCAGCCTGCCCGGGTCGCTGGCGGCCTTGGCCACCTGGCGCACAATCCCAACCGGCGACGTGGCCCGATCGGCCAGCGCTTGCAGCAGCAGGTTGAGGGTGCCGGGGTCCTTCTTCGCCTTCCACTGGGACTTCTCTGTCGTCAGGACGAACTCGTCGGTGGTGTCCATCAGCACCGTGGCCAGCTCCAGCGCCGACAGGCCGTCGACCAGGGAGTGGTGGGTCTTTGTCATCAGCGCCCAGCGCCCACTCTCGAGACCCTCGAGGTAATAGAGCTCCCACAGCGGCCGGCGGCGGTCCAGCGGCCGGGAGAACACCCGCTCGATGTAATCGCAGAGCTGCTCCCTGCGCCCGGGTGAGGGTATGGCCGCGCGCTTGACGTGGAACTTGAGGTCGAACTTGTCGTCGTCGATCCACACCGGCATGTCGACGTTCAGCGGCAGAAACCCGACCTTCTGCCGGTAGCGTGGCATCAGGTCAAGCCGAGGCTCGATCATCCGGACGAGGGCCTTGAAGCGTTCCTCGTGGTTTTTCCAGGGGCCGAGCTCGAAGATGGCGACCCCCCCGATGTGCATGTGCGTCTTGCGGGTCTCGAGGTGCAGGAACGATGAATCAAGGGAGCTCAGTCGCTGAACCGGCACGGTCTATCTCCTTCGGCGGCGAATTCGGCAGTCAGGACGAAATTATGAACGGTCCGCGGAACACCCCGAAACCGGTACTGTGGGCCGATGGAAACTGCTGCCAAGATCCTGATCGTGGGCGGGGTCCTGAACCTGGCCGTCGCCTTCGTCATCGGTTTCATCCTCTCCCGCTACCGTCTTAACCCGCCCCACGAAGGGCCTTACTACGTCCACCTGGCGCACAAGAACGCGCTGTGGGAAGGCTTCATGCTGCTGGGGCTGGTATTCGCCGTGCAGCTGGCGCAGATGGGGCAGACGACAAAGGTGGTCGCGGCCCTGCTGCTGGTGGCGGCATCGGTGCTGCAGGACGCGTCGTCGATCACCGCCTGGCTGATGGGGACCAAGGACGAGTTCCGCCAGCGGTCGCTGAGCTTCTACATGGCCACCGCCAACGCGATACTGGCCAGCATCGGCCTGGCCATCCTGATCTTCGGCGTCCTGCGGACCGTGATCCAGCAGGGGTTCTAAGCCGCCGACCGTCTGGCTAGTTGAGCACCCGCTTGAGGGCGGCCCGCGCCCCGAAGTAGCCGCACATGCCGTGGACGCCGCCACCCGGCGGGGTTGACGACGAGCAGATGTAGAGCCGCGGGTTCGACGTGGTGTAGGGGTTGGGCCGGATCGCGGGACGGGTGAACAGCTGGCGCCAGTCCTGGACGCCGGCATTGATGTCGCCGCCGATGAAGTTGGCGTCGTGGCGCTCCATGTCGGCGGGGGTGAGTACGCTGCGGGCCTCGATGACGTCGCGGAAGCCGGGGGCGAAGCGCTCCACCTGGGCCTCGATCCGCTCGGTCATGTCGAAGGTCGAGCTGTTGGGCACATGGCAGTAGGCCCAGCCGGTGTGCCTGCCGGTGGGGGCGCGGGTGGGATCGAAGAGGCTCGGCTGGGCGACGAGCGCATACGGCCGCTCGGGGTGCTCACCTCGCCAGACCGCCGCCTCGCCGGCCGCGACCTCCTCCATCGTCCCGCCGAGGTGCACCGTTCCCGCCTGGCGGCAGGCATCGGCCTTCCAGGGGATTGGCTCCTTCAGCGCCCAGTCGAGCTTGAAGACCCCCGGGCCGTACCGGTAGCGCTCAAGGCTGTGTCGGTAGCCGCCGCTCAGCTCATCACCCGCGATGGCCAGGATCTGCTTGGGCGTCAGGTCGAAGAGCACGGCCCGGGATTCCGGCAGCTCATCCAGGCTGGTGACCCGGTGGTCGGTGATCACCTCGCCGCCGAGCGACTGCAGGTAGGCGACCAGGGCGTCGGCCAGCGCCTGGGAGCCGCC
>DASZHA010000052.1:0-38580 GCA_035938265.1 Candidatus Dormiibacterota bacterium
CCGGACGAGATCACCCAGCGGCTGCAGGAGCGGCTCGAGGCCAAGCCCAAGGTCAGTGGCGTGCCGGCGCAGGCGTTCATATCCAACGACCTCAAGAAGGTCCTGGACGCGGCATGGGACCAGATGCAGAAGCTCAAGGACGAATACGTCTCCACCGAGCACCTGCTGCTCGGACTGGCCACCGCCGGCAGCATCCAGGATCTCCTCAAGGAGTTCGGGGTCACCGCCGATACCATCTACAAGGCGCTGGAATCGATCCGTGGCAGCCAGCGCGTGACCGATCCCAATCCCGAGGGCAAGTACCAGGCGCTGGAGAAGTATGGCCGCGACCTGACGGCGCTGGCGCGTGCCGGCAAGCTGGATCCCGTGATCGGGCGCGACGAAGAGATCCGTCGCGTCATCCAAGTGCTTTCCCGCAGGACCAAGAACAACCCGGTCCTGATCGGCGAGCCCGGCGTGGGCAAGACCGCCATCGCCGAAGGGCTGGCTATCCGCATCGCCCAGGGCGACGTCCCCACCACCCTTACCGACAAGCGCGTGATGGCCCTTGACCTCGGCGCCCTGATCGCCGGGGCCAAGTTCCGTGGCGAGTTCGAGGACCGCCTTAAGGCGGTGCTGCAGGAGGTGGTGGCGTCCGAGGGAGAGGTCATCCTCTTCATCGACGAGCTCCACACCCTGGTCGGCGCGGGGGCTGCGGAGGGCTCGATGGACGCCTCCAACATGCTCAAGCCGGCGCTGGCCCGTGGCGAGCTGCGCGCCATCGGCGCCACCACCCTCGACGAGTACCGCAAGTACATCGAGAAGGACGCCGCCCTGGAGCGCCGCTTCCAGCCGGTGTTCGTCGACCAGCCGACGGTGGAGGAGACCATCTCAATCCTCCGCGGCCTCAAGGAGAAGTACGAGGTCCACCACGGGGTCAAGATCCAGGACTCCGCCATCGTCGCGGCTGCGGTGCTGTCGCATCGTTACATCGCCGACCGCTTCCTGCCCGACAAGGCCATCGACCTGATCGACGAGGCCGCCAGCAAGCTGCGAATCGAGATCGACTCGATGCCCGCCGAGCTGGACGAGGTCGAGCGCCAGATCCGTCAGCTGGAGATCGAGCGCGAGGCCCTGAAGAAGGAGAAGGACCCCGCCTCCAGGGCGCGCCTGCAGAACCTCGAGAAGGAGCTCGCCGAGCTGGAGGAGCAGTCCAAGTCGATGCGGGCCCATTGGGAGCAGGAGAAGGCGATCATCCAGCGGATCCGGGAGATCAAGGCCGAGATCGACCAGACCCGGGCGGAGGCCGACCGGGCCGAGCGCGCCGCCGACTTCGGCCGCGCCGCGGAGCTCAAGTACGGCCGCATGACGCAGCTGGAGAAGGAGCTGCACGAGCAGGAGGAGAAGCTCACCGAGCTGCAGAAGGACCGCAAGATGCTCAAAGAGGAGGTCGACGAGGAGGACATCGCTGAGATCGTCTCCCGCTGGACCGGCATCCCGATGTCGCGCATGATGGAGAGCGAGATGCAGAAGCTCCTCAAGATGGAGGAGCGCCTGCACGAGCGGGTGGTCGGCCAGGACGAGGCCATCGAGGCGGTCGCCAACGCCGTCCGCCGCAACCGAGCCGGGCTGGGCGACCCCAACCGGCCGATCGGGTCGTTCATCTTCCTGGGCCCCACCGGCGTTGGCAAGACCGAGCTGGCCCGGGCGCTGGCCGAGTTCCTGTTCGACGACGAGCAGGCCATGATCCGGCTCGACATGTCGGAGTACATGGAGAAGCACACTGTGGCCCGCCTGATCGGCGCGCCCCCTGGCTATGTCGGCTACGAGGAGGGTGGCCAGCTGACCGAGGCGGTGCGTCGCCGGCCGTACTCGGTTGTGCTGCTCGACGAGATCGAGAAGGCGCACCCCGACGTCTTCAACGTGCTGCTGCAGATCCTCGATGACGGCCGCCTGACCGACGGCCAGGGCCGTACCGTCGACTTCCGCAACACCATCCTGGTGATGACCAGCAACATCGGCTCCGAGCTGATCCGCGACCTCGCGGCCGACGAGGCGGCGATGCGCGGAGCGGTGATGGGGGCTTTGCGGGAGGCGTTCCGGCCTGAGTTCCTCAACCGCGTTGACGACGTCATCATCTTCCACCCCCTCAGCAAGGAGCAGCTGCGACAGATCGTGGAGATCCAGCTCCGCGGACTGAAGGCGCGGCTGGCGGAGCGCAACCTCGACCTCGAGGTCACGGCGGCCGCCGCTGACAGGCTGGCCGAGGAGGGCTACGACCCGGTGTACGGCGCCCGCCCGCTTAGGCGCACGATCCAGCGTCTGGTCCAGGACCCGCTGGCGATTCGCATCCTCAACGGCGAGTTCATCGAGGGCGACACCATCGTCGTGGACGTCAAGGACGGCGAGCTGGTGCTGAAGCGCCGGGCGGGGAAGCGCAAGGTGGAGGAGCCCGAGGAGGTCGAGACGGCCAAGGCCTGACGGCCTGGCGGCGGCTTAGGCTAGGGCGATGCCTGGCCTGGTCACGCTGACAACCGATTTCGGCAGACGCGACCCGTACGCGGCCGCGCTTGAGGCCGCGGTGCTCAAGGTGGCGCCGGACACCCGGGTGGTCCACGTCAGCCATGACGTCCCACCCGGCGACATCGTCACCGGCGCATACCTGCTGGAGTACGCCAGTCGCGTGTTCGCGGACGGGACCGGGTCGAGCCCGGTGCATCTGGGCGTGGTCGATCCAGGAGTCGGATCCGGTCGGCGCATTCTGGCGGTGGACTGCGCCGGCTTCTTCCTCGTCGGCCCGGACAACGGCCTGCTGCGTCGGGCGCTCCGCGGGCGCACCGTCGCCGCTGTCGTCCTGCGCGAGACGGTCGAAGCGGCGCCGACCTTCCAGTCGCGCGACATCATGGCGCCGGCGGCGGCGCGGCTGGCGGCAGGGGAGGGGCTGGCCTCCCTGGGGGATCCCACCGAGGTCGATATCGACCCTCCCGCACCGGAGCTGCCCGACCATGGCCAGGTGACCACCACGGTGGCCCACGTGGACGGCTTCGGCACCGTGGTCGCCGATATCAGGTGCCCCGCAGCGGTGGCGGTGAAACTGCTGCGCATTTCGGGGCGGGAGATCCAACTGGCAAGGACGTTCAGCGACGTGCCCAGCGGCAGCCTGGTGGCATACCGCGGATCGATTGGCTACCTCGAGGTCGCGGTGCGCGACGGCAGCGCCGCTTCGGAGCTGGGCCTCAACCCGGGAGACGGCCTCGCGATCGTGGTCGTCGGGGGCCCTTAAACAAATCAGCGGTGGGTCGAATGCCCACCGCTGACCAAGGCGACTTCGCTACGTACCTAGGCCGCTGGTGATGTCGCTGAACACGTTGACCACCTGGTTGCCCAGGACGATGAGGACGACGATGACGACGACAGCGATAAGGACAAGAATCAAGGCGTATTCGACCATTCCCTGCCCAGCCTCGCTGTCACGATCGAAGAGACGGCTGATCCGCCCCGACACGCGTGACATTAACGTCATGATGCCTCCAGTTGATAAGGACATTGCCGTAATGTAACGGCACTCCAACGAGTTCCCTGTCGGTCCCCTGTCGCAGTGCAGTGACAGGGAGGAAAACTCTTGTGTGTCAGGCGCCCGCGGGCAGCCGTTTCAATCGAACGGCTTTGCACGACTGACCCGCGCGGGGGTCGTCAGGGAGCGGCGAAGACCAGCGCGTACCCCTGGCCAGGGCGGTTCAGCACCTGGCAGGGCACGTCCAAACGCTTGAGGATCTTCCGCAACCGCTGGACATAATTCCGGACCTCCTCAGGGTATAGGGCCGGGTCCGCCCAGGCCTGGGCGAGGATCTGTGCGGCGCTGAAGTAGCGATGAGGGTGCTTGAGCAGGAACGCAAGCAGCTGGTACTCCCGCCGCGTCAGCACGGCCTCCCGACCCTGGTGTCGAAGGACGCGGCCCTCGGGGTCAATCCACAAGCCCTGCAGGTCCCAGACACGCTGGTACCAGAGCTCAATACGCTCCAGGTATCCCTCCATCTGGTTCTCGATGATGGCGAGGTCAGTCGCTGCCGCCTGCTGTGCCGGCTCGGGGAGTTTCTGGATGTCGCGCTCGACCCTCTTCAGGAGCCCGCGCTTGAACTGCAGGAGGTCGGCGTAGACGCTCAGCCAGTGCCGCGCGTCCTCCCAGTGCTCGGTCTTGAGGTCCTCCCCTTCGAGGGGAACGGACGGTCTCCTCTCGGTTTGCTCGGCCATGGCCTCCTACCGCGATCAGGCCCAATTCTAGAAGGGCACACTCCGGGTGCGGCGTTTCGCGCCAATGTTGTTGCTGAGGTTGTTATGGCTGGGCGGTTACTACGATGGAGTGACTCTTCACGAGGAAGTTCCCGTTCGGCCGGAAATGGCAGCGGCGATGCGAGGCGGCGACCCCCACCAGACCATGAATGGCGAGGCCGACATCGGCACCGCCTCCCTGGAGGAAGCTCTCTTCTGGGCGGGCGTTTATCGCGAGATCCTGGCCATGGAAGAAAAGGTGATGGAACGGATCCGGCAGCTGATGTCCGCGCAATCGCCCCGGGTCCGAGAAGAGGTGGAGCTGACCAACGTCCCCGTGATCGCGTCACAGGTAGCCAGGTTCCGGCAGCGGCATGACTACTGGAAGCTGAAGGTCAGCCAGTTGCAGGTCCTGGATGGGGCGGGCTAGCGGCATCGCATCCCACCAGCAGCGTGCGGAGGTAGGCGCAGTGCAAGAAACCCATCGCGTAAAGCGCGCCCTCGACAAGATGAGCCATACCCGCGGAGCCGAAGCCGGCGATAAGCCGAAGGCTGAGAAAGGGCGGGCCCAGGAGTTCCCTCACCACGAGCATTTGGAGCTGACCCATGTACACGGGCATTCGCACGTTACCCATTACCGCGAGCCGGGTGAACGGGATGAGTGGTCCCACCTCACGACCACCCACGAGCACGAACACCATCATCCACGGCTCACCCACATGCACGTACCCCACGAAGAGCTCCAGCTTGAGCACGTGCATGAGGCTCACCACCATGACCATGGGGAGTCGCCGGGGCACTGAGCCCACCGCTGCTACCCTCTGGCTTGGTGCCGACGTAGCTCAGGGGTAGAGCAACGGTTTCGTAAACCGTCGGTCGGGAGTTCGAATCTCCCCGTCGGCTTCCAATCCGTGCGCATCAACCCCGACCATTCCCGCTGAGCCAGAATGTCGAGAAGAGGGTTCCCTCGATCGACGTCCCCAATGAAAGGTCCCAAATTGGGCCGGGAGTAGGAGGGCGCCACTTCTGGCGCCATTGGAGAAGGAGCGTAGATATGTTCAAGCCCCAAGCGGCATTCAGTGGTTTTTCGGTAAACGACCTGGCCAAAGCCAAGGAGTTCTACCAGGGAACCCTCGGCGTGCAGGTCGAAGAGGAAGGCGAAGGCATGGGGATAAGGATCCATCTGCCCGGCGGTGGCACGGTGTTTGTCTACGACAAGCCCGACCACCAACCAGCCTCGTTTACCATTCTCAACTTCGTTGTCGACGACATCGACGGCGCCGTTGATGAGCTGACGGGTCGAGGCGTCCAATTTGAGCACTACGACAATGGGGCCAAGACCGATGACAAGGGTATCGCCCGGGGCAGGTCACAGAATATGGGCCCCGACATCGCCTGGTTCAAGGATCCCGCTGGCAATTTCCTGTCGGTGCTCCAGGAAAGCTGACCATCTGAGCCGTCTCGGGCCGGCCCTGGCCCGTCAGGCGATTGGGAGTGTGAAGCGCATGGTGGTACCCGACCCCGGCTGACTGGCGGCGTCGATCGCGCCACCGTGCGCGACTACGAGGTCGCGGGCGATCGCAAGGCCGAGCCCTGAACCCGACGACGAGGATCCCTTGACGAACCGTTCGAAGATATCGGGCAGCAGCTCTGGCGCGATGCCGTCTCCGCTGTCCCGGACCGATACCTCGAGGAGGTCGCCCGACCGCTTGACGGCCGCGTCCACCGAGCCGCCCGATGGCGTGTGTCGGATCGCATTGCTGATGAGGTTGGACACCACCGACTGAATCCGCGCGGGGTCCGCCTGCACCAGGGGGAGGTCCGGCTCAAGGTCCGCGGTCACGCGCACGCCCGCGCCTTCAGCCGCCCCGGCGAACAACGCCAGCGTCTCGTTCACAAGGAGGCCGACGTCGACGGGCTCCCGCCTCAAGGTGAGGCCCCCGGCGTCCGCCAGCGCCAGGGTGCGCAGGTCCTCGATCAGACCCTCCAGGGTCCGCGCCGCCTCGAGCACCGGCGCCACGTGTTCGGGGTCACCAGGGTAGACGCCGTCGATGATGCCCTCCGCCCGGCCGCGGATCACCGATAGGGGCGTGCGCAGCTCGTGCGTCACGTCGGCCAGGAAGGTCCGCCGCCGGGTGTCGGTCGCCTCCAGTTGCTCCGCCATTTCGTTGAAGGCGCGCGCTACGCTGCGCACCTCGCGGGGCCCGCGCTCCCGGACACGGACCGTGAGATCGCCGGCCTCGATCTGGCTGGCGGCATCGACCAGGTCCCCGACCGGGCGCGTGAGGCGTCGGACCATCCGCCCGCCGCCGCTGAACGCAATTGCCACCAGCACCAGAAGGGCCAGCGACGCCAGGCGCACAACCGTGGCCGCACCCGTGATGCCGAGGACGTTGGCCACGAGCCAGGCAGCCAGCACCACAGCGCCGGTGATGGCGAAGAAGAAGCCGGCGAGCCACAATGCCACGCGTCGCATGAACCGCCGGCCAGGACGACGCCCCCAGCCTCCGATGCCCTGTCGCCAGGAACTGCTTGGGGGCCACGCCTCGGTCTCTGGCCACCAGGGCGGCCGGCGGTCCGCCTGGGGCCGGCGGTCGGCTTGCAGCAGGCGATGGACTGGTGGCCGGCGGTGGCTCATTCTCGGTGGTCGGCGAAGCGATAGCCGACGCCGTAGACGGTCTGGAGATAGCGCGGCGAGCCGGGTTCCGGCTCCAGCTTGCGACGAATGTTCTTGACATGGGCGTCGATGGCCCGTTCGTAGGACTCGAAAGCCACCCCGTGCACGGCGTCTAGCAATTGGGCTCGCGTGAAGACCCGTCCAGGCTCACGTGCCATTGCCGCCAGCAGTTGGAACTCGGTCGCGGTCAGCTCCACCCGGCGGCCGCCGACGCGCGCCTCCATCCGGGGCAGGTCAAGCTCGATGTCGTCGCCCACTCGAAGCACAGGCGGTCCTGTTGCCGCGGCCTCGGCCCGGCGGAGAACGGCACGTACCCTGGCCACCAGCTCCTTGGGGCTGAAGGGCTTGGTCATGTAGTCGTCAGCGCCCAGCTCCAAGCCGACCAGCTTGTCTGACTCGTCGCTGCGGGCGGTGAGCATGATGATCGGCACCGGGTTGTCCTTCCGAAGAGCCCGGGTGACCTCGAGTCCGTCGAGGCCGGGCAAGCCAAGGTCGAGGACGACGAGATCGGGGCGACCGGCGGTCACCGCCCTCACGGCACCCCGCCCATCTGTCGCCTCCAGCACCGAGAAGCCGACCGCCTCGAGGTGATCCCGTACCAGTCGGACTATCTGCGGCTCATCGTCGACGACGAGGATGGTGGCCATGGCGTGATGGTAGAGCCCAAAACGGGCCGGAGACGATCGGTCCCCGGCCCGTACGGTTGGCGCTCAGGTCACAGGCGGCTTGTCGGCGCCCTCGCC
The DNA here is from genome assembly GCA_035938265.1 of Candidatus Dormiibacterota bacterium. GTDB lineage: Bacteria > Chloroflexota > Dormibacteria > DASZGP01 > DASZGP01 > DASZHA01. Next base: position 7,669 of record DASZHA010000052.1, read on the forward strand.
CGCACCGGGCTCAGCGGTAGCGGTCCCGTGGGCCTTGTCGTGCCAGGACTTGAGCTTCTCCTCGATCACCGGCGGGACGTCCCAATCGCGGTTGCCCCCGGGACCGTGGCTATGGCCCCCAGGCCCGTGGCTATGGCCACTCCAGCCGCGACCGCCCCAGTAGCCGCCCCATCTCCGGCGCCGGAAGACCAGCAGCAGGAGGAGTATGAGAAACAGCAGCGGGAAGAAGCCGAAGCCGAAATCTCCCCTCTCGACGATCACGGTGCCATTGCCCGGGCTGGCCACGTTGGCGGCCAGGCCGGCACTGTATGCGAACCAGGCGACCAAACCGACGATTAGGCCGGTGAGCCCCACCCAGATCAATCCGAATCCTCTACGCATCTGAGATGCCTCCTTGTAGGTGAAAACCACTGACCCCAGCGTCGGACGGACCTGTGAATTGGGTGTGAACGCGCGGGGTAGGGATTGTGAGGGCAGGCGCGACGACTAGGTGTTGACCGAGCTCCCGCAGGTTGCCTCGCCGGAGATGTGCAGCTTGGCCCCGGTGGCCTGCTCCGTGACGTCGCCGTTCCAGTGGCCGCCGGTCGTGGTGGCCGTGCCGCTGGAAGGATCGTTGTTGATATAGAAGTGGGCGTTGTTGGCCGCGGTGATGCCCATCCAATAGACGCTCACGATGATCAGGTCGGGCTTGCCTCCGACCTGCGCCAGGGCCGTGACCCCCACGCTGTTGCCCTGCTGCAGGCTATAGCACTGCACCCTGGCGGAGGTCAGCTGGCCGCTGAGGGTCCCGCCAGAGGCGGTCCCAGTGACGGTGAGGGACGCGCTCCCGGGCTGCTGGTTGGCGCAGTCGACCATCATGGCCAGAGAGGTGACCGCCCCGATGGTGCTGGGATTGGCGCCCGCGGCCTTGTCCTCGATGAGGGTCGAGTCGACCTTGGCGCCCTTGGCGGCGTCGAACCCGGAGACCCCGCTTCCGTTGAACTCACGCTGCGCGTAGGTGGCCCCAGACCCCGAGGCGGCCCTGACGTTGACCGACTGCGCCTGGATCGAGATCACCAAGGTGAGGCCGTTTGCCGGCTGGCCCGCTGTTTGCCCGAACATCCGGATCGCCGACCCGTTGACTCGTGGCTCGTTGCATGAGACGGACGAGAACTTGATGTTGCCGGCAACGGAGGTGTCGCCCTTGGTGGTCCCGCTGGCCGTCGGCGGACCGGACGGGGTGGGGGAGCTGGTGGCTGCGGGGGTGCCGCCGCCCGTGGACGAGCTGCCGCAGGCCGCCACGGCCACGGCCATCAGGGCAGAGGCGGCGATCTGCCGCCTCCCCAGGTCCACCCTCCAAAAAGGCATGAGGCGACTGTCCGTGGGGCCGTGGACGGTGTCAAGTTAATAGTTGTGTGGCCCATGCCCCCGGGGGGTGGATCAGGGATAGATGCCGCGCACCTTGGTGGCGTTGGCAACCTTCTCGACGGCGATGCTATATGCCGCCTGCCGCAGGGTTGTGAGCTGCTCGCCGGCGACCGCATCGACATCGTCGAAGGCCCGTCGCATCAGGCCTTCCAGCCGCTGGTTGACGTCCGCCTCCTCCCAGAAGAACGCCTGCAGCGCCTGCACCCACTCGAAGTAGGAGACAACGACGCCGCCGGCGTTGGCCAGGATGTCGGGGACGACCATGACGCCACGCTCGCGTAGGACGAGGTCGGCGTCGGGCACCGTGGGGCCGTTGGCCCCTTCTACGACAACCGTGCACTTCATTTCTCGTGCCACCTCGGCGGTGATCTGCCCCTCAAGCGCCGCCGGCACGAGCATGGTGCAGTCAGCTGTGAGCAGCTCCTGGTTACTGATCGGGCTGGCGCTCGGGTATTCGATGATCGAGCCGGTCCGGGTCAGGTGGTCACCGAGGTCCTTCATGTCTAAACCGTCCGGGTTCCAGATCGCGCCGTGGACGTCGCTGATGCCGACGATCCTGGCCCCGGCTTCCGCCAGCAGGAGGGCCGAGACCCAGCCCACGTTGCCACAACCCTGGACCGCCACCGTCGCGTCGCCGGGAGCAATCCCCAGTTTGCTGAGCGCCTTGAGGGCGATCGTGGTGACACCGCGGCCGGTGGCCTCCTGGCGGCCCAGCGAACCCCCTATCTGCACCGGTTTCCCCGTTATCACCGCGGGCATCGAGTAGCCGGCGTGCATGCTGAGGGTGTCCATGAACCACGCCATGGTCTGGGCGTTGGTGCCGACGTCGGGCGCGGGGATGTCGCTTCGCTGGTCGACGAAGATGGCAACCTCGGTGGCAAACCGGCGGGTCAGCTTCTCGAGCTCGCGCTCCGACATCGTCCCCGGCTCGCAGGCGACACCGCCCTTGGCGCCACCGAAGGGGATATCCAGCAGCGCCGTCTTCCAGCTCATCCACATCGCCAGCGCCCGAACCTCGTCGAGGTCGACCGACGGGTGGTATCGCAGCCCGCCCTTGGCGGGCCCGCGGGTGATGTTGTGCTGGACCCGATACCCGCTGAACACCCGGACCCTGCCGTTGTCCATCTTCACCGGGAAGTTGATCACCAACTCCCGCTGTGGGACCCTCAGCACACGACGCAGGGCGTCATCGAGGCCCATTGCCGCAGCCGCCTCGTCGAACTGGCGCTGAGCCACCTGCCAAGCGTTCATCCGCCCGGTAATGTAACTCCGCTGCCCCACGCCGTTGCAGCTGCGGGCACTAGGATCGAGCCATGAAGGTGGGCGCCCTGTTTCCGCAGACTGAAAGCTCGCGGGATCCTGGCGCGATCCGGGAGTTCGTCCAGGCGGTGGAATCGATGGGCTACGCACACGTGCTCTTCTACGACCACGTGCTTGGGGCATCCCCAGAGCGGCCTGGCGGTTGGCGTGGGCGGCCCTACACGGACAAGGACCCCTTCCACGAGGTGCTGGTCACGTTCGGCTACCTGGCGGCGGTGACCACACAGATCGAGCTCGTCACCGGCGTCCTGGTGCTCCCGCAGCGCCAGACGGCGCTGGTCGCCAAGCAGGCAGCCGAGGTCGACCTGCTTTCAGGCGGCCGGCTGCGCCTCGGTGTGGGCCTGGGCTGGAACCAAGTGGAGTACGAGGCGCTTGGCGAGGACTTCCACAACCGCGGTCGGCGAATAGAGGAGCAGGTCGAGGTCATGCGCCTTCTCTGGAGCCAGCCGGTGGTCGACTTCAAGGGGGAGTTCCACACCATCTCTTCGGCCGGCATCAACCCCATGCCTGGCAGGATGATCCCCGTCTGGATGGGGGGCACGGCGGCGGCGGCCAAGATGCGGATCGCCCGGGTGGCGGACGGCTGGATCGTCAACACGCCGACAGAGCAGGATCCCCGAGCGGCGGTGGTCGAGATGAAGGAGTTGGTCGCCGCCGCCGGCCGAAACCCTAAGGATTTCGGCATAGATATCCGACTCTCCCTGAGCCATGGGATCGAGGACGTCGCGGGTCAGATTCCGGAATGGCACGACCTCGGCGTCTCCCACGCCACGGTGAACACCATGCGCGCGGGTCTCAGCTGGCCCGACGGCCATCTCGATGTACTCCGTCAGTTCGCCGCCGCCTACCGCGAGGACTAGGCCGGCTCGGCGCTGCCCATCATGCGGCCCTGAATGACGACAAACTGAAATGGCCAGGCCTGCTGCCCTGGAGGCCGGCACCCTAACCGAGCTGAAGTCGATCCTCGGGCGGCACCTCGTGACCGACGCCGATGTCGTCGCCAGCTACTCCCAGGACCGGGCCACCTTCCTGACCCCCGGGGTTGCGGCGGTGGTGGCGATGCCGTCATCCACCGAAGAGGTGTCAGCCGTGGTGGCCGTCTGCGCCAGGGACGGGGTGCCGGTTGTCCCCCGGGGGGCCGGCAGTGGCCTGGCCGGTGGCGCCAACGCCGTCGACGGCTGCGTGGTGCTGTCGACGCAGCGGATGAACCGCGTCATCGAGATCGACCCCAACAACCTCACCGCGGTGGTCCAACCGGGCGTCATCAACGCCGATGTCAAGAAGGCCGTCGGCGAATATGGCCTGGAGTACCCGCCGGACCCTTCGAGCTTCGAGTTCTGCAGCATCGGGGGCAACATCGCCACCAATGCCGGCGGTCTCTGCTGCGTCCGTTACGGCGTCACCCGCGACTACGTCCTCGGCCTGGAGGTGGTGCTCGGCGATGGCAGCGTCCTCCGCACCGGGAGGCGGACCCTGAAGGGCGTGGCCGGGTATGACCTGACGGCCCTGATCGTCGGCTCCGAGGGGACCCTGGGAGTGGTCACCGAGGCGACGCTGCGACTGCGGCCCAAATCGCATGTGCCGTCGACTTTGGTCGCCTTCTTCGGCTCCGTGCACGATGCCGGCGCTGCGGTGGCCGCCGTCCGCCGCACCCTGGTGCCGTCGCTGCTGGAGCTGATGGACCAACGCACGGTGCGGGCGGTGGAGGAGTGGAAGCACCTCGGCCTCGATACCAACGCCGCGGCGATGGTGCTGGCCCAGTCCGACACCGGCAGCGAGTCCCCCGCGGACGTGGCCCGGATGGTGGAGCTCTGCGAGGCGGAGGGGGCCACCGGTGCGGTCGGCGCCCGCGATGAGTTCGAGTCGCGGATGCTGGTGCAGGCGCGTCGGCTGGCGATTCCCGCCATCGAGCGACGAGGCAGCTGGCTCCTCAACGATGTCGGCGTGCCCTGTGCCCGCGTCCCCGACCTGGTCGAGCGCGTGGAGGAGATCGCCGCCGCCACCAGGATCGAGACCTTCACATTCGGCCACGCCGGCGACGGCAACATGCACCCCACCATGGTCTTCGACCCCACCGACCCCAGCGCGCGGGACCGTACCCAGCAGGCCCATGACGAGATCGTCGACGCCGCCCTCGACCTTGGCGGCACGATCACCGGTGAGCACGGTGTGGGAACCCTCAAGCGCAGCCACCTGGCTCGCGAGCTGGGTGCCGGCAGCATCGACCTCTTCGGCAAGATCAAGGAGAGCTTCGATCCCGCCGGCATCCTCAATCCCGGGAAGGCGTTCTAGCCGGCCAGGAAGTTTCGGCTCACCAGGGCCCCGGGTTCGCCAGGCGGTAGTCGCCCGATCGGGGTCGGCGGCCTTACGGGTCGCGTGGACCTCCAGCGCCCGCGGCAACGATGAGAGTGATGTCGAGCACGAACAGCGCGATCGCAAGGTCGTTGAAGATCGGCGCCACGGCCAGCGCCGGCAGCAACTGGTACAGGGACCAGAAGATGAAGGCGGCGCTCAGCAGACCGGCTTTGAGCATCTCGATTGGCGGCGGCCGGCGGACGGCGTGGTAGACAAGGTTCGCCACTGCGATCAACGCCAGCGGGGCCGCTGAGACAATGCGGTGCTCCCCGCGCGACGTGAATCCGGTGGCCAGGTCCAGCCCCACGAGCGCAACGCCCCCGGTGATGGCCAGCAGCGCCAGTACGCGCCCGGTCCAAATCCCCAGGCCGGCAGTCGGCTGAGCGCGATCGTCGGGTTGCACGGTGCTGTCGAGAACTATGACGGCCGCGACGCCCACGTTCATCAACGCGCCATCAACGATCGCTTGGAGGCCAGCAACTACGCTTGGTCGGTGACCGCAGATGATTCCGCTGCCGTGCTGATCGTCGAGGACGACCGGCCGCTGCGGGAGACCATCAGCAGCGCGGTCAGCGACGCAGGCTATGCCGTCACTGCCGTGGCCGACGGTGTCCAGGGCACCCAGGCGCTTCGCGCCGGCGGGTTCGACGTCGTCCTCCTCGACATCGGGCTGCCCTTCGTTGACGGCTGGACCGTGCTGCAGACCCTCGAGGGGCAGCCGATTCCGTCGGTGATCGTGATCAGCGCTCGGGGAGACGAGCAGGACAAGGTCCGCGCCCTCGACATGGGCGCCGACGATTACCTGGCCAAGCCGTTCGGTGCCGACGAGCTCCTGGCACGGCTGCGCGCGGTCCTCCGGCGGTCAAAGCCTGAGCTGACTCCCAATCGCATGGCGCGAGAGGGCGACGTGGTAGTGGACCTGGGCAGTGGTGCGGTGCTGCGCGCAGGCAAGGAGGTCCGGCTCTCGCCAACCGAGTACGTGCTCCTGGCGGAGCTCGCCCGGCACCACCACGAGGTCCTCGACTATCGCACACTGCTGCAGCGCGTCTGGGGACCTTCGTATGCCGATGAGCGTAACTACCTGCGCACCTTCGTCCAGCGACTGCGGGTCAAGCTCGAGGTCGATCCCGCCCAGCCCAGGGTGATCACGACCGCGTCCGGGCGTGGCTATCGCTTCGGGGGACCACCCGAGATCTAGTCGACTAGCCCCGGCTGCCAGCAATCGGATCCCCGGGAAGTCGTTGACGGGTCGTTGATCGGTGCGGTTCTACGTTTGTATTCGTGGACCGGCATCACTTCATTCCAAGGCGGGAGTTCGAACAGCAGCGGACCATCCTCAGCGTGTTCTCGGGAGTCGAGACCGCCCGCGGGGCGCTGGCCGACGTCATCGACACTGGCCGTATCCAGGTCCTGCGCGCCGACATTCTGCGGCCGGGGCGTCCCGACATCGGCGCGATCTCCGACCTGCTTGACGCCGACGAGCGCGACTGGCCTCGCTACCATGTCGCCCGCGGCCTCACCGTCCTGGTCCTGGACGTGCCATCGGCTCACGCTTGGATCGCGACGCGGTTCCTTGTCGAGGTCGCCCATAGCCCCCGCACGCTGATGCTGGCGCCGCGGCCCGGCCGCAGCGAGCTCGAGGTCCGCACCAACTGGAAGGTGCCGCATGCAGCCGCTTGAGCTCTTGATGATCGCGCTGCTGATGCTGTTCGTCGTCGTCAGCCTGCTCTACATCAAGGGCCTGGAGAAGCTCTGATGAGCCTGCCGCCCACCGACTACCTGGTCACCGGGATCGTCGCCCTGCTGCTGACGGCCTACCTGCTGATCGCGCTTCTGTTCCCCGAGCGGTTCTAGATGGCGCAGGTCATCATCGGGCTGGTCGGTACCTTTGTCGTGCTGGGTATCGCCGCTTACTTCCTCGGGGTCTACATGGAGAAGGTCTTCACCGGCAAGCGGACCTTCCTGCACTTGGTACTCCGGCCGGTGGAACGGTTTGCCTACTTCGTGGTCGGAGTCAAGGAGGACGCGGAGCAGAGTTGGGTCCACTATCTCGTCTCGATGTTCGTGGCGACGGCGGCTGGCATCATCCTCACCTACGTGGTCCTGCGGGTGCAGGACAAGCTGCCGCTGAATCCCCAGGGCTTCGGGCCGGTGGCGCCCGACCTGGCCTTCAACACCGCCATCAGCTTCGCCACCAACACCAACTGGCAGAACTACGCCGGCGAGCAGACCATGAGCTACTTCAGCCAGATGGTGGCCCTGGTCTTCCACCAGTTCCTCTCCGCCGCCACGGGCATAGTGCTGGCGATCGCGTTGGTGCGGGCCCTGTCCCGAAGAAGCGCCAAGACCATCGGCAACTTCTACGTCGACGCCATCCGTTGCTTCCTATACATACTGCTGCCGATCTCGTTCGTCCTCGCCATCTTCCTGGTCTCCCAGGGCTCGATCCAGAACTTCAGTCCGTACACGGCGGTGACGACCCTGGAGGGCGCCACCCAGACCATCGCCCAGGGTCCGGTGGCTTCGATGGAAGCGATAAAGGACCTCGGCACCAACGGCGGCGGTTTCTTCAACGCCAACGCTGCCCACCCCTTCGAGAACCCCAATGCAATCACCAACCAGCTCCAGGTCGTCGTGGTCCTGCTGATCGCCTTCGGCCTCACGGTCACCTTCGGTCGGATGGTGGGCAACATCAAACAGGGCATCGCGGTGGCGGCGGCCATGGCCATCATCCTCATCGGTGGGGCCAGCTTCGCCGCCTACCAGGAGCAGCAGGGCAACCCGGCTCTGACCGCGGTCGGGGTGACCCAGGTTCGGACCGACGGCCAGGCCGGCGGCAACATGGAGGGCAAACGAACCGACCTTGGCCCCGTGTTCTCGGCGTTCTATGGCTCCGCCACCACTGGGACCAGCACCGGCTCGGTGGATAGCGCTCACGACAGCTATACGCCACTCGGCGGAATGGTCTTCCTGATCTTCATCAAGCTTGGTGAGATCACCCCAGGTGGTGTGGGCTCGGGGCTGTACGGCATGCTGGTGTTCGCCATCCTTTCGGTGTTCATTGCCGGACTGATGGTGGGCCGGACACCCGAGTACCTGGGCAAGAAGATCGAGGCGCGGGACGTCAAGTACGCGTCGCTGGCGATCCTGATTCTGCCCGCGTCGATCCTCGGCTTCGCCGCTATCTCGGTCGTTGTACCCGGCGGCCTGGCCGGCATCACCAACCCTGGGGCGCACGGCCTCACCCAGGTGCTATATGCGTTCGCCTCCAACACCGGCAACAACGGCAGCGCCTTCGCCGGACTGCTGGGCAACACCGTCTACTACAACATCACGATGTCGGCCGCCGAATGGCTGGGACGCTTCGTCTTTGCCATCCCGGTGCTGGCCCTGGCAGGCAGCCTGGCCCAGAAAAAGATCGTTCCCGCCAGCGCGGGTACGTTCCCCACTGACACGCCGCTGTTCACGGGGCTGTTGATCGGCGTGATCCTGATAGTCGGGGCCCTGACGTTCTTCCCGGCGCTGGCGCTCGGTCCGATCCTCGAGCACCTGCAGCTGTCCGCGGGCCAACTGTTCCACTAGGGGGGCATGAGCGCGTGAGTTCTTCAGCCACCCCAAGCGCCCCAGCCCGCCGGCGGCGCCAGAGCAGCCTCACCGACACCGAGATCATCTTCCCGGCGCTGTGGGCGTCGATCAAGAAGCTGGACCCCCGCTGGCAGCTGCGCAACCCGGTGATGTTCGTGGTCGAGGTCGGGGCGGTGATCAGCACATACGCCTGGATCACCAGCTTCACAAACCAGGGCAACACCCTCTTCGTCGGCCAGATCGCCATCTGGCTGTGGTTCACGGTCCTCTTCGCCAACTTCGCCGAGGCCATGGCTGAGGGCCGTGGCAAGGCCCAGGCGGCGGCCCTGCGCAGGACCCGCACCGACACCATCGCGCGCAAGCTGGTCGATGGCGTCGAGCAGAAGGTGGCGGCCCCCGAGCTCCGCAAGGGCGACATCGTTGTCTGCGAGACCGGGGACGTGATCCCCAGCGACGGCACGGTCATCGAAGGCATCGCTTCGGTCGACGAATCGGCCATCACAGGTGAATCCGCCCCCGTCATCCGCGAGGCGGGCGGTGACCGCAGCGCCGTGACCGGCGGGACCCGTGTGCTGTCAGACCGCATCGTCGTCGAGATCACCCAGAACCCGGGCGAGACCTTCCTCGACCGCATGATCATGCTCGTCGAGAGCGCCGCCCGCCAGAAGACACCGAACGAGATCGCCCTCAACATCCTGCTCGCGGTGCTGACCATCATCTTCATGTTCGCCGTGGTCACGCTGCAGCCGTTCGCCCTCTACAGCGGCACCTCGGTGGCGATCGTGGTCCTGATCTCCCTGCTGGTCTGCCTGATCCCCACCACCATCGGCGGCCTGTTGTCCGCAATCGGTATCGCCGGCATCGACCGGCTGCTGCAGAAGAACGTGCTGGCGATGTCCGGCCGCGCCGTTGAGGCCGCCGGCGATGTCGACACCCTACTGCTTGACAAGACCGGGACCATCACTCTCGGAAACCGCCAGGCGACCGAATTCATCCCCGCGCCCGGCGTCGAGTCCAGCCGCCTGGTGAGCCGCGCCGAGCTGGCCAGCCTGGCCGACGAGACGCCGGAGGGGCGTTCCATCGTGTCCCTGGCCCAGCGGCTGGGCTCCAGGGAGTCTGAGCACGGCCACGACGCCGTCTTCATACCCTTCAGTGCCACCACGCGCATGAGCGGCATCGACCGCGGCGACTCGAGCATCCGCAAGGGGGCCGCCGACAGCGTTGCCGCGTGGTGCGACCCCACCGGCCACAACGGCCTGCCCCAGGAGGTCCGCGACCAGGTAGACGCCATCGCTCGCACTGGCGGAACCCCGCTTGTGGTCGCCGAGGACCAGAAGGTCCTGGGCACAATTCACCTCAAGGACATCGTCAAGCCCGACATCGCGGTTCGCTTCGCCGAGATCCGCCGCATGGGGCTGCGCACCGTGATGATCACCGGCGACAACCCGCTCACCGCAGCGGCGATCGCCAAGGAGGCGGGCGTCGACGACTTCCTCGCCGAGGCAACGCCGGAGAACAAGCTCGAGCTGATCCGGGAAGAGCAGGCTCTGGGCAAGCTGGTGGCGATGACCGGGGACGGCACCAACGACGCCCCGGCGCTGGCCCAGGCCGACGTCGGCGTGGCCATGAACAGTGGCACCCAGGCGGCCAAGGAAGCGGGCAACCTTGTCGACCTCGACAGCGACCCCACCAAGCTGATCGAGATCGTTGAGACCGGCAAGCAGATGCTGATCACCCGTGGCGCCCTGACCACATTCAGCATCGCCAACGACGTGGCCAAATACTTCGCCATCATCCCGGCGATCTTCGCGGGAGCCTTCCCGGTCCTTGCGGTCCTCAACGTCATGCGCCTGAACAACCCCAATAGCGCGGTGCTGTCGGCGGTGATCTTCAACGCCCTGATCATCGTGGCCCTGATCCCGCTGGCGCTGCGTGGAGTCAAGTTCCGACCTGTGGGCGCGGCTCAGCTGCTGCGACGCAACCTCCTGATCTACGGGCTCGGCGGCATCATCGTGCCCTTCATCGGCATCAAGGTGATCGACATCCTGGTCACCCTGGTCCACCTGGCATAGGTTCGAAATGGTAAAAGCGCTGCCCCGCGACCTCCTCACAACATTCCGGTTCACCATCCTGGTGGTGGCGATTGGATGCTTCGCCTACACCTACGCGGTCACCGGCGTTGCCCAGCTGATCTTCCCCAGCCAGGCCAACGGCAGCATCGTCAGCCACGGCGGCCAGCAGGTCGGCTCCAAGCTGATCGGGCAGAACTTCAGCGATCCCAAGTACTTCCAGGGGCGGCAGTCGGCCACTGTCGACGCCAACTCCAGCCCGTTGCCTTACAACGCGCAGAGCTCGGGGGGAAGCAACCTGGCGCCCAGCAACCAGGCGCTTATCGACCGCGTCAAGCAGTCTGTGTCCGACATCAAGAAGGCCAACCCGACCTACACCGGCGATGTCCCGGTCGACCTGGTCACCGCCGACTTCAGCGGCTTCGACCCCTACATCACGCCGGCATCCGCGCAGCTGCAGGTGGCACGCATCGCCGCCAACCGCCACCTCGACCCCGCCAAGGTGCAGAAGGTCGTCGACGCCCACACCGAGGGCCCGCAGCTCGGCGTCCTCGGGGAGAAGCATGTCAACGTCCTCGCCCTCAACCTGGCGCTGGACGATGGCGAAGCCAACTAGCCGGGACCGGATCCTCCCATCCGTTAGATACGCCGGCAGGCAGCGCCGGGGCGGCCTCACCTGCCCCGGCGCCGCCCCGGTATAGGGCATGGCGGTGAAATCGGTCATCGACCGGCTCGAGCCCGGCGAGTATCTCGACAGCTACCGGATCGTGGACCGCCTGGGCGCCGGCGCGTTCAGCGAGGTCTATCGCGCCGTCGACGAGGGTGGTCAGGACGTGGTCCTCAAGTGTCCGCACGAGATCGTGCTCGGCGACAGCGGGGCGTGGGACCGGTTCCGGCGCGAGATGAAGATCACCGAGCACCTGGATCACCCCGGGATCCAGCGCTCCCTTGACCCCCACCGGTCGCGCAGCCGCCTCTACATGGCGCTGCAGTATGTCGATGGCGTGCCGCTGCGCCAGGTCATGCGAGAGGAAGGACGGATGCCACCGGCGCGCGCCGTCGACCTGGTCAGGCAGATCACCGACGCCATGGTCTATGTCCATGGCCACCACGTCTTCCATCGTGACCTCAAGCCGGACAACGTCCTGGTCACGCCCGATGGGCGCACGGTGGTGACCGACTTCGGCATCGCCCTGATGGAGGGCGCCAAACGCCTCACCTTCCGGTTCCTGACCGCGGAGATGGGAACGCCCGACTACATGGCGCCGGAGCAAGTCCAGGGCAAGCGGGGCGACGCCCGGACGGACGTCTACGCCATCGGCGTGATGCTCTACGAGATGCTGGCTGGGAAGGTGCCGTGGCGGGGTAAGGACTCTTTTGCCACCATGAGCCAGAAGCTGGTCGGCCCGCCGGCGGACCTGCAGGCCGCCGCGCCGAACGTTCCCATGGGGCTGGTTGGGATCGTGCACAAGGCGCTTCGCCGTGACCCCGACGAGCGCTACCAGACCGCGGCCGAGTTGCTCGCGGACCTTGATCGCTGGGAGTCGATCGACCCTGACAGGTATGTCTTCGCCAGCGAGAAGAAGCTGAAGGAGAGCTCGCAGGCTGGCCTCGTGCTCCTGATAGCAGGCATCAGCGTCGGCTTCCTGCTACTCGCCATCGTCGCCGCGGTGGCGTACCACTTCCTGGTTGTTGCCCCCAGGGGCTGAACGCTGCACCCGCCGGTTGGTGGGCTGTGCCCGTGCGCCGCTGACACCTCCGTCGATCGTTGACGCCCCGTTGATCAAGCACCTGGCATTGTGGTCGTATGGAGATTCAGACCCGATCGATAGTAGGGGTCTTCCTCAGCCACGGCGAAGTCGAGCAAGCCCGGCTCAAGCTTCGCGGCACGTCGATGCTGCTGCTCCGCACCGAGGTGGTGAACTCCACCAACGTGGGCAAACACGTCCTCGGCACACTGATGCCGCAACTGGAGGCGGACTACCTGCTCCGGCAACTGGAAAAGGGACGCTCGCTGCTCATCGTCCAGGTCCCCGCAGAAGATGGCATGGCGGCATTCAAGTTCATGACCGAGGTCGCCGGCAGTCGCGAAACCACCGCCCTCTGGGGCCGCAGCGAACGGGTGGTGCGCATGGTCACCAGCCCGGTCTGACCTCTGGCTTAGCCGCTTCACCTGGTCGCCCCGACTTGGGACGACCGTAGAGCTGGTCTAACCTCTGCGTATGGCTCAGACAGGCACCGAATCGGGCCCGGTCGAGCAGGCAGCCGCCTCAACCGGCGAACGCCGCGGCTACCTCAAGGTCTACATGGGAGCCGCGCCCGGGGGTGGCAAGACGTACGCGATGCTTAGGGAGGGCCATCGCCTTCGGCAGCAGGGGCACGACGTGGTCATCGGGTTGGTCGAGACTTACAACCGGCCGCGTACGGTCGAGGCCATCGGCGACCTGGAGATGGTGCCGCGCAAGGGCTTCGAGTACAAGGGCACCATGCTCGAGGACATGGACCTCGACGCCGTCCTGGCCCGCCGGCCGGAGGTGGGCCTTATCGATGAGCTGGCCCACACCAACGCCCCCGGGATGAAACACGAGAAACGGTGGCAGGACGTGGAGGAGCTGCGCGACGCCGGCATCGATGTCATCACCACCGTCAACGTCCAGCATGTCGAGAGCGTCAAGGACGTGGTAGAGCGAATCACCGGAATCGTCGTCCGCGAGACGGTCCCTGATGCCGTCCTCGACCGCGCCGACGAGATCCAGTTCATCGACATCTCGCCAGAGGCGCTACGCAAGCGGATGCAGCACGGCAACATCTACGGCCGCGACCGCATTGACACCGCGCTTACCAACTTCTTCCGTCCCGGCAACCTGGCGGCGCTGCGCGAGATCGGGCTGCGCCTGGTGGCCGAGAGCATGGCTCGCAGCAGCGGTGTCCGCGAGGCACCCGAGGACGTGATGGTGGCGATTTCGGGGGCGCCCAGCTCGGAGCTGTTGATGCGCCGTGGCGTCCGGCTCGCGCGTCGTCGGGGCGGGGTCTGCATGGTGGTACTGGTGGCGCGTCCGGACCAGCGCATCGACGTGGCCCATTACTCGGCAGTCGCAGACAGGCTGGGCTGTTCGTTCTCCGTGATACGCGGGGGTGACGTGGCCGCGGAGGTAGCCCGCGCCGCCCACGAGGCAAACATGTCACACCTGGTCCTGGGCGAATCTCTGGGTAGGGAGGGCATCGGCCGCTGGAAGAAAACGCTCGTCGACCGCGTCATCGACGCCCTCCCTGACGTCGACATCCACGTCGTCGCAAGCATGGAGGCAGCTCCCCTGGACGATCATCATCGTCCGGACCCGGATCGGCTCATGAAACGCCAGCGCACGGGGCCACGGGCCAACGCACACCTGCGCGTCTACATGGGATACGCCGCCGGGTGTGGTACGACCACGACCATGCTCGACGAGGCCCGCCGCCGGCAGGCTCGGGGCACCGACGTGGTGGTGGCGGCCGCAAGTGTGCAGTCGGCGGCGGCGCTGAGCGGGCTGGAGGTGATCGGTGGCAGGGACGGGGTCGCGCCGGCGACGCTGGATGTCGAGGCGGTGCTGGCGCGCAACCCCGAGGTCGTCGCCGTCGACGATGTCGCCGGGGTCGACGCCGATGGCTCGAGGCGGTACCAATCGGCCGCCCGGCTGGTGGCGGCGGGCATCACCGTGCTGGGTACGCTGCACCTGACCGACCTGGAGAGCGTGCGCTCGCGCTTCGCCGACGTCCTCGGCCACCGCCAGCAGGGCCCGCCGGTGGACGACGAGGTCCTGCGTTATGCCGAGGAGCTGGAGTTGGTTGACGTCACCCCCGCGACGCTGATGGAGCGCCTCAAGAACGGCGAGATCTTCGCGCCTGCGGATGCGGCTCGCGCAATGCAGGCGGAGTTCCGGCCTCAGGCGCTGGCGGCGCTACGAGAGATGGCGTTCCGCGTCATTGCCGAGCACACCGACCGGCAGCTGTTGGCCTACATGCGCGAGCGCAACGTGGCCATCCCCTGGGAGGCGCGCGTCCGCATGGTGGCGGCGATCCCGCCGCGACCGGGGATGACGGATCGCATCCGGCGTGCGGCCCGCATGGCAGAGGCGCTGGAGGCGCAGTTCACTGTCGTGACGGTGCGCACCCGACGGCTGTCCGATGAGCACCAGCAGGCGCTCGGAGAATACGCCCACCTGGTCCACCAGCTTGGCGGTGAGTACGTCACCCTCTACGGTTCCAACGTCGCCGAGGTCCTGGCCAACTACGTGCGCGAGACTCTCAGCACCGAGGTGGTGGTCGGCCACCGGTTGCAGCGATGGACGCCATGGGACGCCACCAGCAACCTGATCCGCCTCCTCAGCGACGTCAACATCCACCTCCTGCGCGCCGAGTCCGGCGCCAGGCCTTAGACCTTCGGCAGCGTAAAGCGGAAACTGGCACCGGGTCCGGGCCGGTCTTCCAGCTCGATGGTGCCGGCGTGCGCCTCGACCAGGCCGCGGACGATTGCGAGTCCGAGCCCTGAGCTCTGGCCGGCGTCGAGATCGCTCTCCCGCGGGGTGCGGACGAAGCGGTCGAAGAGCTGGGCCCGGTAGGCTTCGGGAACTCCAGGACCGGCGTCGACCACCCGGACCACGACCATGCCCTCCTGCTCCTCGGCGTTGGCGAGGACCTCGATGTGGGTGGCCGGCGGGCTGTAGCGGTCGGCGTTGCCCAACAGGTTGTCGAGGATCTGCCCCAGCCGGGTCCAGTCGGCCAGGACCATGACGTCGTGGTCCGACTCTCGCCATCGGACGGTTCGCTCTGGGGCGTGAGACCTGAGGCGCTCGGTGGCGGCGGCGACGGCGTCGGCGAGGCGGGTCGGCTCGAGGTCGAGCTGAAGGCCATTGCTCTCGATGCGGGCCAGGTCGAGGGTGTCGGTGACCAGCTTGTTGAGGCGGCGCGACTCGGCGGCGATCGTCTCCAGCCGTTCACGGGCGGCGGGGGAGAGCTCGTCCTTCTGGAGCAGGTCGGTGCTTGCCGTCAGGATCGTGGACAGGGGAGTGCGCAGGTCATGAGAGACGTTGGCCATGATCTCGCGTTGCGCTTGCTCGCTCTCTTGCAGCGCCCGGACCTGCTGCTCAGTGCGCGCCAGCCGGAGCTCGAACTGGGCCGCCTCGGCCTGCTCACGGTTGAGGCGAAGAAGCTCGTCGTTGGCGTCGCCGAGCTGGCGGGTGAGCGCCTCTGCCCGGAGCAGCGCTCGTCGCCTCACCGTCGCCAGCGCGCCCACCACCCCAGCGGTGGTGAAGAAGACCACCAGGATGAGGAGGTCCTGGTCGCTCGAGATGGTGAAGGTGTGGAGCGGCGGGACGAAGTACCAGTCCACCAGCAGGAAGCTGACCGCCGCGGCCAGCAAGGAGGGCCACAGGCCGCGCAGCACCGCGATCACCGCGACAACGCCCATGTAGAGGAAGACGTAGGTGAGGCCCTGGGTGCCGACGATGACCAGGATGGCGGTCAGGGCCACCGGCGCCGCCACCGCCAGGGCCACGACGCCGGTGTTGATCAGGCGATCGCGCGTGCCGGGCGACATGGCCTAATGTTGCCGCCTTTTCGGGGTCAGGCTACGGCCAGGCTGCGCTCCGACTCTGCCGAGGTCACCTCATTGGCCAGCTCGATCCAGGCCACCGCGGCTGAGCTGCCGATGGTGACACCCATCACCGCCGCCTGCTTCAGGCCCTCGCCGGTGAATCCAGCCCAGGCGAGGGCGGCGACGTCGACCGCATCGACCGCCGTGTTCAGCCGGTAGCACAGGAGGCGCTGCTCGGGTCCCTGGTCGCGGGCCATCAAGGTCCAGGCGCCCAGCACGATATTGCGGATGCCGAACATGCGCGCGACCAGCCGCAACGAAGCGTTGTCCTGGTTGTCGGGAACGCCAAAGAGCCGCCTGGCGAGCGCCGGGATCATGAGCGTGGTGCCCACCACCATCCTGAAGGTCCCGATCCGGGTGGCGCGCTCGCGCTCGCTGTGGGTGCGGAGCAGGACCGGGGACAGGTTCGCCATCCGCGAACTATAGGCCGTTCCCGGTAGACACCGGGGCCGGCCATCAGCTTTGGCGCCAATTCTCCCAGCAAGTTCTGAGCGTCCTCTGGGACCCCTCTTAGTCGCGGAACGGATCCTCGGTTCATGCCTAACGACGATCTCAGCCCCCACCCCCCGGTCATCAGCCAGGCCCGCAGCTTCGTGGCCATTGGCGTGGTCAGCACCCTGGCCTACATCGCCCTGTTCGGGCTCCTGCGTGCCCCGCTGACCCCGGCGGTTGCCAACGGGGTGGCCCTGGCCCTGACGACGGTCGGCAACACCGCCGCCAACCGTCGCTTCACCTTCGCCGTCCGGGGCCGTCGCCGTCAGCTCCGGGACCACTCGGCGGGGATCCTGACCTTCGCCGTCGCCCTGGGGATTACCACTGGCGCCCTGGCTCTCCTCACCGTGACCGACCCCTCGGCGCCGGCGCTTGTCGGCGCCGTGGTGTTGGTTACCGCCAACCTCGTCGCGACCGCGGTCCGCTTCGCTGTGCTTCGCGCCGCCATCACGCGGAGGGCCGAGAATCGCCCGCGCCCGGACGATGGCGGCCGGCTCTCGCAGGTGGCGTCGTGACCAGGGTTTCCCGCGTCGTCCTCGTTTTTCTTGCGGTGGTCGCCGGTGTTGCCCTGGGCACGACGGCGGACATCTTCTATTCCGCCATCCGGCAAGGCGGCCCGATCGCTGTCTCAACCGGTGCGGCGCAGGCGGGCAAGCGCGGGACCAGCCAGGCGGCCGTTCCCGGGCCGCTCGACGCCGCCACGGTTGCCGCCCAGGTCAACCCTGCCGTAGTCGACATCTACACGACCCTGGCTGGGGGCAGCGCCGCCGGCACTGGCATGGTGATCAGCTCGTCCGGCGAGGTCCTGACCAACAACCACGTCGTCGAGGGCGCCACCGCGATCTCGGTCCAGGTCGCGGGCACCGGCCGGACCTACAGCGCCAGCGTTGTCGGGACCGATAAGGCTGATGACGTCGCCGTGATCCAGCTCCGCGGCGCGGCCAACCTCAAGGCCATCACCGTCGGCGACTCCTCCAAGGTCTCCGTGGGCGACGCGGTCTTGGCGATTGGCAATGCCCTGGGTCGTGGCGGCACGCCGCTGGCCACCCAGGGCGTCGTCGCCGGTCTGAACCAGACCATCACCGCCGACGACGGCAGCGGCAACGCCGAAACGCTGAGCGGTCTGATCCAGGTGCGCGCACTGATCCAGCCGGGCGACTCGGGCGGGCCGCTGGTCGATGCTGGTGGCAACGTCATCGGGATGGACACAGCCGCCCAAATCGGTCGTGGCAGGCGGCAGAGCACCTCCAGCAACAACGGCTACGCGATTCCCATTAGCACCGCCATGGCCATCGCCAGGCAGATCGAGGCCGGCGGCACCATCACCGCCGGCGCGCCGGCGACCTCGGTGGCGGTGGCATGAGCGCTCCACGCGGAGGGTCAGGCGCACCACAGGCGTCGGTCGCCGCGCTGGAGCGGGGTGCCGGCATCGGCGCCGCACCCACCTGGATCCGGCTCTCAAGGCTGGCGGCGTTGTGGCGGGGTCGGGCCGAGTATGCGCCGTGGGTCAGGCCCGGCCTACTGGGCCTGCTGGGCGCGACCGCGCTGCTCTATCTCTGGAACCTTGGTGCCTCGGGCTGGGCCAACGGGTTCTACTCAGCGGCTGTCCAGGCCGGCAGCACCAGCTGGTCCGCCTTCTTCTTCGGGTCCTTTGACGCCTCCAACTTCATCACCGTGGACAAGGCGCCGGGGGCTCTTTGGCTGATGGACCTGTCGGTTCGCGTCTTCGGCCTCAGCACGTGGAGCATCCTCGTGCCGGAGGCGCTGGCGGGCGTCGGCACGGTCGCCCTGGTCTACGCCACGGTGCGGCGCTGCTCCACGCCGGCGGCCGGGCTGCTGGCGGGCGCGGTCGTCGCCCTCACGCCGGTGGGAGCGCTGATGTTCCGCTTCAACAATCCTGACGCGCTCCTGGTCCTGGTGCTCACTGCCGCCGCCTACGCAACGGTGCGTGCGCTGGAAGCGGGCAAGACCCGCTGGCTGGTGCTGGCTGCCACCCTGGTCGGCTACGGCTTCCTGGTCAAGATGCTGCAGGCATACCTGGTGATGCCCGCGATCGCCCTGGTCTTCCTCGTGGCCGCGCCGATCTCGCTACGGCGACGCCTCGTCAGCCTGGGCGCGACCGGCCTGGCGCTGATGGTGTCCTCTGGCTGGTGGGTGGCGATCGTCGAGCTGATTCCTGCCGCCAACCGCCCTTACATCGGTGGCTCGCAGGACAACACCGTGCTCAACCTGGTGTTCGGCTACAACGGCATCGGTCGCCTCACCGGCAACGAGACGGGCAGTGTCGGCGGCAACGGTCCCGTCGGGTCGATGTGGGGCCCGACCGGCTGGGACCGGCTCTTCCTGCCCAACTTCGGCGGCGACATCTCCTGGCTGATCCCGGCCGCAGTGGTGCTGCTGGTCGCAGGGCTCTGGCTGACCCGGAGGGCCCCGCGCACCGATCGCACCCGGGCGGCGCTGCTGCTGTGGGGCGGGTGGCTGCTGGTCACCAGCGTGGTCTTCAGCTTTGCCGGCGGGATCATCCACCCCTACTACACGGTGGCGCTGGCGCCCCCCATCGGCGCCATCATCGGCATCGGCGCAACCATGCTTTGGAGTCGGCGCTCGCGGCTGCCGTGGCGGCTGCTCCTGGCCGCCGTGGTGGCGGGAACGGTGGTGTGGTCCTTCACGTTGCTCTCCCGAAGCCCCAACTGGTACCCGACGCTGCGGGTGGCCGTCCTGCTCGCCGGCCTCGCCACTGCAGCCGGGCTGGCCCTGGTGCCTCATCTCCCAGGCCGGGTCAGTGCTGCCGTGGCGGTTGTCGCCCTGTGCGCCGCGCTGGCTGGCCCGGCCGCTTACACGCTCGATACGGTCCTCGTCGCGCACGGCGGCGCCATCCCCTCCGCCGGTCCGGCGGTTGCTGGTGGCCAGGGCGGTCCCGGGGGCGCCCCGGGCGGACCCGGAGGCGGTTTCGCCGGCGGCCCACCACCGGGAGCTCTCAATAGCCAGGGAATCGGCCCACCTCCAGGCGGCGCAGGAGGCTTTGCCGGCGGCCGTCCTCCCGGCGGACTCGCGTCAGGTCTCCGCTCGAACCAGGGTGGTGGCCCCGGAGGCAGCTTGGCCGGCGGTCTGCTGGACAGCAGCAAGCCGGGCAGCGCAGTTGTCAGCCTGCTGAGCGCCGACTCCGGCAGCTACAAGTGGATCGCGGCTGCGGTGGGCGCCAATTCAGCGGCGGGCTACCAGCTGGCGACCAATGACCCGGTGATGGCGATTGGCGGATTCAACGGCACCGACCCGACTCCGTCGCTAGCCGCGTTCCAAGCGGCTGTCGACGCCCACCAGGTTCACTACTTCATCGCCGGCGGTGGTGGCGGACCAGGTGGAGGACCGCCAGGCGGCCAGTCGTCGCAGTCCTCGGCCATCACCAGCTGGGTGGAGAGCCACTACAGTCCGACCACCGTCGATGGCGTGACCCTCTACGACCTGACGGCGAACCCCAGCAGCTGACGCCGCCTATCCTCCCGAGGATCTGCTAGGCGCCCAGCTTCGCCACCAGCTCGCGGGCGTAGTAGTCCTCCCAGGGCTCTCCCGGGGATTTCTCGGCGTACTCCTTACCCAGCCGCACCAGGTGGTAGACGAGCTCGCTGCGGACGGGGGCGTTGCCCAGCACCTTGGGAAGCTCCGACAGGTTGATCAGCCAGTCCGCGTACCACGAAGCCCAGTCAGGGTCGTCGCCATCGGCAATGCGCCATACGGCGTGGTGTAGCTTGCCCGCCTCGCGCAGCAGGTCCCTCACGGCTTGCTCGCGGTCATCCAAACCTGCTCCTCCCAGCTTGCGGCTACGTAGACAGAGCCCGCGACCGGAATCGTATTCCCTGGCTGGCAGGACCGTGGTGAGCCGGGCCTGGTGGACTAGGCGGTTCGCTCCTGGGCCGGGTCGGGCAGCCAGACGCGCACCCGGGTGCCTTCTCCCTCGGCGCTCTGGACCTCGCACCAGCCCCCCATCATCTCGGCGCGCTCACTCATGGCCAGCAAGCCGAGGCTGTCCGGCCGCCGGCGGCCGTCGACGGCAAAGCCCTTGCCGTCGTCGCGGACGGTTAGCAGGGAGCCGGCCCACCGACTGTCCAGGGAAACGTCGACCCGGCTCGCGGCGGCGTGCTTGCGGACGTTGACCAGCGCCTCCTGGGCGATGCGGAAGAGCTGCGTCCGGCGCTCCAACGATGGCTCGGCCGCGAGCCGATCATGGAGGCGGTAGTGGACGCCGGCGTCGTCCCGCATGCGCTCCAGGTAGCCGCGCAAGGCGGCGGCCACGCCCTCGCGGTCGAGCACCGGGGGCCGCAGGTTGAAGAGCAGGTGGCGCAGCCGGGTCGCCGCCAGCTCGACGGTGCCCTGCAGCTCATCCATCGCCTCCTGGGTGCCCTGGTCGTGCGTGCGCTGGCGGACCCGCGCCAGCCGCAGGGAGATCGCTCCCATCACCTGGAGGGAGTCATCGTGCATGTCGGCGGCGATCCGGCGGCGCTCCTCCTCCTGGGCGGAGACGAGGCGATCGATCAGGTGGCGGCGGGCGTGGCCCATGGCCGCAAGCTCCTCGCCGGCAAGGACCTGTTCGGTGATGTCACGGAGTGAGACCACGGCGCCGGTTACCTTGCCGGAGGCGTCCCGCAGAGGTGCGGCGTTGCAGGAGAGGTGGATCCTGGTGCCGTCGGGGCGTCGGAAGCTGAGCTGGATGCCGTAAACGGGTCGGTTCTGCTCCATCGCCATCAATGACGGGCGGTTCGAGGCGCCCGCTGGCTTGCCGTTGCGGCCAAGGGACTCCCTGGTCAGGTCGATCATCGCCCGGCCGATCATGGCCTGCCGGGACACCCCCAGGATTCGCTCGGCCTCGCGGTTGGCAAATCGCACCAGGCTCTTGCGGTCCAGGATGCAGATGCCCTCGGCGACGGTCTCGACAACAGAGCCCAGGATCAGGTTGAGGTCCGAGTTGAGAACAGCTGCTTCCAAGGAGAAGTCGGTGCTGCGGCGCCCGCCCCCGGTCTGACGGCGGCTGGCCGTGCGTCGAGGATCGCGGCGTTCAACGCGAGGCATGGGGAGATTGTCCTTGCGCGTGTTGGGGCGGAGTTCGTTGCAGTGGTGTGTGTTACAGCCTTGGGACCCTCGGCGATCACGACGGCTGCGGCTTCACGGCCTGGGCCTGGAGCTGTTCCAGCTGGTGCCAGGGCGGTGGGTTCGATGACCCACCGCCCCGGCCCGCCCCGCCAGTTGCCCCTAACCCAATCAACCGACGAGACGGTTACACATATGACGCGTGCATCCCCGGTAACTTGCGGGGACCGGTGCCCCCATGTTCAGGGGGGATGGGGAGGCGGCGACCGGGCGGGTCGCGGCCGGTCAGCTCAAGCTGGGCTCGGCCGGGGGTGCCTGTCGTCGCCGGCGCTTGCGTCGGGCCACGCCCGCGGCTGCCGCGGCCGCTCCCCCCAGCGCCGCAGCCCCGGCTCCCACATTTCCACCGGGTGAGGTGTTGGGAAGCGATCCCACCGGCGTGTTGCCAGGTTCCCGGCCCAGCAGGCTCGCGCCCTTCTCGACGATGCAGCTGGCGACCCAGTGGGCCAGGGCTTCGATGGTGTGGGTGGGGTTGTAGCCACCGGCCGTGGGGAACAGTGATCCGTCAGCGACGAAGAGGTTGGGTATCTCCCAGAACTGGCCGCAGCGATTGACGACCGAGGTCCCGGGGTCGGTGCCCATGCGCATGGTGCCGTGCTGGTGGACGACATAGCGGGGGCCGACGGCGTAGCTGGTCAGTGGTGTGGTCGTGGTCAGCGTGACCCCGGTGGCGCCGATCGCGCTCAGCATCGCACCCCCTATGCCCACCAGCTGCGAGGCGATGTAGGCGCCGACCACGCTGTCGTTGGGATGGTTGAAGTAAGTGATCCGCGCTACCGGCTGGCCGTAGACATCCTTGACCGTGGGGTCGAGGTCGACCCGGTTGGCTGCCACCGGCAGGTCTTCGCAGACGGTGGCGATGAAGGCCTCGGTGTTGTAGCCCGAAGCCATCGCCTGGAGCAGGGTGCTGCCCACCGGCAGCGGCAGGTTGAACGGCAGCGGGAGCTTGGCGGGGATAGTCGCCGAGCCCCAGATCCCCACCGGCGAGAACTCGTTGCCACCGCCCTGGTTGAAGCCGGGCGGCTTCATCAGCGCGGTTGCGAACGAGATGGGACCACCTGAGCCGAAGGGGTAGCCGGGCGAGTTGCCACTGGTGCTGATCACCCCGGCTCGGGGAAATATGGGATTGCCCGGGACGTTTAGCGTACTGAGGTCCTGGAAGTCGTCGATGCTGATGGTGTTCCAGGCGCCCCGGTAGGTGTCCCAGCCGTGGGTGCCGTCAGTAATGGCGACCACGGCCGCGGGGTTGTGATGGGTGGTCAGATTGCGTCCCACCATGTCGCTCAGGTTGTTGCCCAGGCCGTTGGGGTGCTGGGCGTTGGCGCTGAGCAGCGCCAGGCGGGGGGTGTCGATGGTCGAGCATGCCAGGACGATGACCTGGGCCGCCTGCTCTTGGACGTTGAAGTCCTTGTCGAGGTAGATGACCGATTTGGCCCGGCCGTCGGGTCGGGTCACGACCTGGAGGGCGCAGCACTCGGGCCGGATCTCGAGGTTGCCGGTGGCCAGGGCCCGCCGCAACACGGTGACCGAGGTGGATGCCTTGGCGCCGTTGGGGCAGCCCCAGCCGTTGCAGAAGCCACAGTTGACGCAGGCGTGGCGACCGTCGAAGCCCTCGACGGTGTTGATGGCGCAGGGGGTGGGGTAGGGGTGGTACTTGAGGCTGCCGGCGGTGCCGTTGCGGAAGGCGATGGCCTCATAGCGCTGCGCCACCGGGGGCAACGGGTAGGGCTTGGAGTAGTGCAGCCCGAACTGCCCGGCCAGGGCGTTGGCAGGCGGCTGCTCAGCCTCGCCGGGGTAGCCCTGGGGGGCTGCAAACCCAGGAGCCAGCCCGGCGATGCCAACCGCTTGCTCGACGGCCGTGTAGTGGGGCTCCAGCTCGTCATAGGTCATCGGCCAGTCCGCCAGCGTTGACCCCGGCGGCACCCCGTAGAGAGACTTCAGCCGGAACTGGTCGGGGATGAAGCGGAATGACGCGGCGCCATAGTGGAAGGTGCCACCGCCGACGCAGCGGGAGAGGGGGGAGGCGTGGTTGACCTGGGCCGGCTGCAAAGGGTTGGTTCGGAAGGTGCGTGGCTCGATGCGGATGTCCTGGGTGTAGAAGTCGCGGTAGCCAAACTTGACGTCGTCGTTGCTGAAGGCGCTCTCGGTCAGCCAGGGGCCCTTCTCCAGGACCACGACCTTGAAGCCCGCCTCGGCCAGGACCCACGCGGCAATACCGCCGCCGGCGCCGGACCCGACGATCAGGATTTCAGTCTCGGGCAGGCTCATCGCAGGCCGCCGCCTACTGGGTGACCGTCTTGGTGCGGTCGAACTTTGTGGTCATGTCCTTGGCCGTCCAGCCCTGGCCTGGGCCCGGGCCGCCGCTGTTGATGTAGGAGGGGCCGGTGAAGTCGATCATGTCCCAGTAGACGTAGCCCTGGTTGCCACCATATATGGGGTCGCCGAAGCAGGCCTGGGCGACGTGGTCGAGGAAGGTCAGGAAGAATGGCTGCCCGTTCTCACCCTTGCCGTTGTAGGCGGTGACCTCGCTGAGCTGCTGGGCCCGCAGGATGGGCTCCCGCAATGGAGCCGCGGCCGCGGCGCTGAAGTCTCCACCGGCGGCGGTGTCGAGAGTGGCGACTCCACTTATATACAGGCCCTGCAGCCGCTCCAGCTCCGAGGGCCAGGCGTAGGGCCGCGTGGCCCGAGGGACGTCGCCATACCACCCGATGCGCTTGACGGTCCAGAGCGGCACCTGTCCGGCTGCGGGAAAGACGGTCGCGGTGACCCCGGGGGGCAGCTTGACGTAGGGCGGCCGCTTCGCCCCGGCGGCATAAATCAGGCTGCCATCGAGCAGGTTCTGGACGAAGTCGACGGCGCCGGTGTCGCCGGCGCCCTGGACTGTCATCAGGGTCCCCCGACGGGTCATGACCTGGCCGCCCGGGATGACCGTGTTGGCGGCCGCCACCAGGACGGCGCGCTGGTGTGCGGATAGCACGAACGAAGAGGCGACGAAGGCCCGGGCTGCGCGCAGCCGGATTGCTGACGGAAGGGCTGCCGCAGTCGCTGTGGCGGCGCAGAGCGCCAGGAAGCGGCGACGGCTGAGCTGGAGCGGCGACGCTTCGCGGGTCACTCGTCCGGGGCGCGTCGACGCAACGCCAGGAGGGCGGCGGTCAACGCGGCGACTCCACCCGCCGCCACAGGCCAGCCTGGCGCCCCGCCGGAGGTGTTGGGCAGGGCCCCACCCGACGCGCTGCCAGCACCGCCTGCGTCGGCGGCCGCCGGAGCTGGGCTCGCGCTCGCGGTGGCGGCCCCGACCTGGTACGTGGGCGAGAAGGCGGTGTGTCCCACTGGCGGGATCTCGCAGAGACAGCCGTAGGAGGCGTCGGTGTCGGGGGTGGGATCGCCGATGCCGCGGTAGCCCATCGAGTACCAGACCGGCAGCCCGGCGGCGCCGCCCAGGTTCAGGTCGAAATAGGCGCCGTGGACCCAGTGGTAGGGCACCCCGACGCCGTCGCCGGCGAGGTAGGCGGGACCGTTGAAGTAGCGGCCCTCAAAGGGGAAGTGGTGGAAGATCGAAGAGTCGCCCTCAAGCTCCATGGCGTGCTCATCGAACTGCGCCAAGGCGGGGAGGCAGTCCGACCCGGGGGCGGTGTTGAGGAGGGTGGACTTGTCGGCGCAGAGGTTCTTGATGTTGGGGCTGTGGCCGTTGAAAGGCATCGTCGGGGTGAAGTCGGAGCCGGCGTTGAAGCGCGCCGCCCAGTGCCCGTCGGCCCCGGGGCTGGTGGCGTTGCCTGCGGGGATGGCGGAGTAGTCGACCAGGACTCGGCGGCATCCAGCGCAGAGGGCGTCGAAGTCCGTGGACAGGTAGCGCAGTTGACAGTAGTGGCTGCCGGTGAACGGCGAGTTGTCGCCGGGCGGTGGTCCTGGCGCCGGCGCTGGCAGGGCGTTGGCCTCGGTCGATGCCGGGATGGGAGGCGGCGGGTGGGCCGCCTCGCCGCCACAGACGCCGACGCCCGCCGGCGGGGGCGCATCCTCGGGGTCGGCGACGTAGTCGCTGATGGGCACTGGCTGGACCAGCGCTGGTTGGTAGCTCTGCCAATTGCTGGTGACGTCGCGGAGGGGCCCGAGGGCGGCGACGCAGATCGGCAGCGCCACGGTATCGCAGGGGTTGTTGGAGGCGGCGCCGGCCTCGTAGGTGGCTGGCGCGGAGAGGGCAACCGCCATCAGGGCAATAGCCCCAACCATGGATCCCCGCCGCAATCCTTGTGTCACATCTCCCACTCCACACCGAATGTGGCCCGCGCCCTAGCATACAGGCGTTCGAGACGCCGGCGTCCTAAGCCTTCTCGACCACCAGGCTGAATCGCGATTTGAACCGCTGCATGGCCAGCAGCACCGGCGCCCCCAACCCCAGGACCATGGCCGCGTTGCCGGCGGCCCGAAACGTGTCCCAGGCCAGGGAAGTGGTGACGTAGTACCGGCCGAAGCGGGCCAGGGCCTCCAGTGGCGCCATCCCCGGCGTCCAACCGATGTCGGGCGCGCTCCGGAAGAAGCTCCAATCCCAGACGTCGAGGATGACGCCGTAGGCGTACCCCAGGATGACACCGACCGCCGCCAGGACCAGGAGCCGCGCCCGGGGCGAGAACCCCGCCGTGGCCCGCCCGGCCACCCCCGCCAGCATCCCGGTCCAGCCGACGCCGAACATCTCGTACGGCAGCCAGGGGCCGACTCCGCCGGTGACCAGGGCCGAGGTCAGCAGCGCCAGGGAGCCAGCCAAAAAGCCAAACGCGGGTCCAAAGACGTACCCCGCGCACAGCACCAGGAAGAAGATCGGGCTGAAGCCGGCCAGCCCGGTGACCAGGGCCAGCCGCAGGGCCGCATCGAGGGCGGCAAACACCGCCAGCAGTGCCAGCCGTCGGTTGTCCAGCTCGTGGGTGCCGATGCCGATGAGGAGGATGGCGAGAACCACGCCGAGACCGAGGGCCAGCGCTGGCGACTCCGGGGGCAGGCCGAGGCCGAGGAAGGGCCAGACGAAGATGGCGATGCCGGCCAGCGAAATCATCGGGAGTCTCAAAGACACGCCATCACCCCCTCCACGCTGACCGGACCGCCGGGGTACAGGCGGGCGATGTCGGTCGCGCCCGGCTGCCCTGAGGCCAGGGCCTGCTCCGGTGGTCCGCCGTCGACGGCACGACCGCCGTCAAGGCGGACGACCCGGTCCGCCAGGTCGGCGGCCAGCTCGGAATCGTGGGTCGCCAGGACAACCGAGGAGCCGGCGGCTCGCAGCTGCCGGACCAGCGCCGCCAGGGCTTCCCGGGCGCTGCCGTCCATGCCCCGGGTGGGCTCGTCGAGCAACGCCAGCTTCGGGCTTCCGGCGAGGATGGCGCCGATGGCGGCGCGCTGGCGTTCGCCACCGCTGAGGTCGCGAGGATATCGGCTGGCAAGGTCGCTGAGGCCGAGCGCGCCCAGGATGGCGTCGCTCGCGGCTTGGGCTTCGGTGCCACGGAAGCCGGCGCGCGAGAGGGTGAAGTCAAGCTCGGCACGGACCGTTGGATGGTGGAGGAGGGCGGTGGGGTCCTGGGGCAGGTACGAAACCCGGCCCCGCTCGCCCAGTTCGCGGTCGACCGATCCCGCCGCTGGGGGGTGCAGACCGGCCAGCGCCCGAAGCAGGGTGGTCTTACCGCTGCCGTTGTCACCCATCAGGACCACCACCTCACCGGCATGCCCGGCCAGGGACGCGCCTTCAAGCACCACCTGGTCGTAATGCCGGAGGCATAGGTCTTGGACCT
This sequence comes from Candidatus Dormiibacterota bacterium, assembly GCA_035938265.1. GTDB lineage: Bacteria > Chloroflexota > Dormibacteria > DASZGP01 > DASZGP01 > DASZHA01. Next base: position 35,439 of record DASZHA010000052.1, read on the forward strand.
CCCATATCACGCTGCCCCTTGCCGCCGGTGCGCGCTCCGGTGCTCGCGCCAGCACGGGCGCTACAAGCATGGCCTCCGCGATGGTCAGGGCTGGCGGTCGCCAGCCCAGCCGGCGTCCCAGCTCGACCACCTGGGGCGGGTGGCTCAGCTGTGATGCCAGCGAGCGGGGCGGCCCGTTGGCCCGAACCGCCCCGGAGTTCATCAGGACCATGTGGTCGGCCGCCGGGAGCAGGCGGCTGAGACGGTGCTCGGTTACCGCCAGGCTGGCGCCCCCTGCAGCCAGCTCGAGGATGGCGCTGAGGAAGGCCGCAGCCCCCGATGGGTCGAGCTGGCTGGTGGGCTCGTCCAGGGCCAGGATCGCCGGCCGCATCGCCAGCGCCGACGCCAGCGCGACCCGCTGTCGCTCGCCGCCGCTCAGGGTTGCGATGGCGCGCCGGCGCAGGTGGGTTATCCCGAGCGCCGCCAGCACCTCCTCAACGCGCGCGCCGATCTCTGCCCTCGGGAGCCCCAGGTTCTCGGGCCCGAAGGCGACCTCGCGCTCAACGGTGCCGTAGACGAACTGGCTCTCCGGGTCCTGGAAGACAAACCCCACGTTACGGGCCAGGTGCCGGGTCCGGGCGGTGAGCACGGAACTGCCGCAGACCACGGCGTCGCCCCGGATGCGGCCGCCGTGGAAGTGGGGGATGAGCCCGTTGAGGACCCGCAACAGCGACGACTTGCCGCTGCCGCTGTCGCCGGCGACGATGGTCAGCCCCGGCTCGAGATCGACGTTGATCCCCGCCAGGGCTGGGACCTTGCTGTCGGCGTAGTGGTAGGTCAGGTCCTGGAAGCTGGCGATTGCCGCGAGCCGCGGCGACGTCGCCAGGACCTCGGGACCGGGACGGGGGAGCGTCTCAGTCATAGCGTGGCACCAGCAACGGCGTGAGCAGCAGAAGGACGCCGGCCAGGGCCAGCGGGTTGACCAGGGGGACAGTGGGCACGGGGTATGGGTACCAGTCGGCCACCAGGCCGGCGGCCCGGGCGGCGATAAAAGCAAGCGCCGCGGCGGCTGCGGTCAGCACCACCATCAGGTCACCGGTGCGCCACGGCTCCGGCATCCAGCGGGTGCGGTGGCCGGAGCCGAAGGCGCGAGCCTCCATCGCCTCCGCCAGCTGGATCGAGCTCTCCATCGATGTCAACACCAGCGGCACCAGCACCTCGGCGTACGACCGCGGACCTCGCGGCCGCCAGCCGCGAACGCTCTGGGCGTCCCGGATGGCGCCGTAGCTGCGGCCGATGCCCGGGACCATGTTCAGCGCCGCCGCGATGGTCGCGCCGGCACGCTCCAGGGAGCGGGGCAGGGCATCGACCACCTGGTGTGGGTCCACGACCAGTGATAGGGGCGCCGCCGCCAGCGCAGCGGCCGAGAGGCCGATGCCACTGGCCAGGCCGAAGACCGCCGACTCCAGGGTCACCGGCCCGGCGAGCCCGGGGACCTGGCGGGGGATGACGAAGAGCACGTGTGCCCCGGCGTGGCTGAGGAGCATGCTCACGCCCACGGCCACGACTGTCGCGAACAGGAGGATGCGGAGCAGCCCTCCAAGCTGTCGCCCCGGCCGCTTACGAGCGACCATGAAGTTGATCGCCAGCAGGATCACCAACGCCCGGTAGACGGGGTGGTTGGCCACCAGGACGATGGTCAGCGCCGCCGCCGACCAGGCCGTTACCGCCCGTGGGTTCACCGCCGGAGCCTCGGCAGCAACAGCTGGATCACCAGCAGCGCGACCAGGCCGATCGCCGCGGCGGCCGCCGCCCCAATCCCGACCAGGTTGGGGGTGCTGGTTGCCAACGCCGGAAGCGGGCCCGAGCTGGGTGCTGGCGAAGCGCCCCCGCCAAGCGCCACCTCACCGGCGTTGGCGCTGGCGCCGGTGTTGGGGCTCTGGTCGGGTGAGCTCTCGGGACTGGGCTGGCCCGCGGTCGCCGATCCTGCGGCCGACTGGGCGCTCCCGCCGTTTCCCGAGTTCGCGCCGTTCGAGGCTCCTCCGGCGCCGCCTCCGCCACCGCTGCCCGCCCCCGCGCCGGCCGGCGGTGGCGCCGCCGGCGGGCAGTCAGCCGGCGGGGGCGGTGGGCCGCCGGCCTGGGGGACGAAGGCGAAGCCCTCGGCCTCGTGGTCGTGGAACGAGATCCCGTCAATTCCCTTGCGGGCGAAGGCCCACGAGCCCCCGCACGGTGAAGTCCATATCGACCAGTAGCTGGATTGCTTGAGGCAGTCCGGAGGGTAGCTGGCCGGCTCGTTGTCGACCTGGCATACGGTGTCGCCGTAGTTTGGGTCAGAGGACAAGCCGTGTTCGATCCCGGTCGCGGTCAGCAGCTCCTTACCGCCGATGGTGTCGCCCGAGAAGCCGACGCATCCAGTGATGGCTCGGCCGTCGCTGTGGCGGACCACCACGGTGGCGTGGTGCGCCGCGGACGGGTTGACGCAGGCGGGTGGGGCGGCGGCGGCTGGAGGCGACAGCCCTCCGGAAAGGAGGAGGGCGGCGGCGCCCAGGCCGGCGCAGAGGCCGGCCCGGGCAACGGCGCGAGACGGTTTCAGTCCTGGCGTCGCGGCACTCCCAGGGCGAGGGCGGACGCCAGCACCAGGAGGACCGCGATCGTCAGCGCCACGACCCCTGGCGAGTCAGCCGGCGCGGCGGGGTGGCCGGCGGCCGGCAGCGCTGGCGCCGGTGAGGCCGCCGCCAGCGCACTGGAAGCGACCGGGCAGCCCGCCGTTGGCAGCACCACGCCGGCCGCGGGAGCACTGATCGGAAGCGCCTTGCCGACCAGCGCGGGCGGCACCTGGCTGGTGGTGAAGGTGTCCGGCGAGGGGGTGGAGATCCCGCCGCCGGCGTCCTGCATCGAGAGCAGGTTGCGCAGCGGGGAGTTGCCTGAAACCTGCCAACTGGAGACTGCCTGGCCTGTCGCGGCCAGGGCTTCGAGGACCAGGGCGTCGGAGTCCGCGTCACTGGCGGTGCCGAAGGCCGAAGGCGCCTGGAAGGGGAACCCGCCGTCGGCGTTCTGCTGGGTATGGAGCCAGGCCAGGGCGGCGGTGTTGCGGCTGCTATCGCCGGCGGCAGCGAGGGCCTGGAGGGCCACCGCGGTTGAGTTGGTGTCGCCCTGGGCGGCG
>DASZHA010000053.1:0-14303 GCA_035938265.1 Candidatus Dormiibacterota bacterium
GTCGACGGCGTCAGCCTCACCGTTGGCGAAGGCGAGGCCTTCGGCCTCCTCGGTCCCAACGGCGCCGGCAAGACCACCATCGTCAAGATGCTGGCGGGCCTGACCAAGCCGGTCGAGGGGCGGGTCCGCATCTTCGGCAAGGATCCCAGCGACCCGGCCGCCCGCTCCCGGCTTGGCTTCTCGCCTGAGGAGCCCGACTTCCCCAAGTTCCTCCGTGCCGACGAGGTGCTCGACTACTTCTGCCGGCTCTGCGGACTCGACACCGCGGAGCGGGCCAAGCGCGCCGGGGAGGCGCTGAGCTGGTCGGGGCTGGCCGGCGAGCGGCGCCAGGTCCGCCAGTTCTCCAAGGGCATGAAGCAGCGCCTGGGTCTGGCCCAGGCCCTGATCACCCACCCGCAATTGCTCATCCTCGACGAGCCCACGTCCGACCTCGACCCACTCGGCCGGCGCTCGGTGCGCGACCTGATCGTCGAGATCAAGGGTCGCGGCTCGGCGGTGCTGCTGAACAGCCACCAGCTGAGCGAGGTGGAGCGGGTTTGCGACCGGGTGGCCATCATCAACAAAGGGAAGCTGGTCAAGGAGGGCCAGGTCCACGAGCTGGTGCCCGAGGGCAAGACCCTCGAGGACGTCTTCATCCAGCTCTTTGAGCCGGAGCAAACGGCTGGTCCCGGCCTGACCTCTACGTGGGGCGACTCTTGATCGTCGTGGCGGTGGCCTACTACACCCTCAAAGAGATGACGCGGCGCAAGCTGCTGTACTTCATCGTCGGCGGCGGAGCGGTGCTGGTCCTGGCTCTCGGCCTCCTCGTGACCTTGATCCGGGCCAACGCCCCCGCGGGCGCCGTTCCCGACCAGGACTTCAGCGGGTTCGTTCTGGTCCAGCTGAGCGGCGTGGTCTCGCTCTTCGCCTGGGTGGCGTCGATCGCCATCGCCGTCACCCTGATCAACCACGACCTGGAGAGCGGGTCGGTGGTCTCGATCTTCAGCAAGCCGGTGTCGCGCCTCTCCTACGCCCTGGGGAAGGTGCTGGCGGCGGCGGCGATGCTGCTCGCCGTGGTGCTGGTGCTGGGAATCGGGACCCAGGTCATCGTCCTCACCAATGGCGGGGGTCACGAGTGGCCGCTGCTCAAGACCTTTCTCCTGATCGCCGCCAACCAGCTGACCCAGATGCTGGTCATCCTGGTGCTCTCGGTGGTGATGAACAACATCGTCGCCGCCATCATCGGCATCGTCATCATCCAGGTCGGCAAGTTCGTGGCCGCGGGTCACTCCATCCTTCACACCTTTGTCGACCAGGGCGCCACCGGCAGCAGTATCCGCGCCATCTCGACCGTGTTCGACGGCGTCTTCTGGATCGTGCCTCGTGAGCTGCAGAGCGACCTGGTTCGCGACGTCTACCTCAACGCCCAGGCGACCCGCGACGCCGTTGGGCTCGGCACCATCTACGTCTCTGGACCGCTCGATGTCGCCTACTGGCTCGCCTGGGTGGCGCTCCTCTTCTTCCTCCTGATCTGGGTGCTGCGGCGCCGGGAGGTCTGAGCCGGTCCTAGGCCTCCGGCGTAAGCGCCCTCAGCGCGTAGCGGCCCATGGGGTCGACCAGGCTCTCCCATTCGGTGATCCTGCCGCTCTGAACCAGGTGCGAGACGGTCTCGACCATCGCTGCCATCGTGGCCACCGCCACCAGCTCCCTCTCCCGCTTGGGCCGGTGCTCCCACAACCCGGTGGCGGTCATGGCGTCCTCAACGATTTTGGCGAACTCCAGCCGAGCCTGGTGCCGGGCCGCCTCCGACGCCGGGCTCGCCCCCACCACCTCGATCAGCATCACCCGCGCCAGGGCGGGGTCCTGGCCGAAGAAGCGGATGATGGTGGCGGCCGCCGTCATCACCTTCTCGACCGCGTTCATGTCGCTGGTGCCAACCGCCTTGAAATCGACGAGAGCCCGGTCGACCCCGTCGCGGTAGACCGCCACCAGGCAGTCCTCCTTGCTCTCGAAGAAGCGGTAGAACGCGGTCCGCGAGACTCGCGCCCGAGCGACGATCTCCTCGACCGAGGTGGCCAGGTAGCCATGCTCGGCGAAGATGTCGCGGGCGGCGAACATCAGGCGTCGTCGCTGGTCCTTGCGCCGATCCTCCAGCGACTCGCCGCCATACGGCCGCGACCCCGCTGTGGCTGGCGAGGCCGAGGTCGGCCGCCGGCTGGCATGCTGTTTCGCCTGCCGCCGTTGACGCCGAGCCGGGGCTGTCTCGCTCACAGGGACACCCGCCGAGTGCGGCCCATCCCGCCGACAACCATGAGCAGCAGGACGATGGAGGCACCGAGCGCGAGCCATGACCCCGCTGGTGGGCCTGCGCCGCCAGCCGTGGTTGGCAGATTGGCGCCAACGCCACCGACGCCGGCTCCCAGCACTCCACCAGCTCCGGCTGACCCGTCTGAGACGAACTCGCCAATCCGGGTTCGTTCCACGACGTAGGGGAACTCCTTGCCCTTGTCGAGCAGGTTGCTCGGCACCGATGGCGGGTTGGTCAGGAGAGAGATCTCGTCCCCCGGCTGGTTGGCCGGCTGGCCGTCGACGCGAAGTCCCTGGCGGACCTCGAGCTCGGTCCACATCAGGAAGCGCCCGTCCGGCGAGTAGGCCTGCTCGGGGATGATCCAGCCGTCGTTGCCGTCGGTGGTGATGCGACGCTCCTGGCCGGTGGCCAGGTTGATCTCATACAGGTCGCAGGCCGGCGGCAGCCCAGGTGTCAGGAAGATACCGAAGAAGAGCGGGATCAGGATGGCGTAGTCGTAAGTCGAGGGGAACTTGGCCAGGTTGGCGGGGGTCGACCAGGCGGCCCACGCGTTCTGGTGGTCCTTGATCGACATGTAGACCACGTTCTTGCCATCGGGAGTGAAGATCGCCTGCTCGGTCCAGGTGCCATTGTTGGTCAGGCGGGTGATCTCCTGGCCCGCGGGCTTGGTCAGGTCGAAGAAGTAGAGGTCGAGGTCGACGGCCGAGTCTGAGCTCTCGGTGTAGAGGAAGCCATGACCATCGGGAGACCACCACTGGGTCTCGTAGAAGTGGCCGTTCTCGGGTCGGACCTGGCGCACATTGGTCAGGTGAGGGCCCTTGCTGTCATCGACGTAGTCGGCGACGTAGATGCTCCACTTGCCGGTGCCTTTGCCCACGTTGGCGTTGGTGATGGGGGTGACGAAGTTCCAGTCGATGTGGGCCCAGGCGATGCGGTTGCCGTCGGGGGAGAAGTAGGCATGGAAGTTGTCCATGCCCTCGGTGCCGAGGTCGGCCGGCGTCAGGTTGACCGGGTTGGTGCCGTCCGGGTTGACCACCCAGAACTCAGAGCCCAGCCCGCCAAAGCCGGGGCCGCCGAACTGCACCTTGTGGTCGTTCCAGGTGTGGAAGAGGATCTTGTCGCCCTGGGGCCGGAACGAGGGCACCATGTTGGGCACCGGGGGAGCGCCGGCCCCGCAGGTGACGCACTTCCAGTTGGAGCCATCGAGGTTGGCGGTGTAGACCTGCATCCCGCCGGTCCCCGGCACGTTGTGGTGCGAGACGACGATGTTGTGGGGCCCGAACGCGGGGGCGTGGTCGAAGGTGTAGGAGTTGGTGTGGACCACGAAGTGGTCAGTCCATGGACTGGTGCCGGCGGCGGATGCTGTCAGGGGCGAAACCCCCGCTGACAGCATCACCGCCGACAACACAGCCCCCGCCGCCCCGCGTTTTGTTCGATCCAGTCGGTGACGCATTGCAGAGAGGGCCCCCTTTGCTGGGAGCCATATGGTACTGGTACGTACCAATACTTGTCAAGCACGAATTTCGGTGCAGGGGCGCCGAGGCTGGGTTAGGGGGCCGCTAGCTGACGCCGGCGAAGAGGTCGTCTTCGGGGACGGGCGCCCCGGTGCGGTCGAAGCGCCGCACGTAGTGCTCCACGCTGAACCAGGCGCGGAGCATGTCCTCGTCGATCTTGAGGAAGTCGAAGTTTGCCATCTGGCTCTGATGGGCGAGGGCCGCCGCTCGCTTCTGGTCATACACCGACGACACGTCGACGTGGGTGGTGATCAGCTCGTCCGGGGTTCCGATCGCGTTCTCGTTGTCCTCCGGCGCCGGCGGCTCTTCGCCCTGCTGTCGCTGGAACTCGGCGAACACGTCCATCAGCGACTTGGGGAACGCGATCTCGTAGATCTTCTGCGGGATCCTCGTCTTCTCGGCGGCGCCGATGGTGGCACGGTGCGCCTGGATGTGGTCGGGATGGCCGTACAGCCCCCTGTCGTCGTAGGTGATGACGACCTCCGGGCGGTGCTGCTCCATCAGGGCGGCGACCCGGTCGACGGCCTCCTCCACGGGCACGTTCCAAAACGCCTCAGGTTCCTTGTTCTGGGGCCAGCCCATCATCCCCGAGTCGCGGTAGCCCAGCAGCTCGAGGTCGTTGACGCCCAGGGCCTTGACCGCCTCCCGCAGCTCGCGAAGGCGCAGCTCCGACGTCGCCACCGTGTCGTGGGCATCCGACTCCGGCTTGAGGCCGTCGGGGGAGTCGCCCATCTCGCCGTTGGTGCAGGTGACCAGCACCGTGTGGACGCCGCGGTGCGGGTACATCGCCAGCACCCCACCCGTCTGGATTGCTTCGTCGTCCGGGTGAGCGTGGACGGCCATCAGTGTCGGCATGCTCCAGTTTACCGATGGCCAGTCGGCGGGCATTGGCCCCGGGTGTTAGCCGAAGATGGCTAACGATGTCCTATATCAACTCCCCTCGGCTCCCCGCTCCGGCCCGTGTCGGCCTGCGTGTCCTCTACGCCATGGCCGCCGTTGTCCTCATCATCGCCGCAGTTCACGAGGGTGGCATAGCCACCTGGCAGTTCTGGGTCTTCCTGGTCATGCCCGACATCGCATTGGTTGCGGGGGCCGCCAGGGGCCTGGAGCGCGGCCAGCTCCATCCCCGGGCGGTGCTGCTCTACAACACCCTGCACCGCCTGCTCGCGCCAGCGGGGCTGGCCGTCCTGGTGCTGGCCGCGGCGCCGGCCTGGGGAGCGCGGGCCACGCCGTGGCTGATCGCGCCCGCGGCGTGGGCGGCGCACATCTGCATCGATCGCAGTCTCGGCTTTGGACTCCGCGACCGCGACGGCTTCCAGCGCCGCTAGCCCGTACGCTTGGCCTCGATGATCATCCAGGTCGCGGACGACGTCTGGCAGGTCACCGGCATTCCCATGGGCGCCATCAACGCCTATATTGCCGGCGACGTACTGGTCGATACCATGACCCGCTGGGCCCGGCGCCTGGTCACCGGCGCCGCCCGCCGCCACCGGGTCTCGATGGTGGCGCTGACCCATTGCCACCCCGACCACGCCGGTTCGGCGGCGGCCGTGTGCGGCGAGCTCGACATCCCCCTGGCCTGCCACGTGGCCGACGTCGCCTGGATGGAGGGCGCTCGCATCCCCTTTCCCCGCTTCGCCGAGCGCCACGGCCAGCGATTCTGGCTGGGGCCGCCGCACCCGGTGGCGCGGCCGCTGCGGGATGGAGACCGTGTCGGCGACTTCCGCGTGATCCACGCCCCCGGCCATACCCCGGGCCACGTCATCTACTTCCGCGACGCCGACGGCGTGGCAATCGCCGGGGACCTCTGCAGCAACCAGAACCCCTTCACCGGTCGGGTGCGCCTCGCCGACCCGCCCGCCAATGTCTGCACCGACCAGGCCGAGAGCCGGCGCAGCATTCGCCGGCTTCTCGACCTCGATCCCAGCCTGGTGTGCGTCGGCCACGGCCCGCCGATCCGCGACATCGACGGGCTGGACCGCTTCGCCGCCGGCCTGGGCGTCTGAGACGAAATGAGGGCCGGCCGAGGGCCGGCCCTCACCATGGGCCTGTTATGTCCGCCCGGAGGCGGTCTCTTACTGGGCCGAAGGGCTCGGGGAGGATGGAGTGGTGGGACTGCTGGGATTGGCAGCCTTAGCCGCATCCTCGGCCTTCTCGCGATCGGCGGACTCAGTCTTCTCGTGGGCGGGATCCTCGTTGGGGTGGCCGTTGAGGCCGCCCATGCCGCCGCCGTGGCGAGCGGTGCCGTTGTTCTCAGCGGTCTCCTGGTCGGCGGTCTCGCCCTTCTCGTGGGTGGCGTCCTCGTTGGACGTCGGCGCCGCCGTTCCCGTGGCGGCGGTACCGCTGGCGGGGCTCGGCGAGGTGTCGGCATTGGCCGCCAGCGGTCCGAAGAAGATGGCGCCGATGACGCCTCCGGCGGCCAGCGCGCCCGTGAGGGCCGCTGCGGTCAGCGCGATTTTGTTTCTGGTCAAGTTTTTCTGTCTCCTACCGTGATTGAAACCGGAGTCCAGTCTGCAAGGCGCGTCTGAGAAAGTCCTGATAGCCGTCTTCGAATCCTCTAACCCATGCTGAGCTGGACGGGTAACACTTAGGCGATGACCGAGGAGCTCTTCCCCGAGATCGCCGGCGAGGCTGGCGATCCCGCCCCACCGGAGCTCGATGCCTCCGCGCCGCTGGCCGCCCGACTCCGCCCCCGCCGGCTCGACGACTTCGTCGGCCAGGCCCACATCGTTGGCCCCGGGAGCCCGCTGCGAGCGCTGATCGAGGCCGACCGGCTCAGCTCCGTGATCCTCTGGGGACCGCCGGGCACGGGCAAGACCTCGCTGGCGACCATCGTGGCCGCCGCCACCCGCGCCCACTACATCGAGATCACCGCGGTCAGCGCGGGCGTTGCCGACGTGCGCAAGGCGATCGAGACCGGCCGCCAGATGCTCAAGGCCGGCCGCCGCACCATCCTTTTCATCGACGAGATCCATCGCTTCAACAAATCGCAGCAGGACGCCCTCCTCAAGGCGGTCGAGAGCGGCTGGGTGGTGTTGATCGGGGCCACCACCGAGAACCCGTTCTTCGAGGTCAACGGGCCCCTCCTCTCCCGCAGCCTCATGTTCCGGCTCCAGCCCCTCTCGCCCGAACAGGTCCGGACCATCGTCGACCGTGCCCTCGAGGATGCCGACCGCGGCGTCGGCGGCGCCGGCGTGGTGTTCGAGCCGGCGGCGCTCGATCGAATCGTCGACCTCGCCGGCGGCGATGCCCGCTTCGCCCTCAACGCCGTCGAGGTCTGCGTTGCCGCGGCGCAGGCGGCCAAAGCAAATACGGTCGCGTCCGCCGACGTCGATGCCGCGCTGCAGCGGCGCGTCCTCCGCTACGACAAGTCCGGCGACATGCACTACGACGTCATCTCGGCGTTCATCAAGAGCATGCGTGGCACCGACCCGGACGCTGCCGTCTTCTGGTTGGCGCAGATGCTGGAGGGGGGAGAGGACCCGGAATTCATCGCGCGGCGAATGGTGATCTTCGCCTCCGAGGACGTGGGCAACGCCGACCCCATGGCCCTGGTGGTGGCGGTGGCGGCGTTCGACGCGCTGCGCGTCGTTGGCCTCCCCGAGGCCGCGCTCAACCTGTCGCAGGCGGCCACCTACCTGGCCTCGGCGCCGAAGTCGGACGCCTCGATGGTGGCGCTGAGCCGAGCCCGCGCCGACCTTGGCGACAGCGGTCCGCAGACGCCGCCGCCGCACCTCCGCGACGCCAGCTACCCCAGCTCCAAACGGCTGGGCCACGGCAAGGGCTACCTCTACCCGCACGACTACCCCGACGCCCGGGTGGACCAGGACTACCTGCCACAGCGGCTACCGGGGCAGCCCTACTACACGCCCACCGACCGCGGGGCAGAGGCGGAGATCAAGAAGCGCCTGTTGCGCCGCCCCAAGAATGGGAAAGGCGGTTAATGTTCTGCTCCGCCGGCGGGATGGTATCGTGGCGCCGATGAATCGAGGGCTTCGCGGATTGGCCGGCCTGGGTATCGCCGTGGTGGCGATGCTGGCAATGGCCAGCGCCGCCTCTGCGGCGAACATCAGCATCGGTCAGACCGCTCCCGCAGGCACCAGTGGAAACGGCTGCAGTGGCTGCACACTGTTCCAGGGGACGACCGGCAGCGCCTCGCCCTCCTACGTCACGCCAGTCAATGGGGTGATCACGTCGTGGAGCGTCCAGGCCCAGAGCGGCGGGTGCAACAGCGGCTGCACCGCTCGCCTCAGGGTCTTCCGCTCCCTGCCCGGCAACACCTTCGAAATGGTGGCCGAGACGACAGACCAGAACATCGACGCGGGGCTGAAGACCTTCCCGGCCTCGATCGCCGTGCTTGCCGGCGACCGGATCGGGATCGAGGGCTCCAACGGCGTCCGGTTCTACTCGGGCCAGACCGGCGACGTGGTCGACTTCATGGTCGGGGACCCCGCCCTGAACACGCCTTTCGGCGCCTGCGGGAGCTCGCCCTGCTACTTCACCTCCGAGGGCAACTCCCTGGTGAACGTGTCGGCTGTGGTGCAGACCAGCCTGGCCGTGGCCTCCGTCAGCGCCAGCTGTGGAGCTGCGGCGGGCGGCGGCAGCGTGACCATATCCGGCGCCGGCTTCACCGGCGCGACCGCGGTCAAGTTCAACGGCGTGAACGCCCAGAGCTTCACGGTCGTCTCCGACACCCAGATAGTGGCAAAGGCCCCGGCGGGTACGGCCGGCCAGGCGGTCGATATAACGGTCACCGCGCCGGGCGGGACCAGCCAGGCAACGCTGGCCGACCGCTGTACATATGACGTGCTGGGGCTGCCCAAGGCGGGCCTTCCGCCGGCTTCTGAGCCCGCTTGGCGGATTGGCCTTGCCGCCGCGGCGGCCGCCATCGGCATGGCGGGGGCCGCGATCACCCTGCGCCGCCCTCGCTGACCAGCCGCCGCCCCTGAGCCGCTGAGGTCTCGGCGCCGGCCGAAAAAACGGCGCCACGAACCCCAGACTCGGGCTACCATGCGCCCCATGACGACGCGGGCGCAGGCGATCGAGGAGCTCGAGGCCGGCCAGCTGGCCCTCGATACGCTGATGCTGCAGCTCAGCTACGAGCAGATGGTGGTTGCCAGCAGCATTGGCGGTGGAGAGTGGTCGGCCAAGGACCTGTTGGCCCACATCGCAGGCTGGGAGGAGACCGCCCTCGCCAGCCTGGAGGAATGGCGGGCGCGCCGGCGGCCCTGGATCGAGGACATCTTCGCCCGCGCCCCCGAGGGCGTCGACGAGCTCAACGCCGAGAACGACCGCCATGGCGCCACCCAGTCAATGGACGAGACCCGGCTGCGCGCCGACGGCGCCCACCGCCGGCTGCTGGCCGAGATCACCGCGATGTCAGATGAGGAGTGGAACGCGCACGCCTGGTACCCGACGGAGCGGCGCCGGACCCTGGAGCGACTCCTGGGGTCGGTCCTCGGCGGTCACCAGCGACCCTTCGGCCACGTCTTCGACCACCTGCCCGACCTCCGCGCTTACGTCACCTCCACCACGGCTACGCCACCGCGCGGCTGAATGACCTCGCCGCCATCGCCACGAAGACGATGGCCAGGACACCCATGATCACCAGCGCCTTGACGATGCTTGGATCGGACATCTGCTCGAGGAAGGCCGCCCGCGCCGCGGTCACGGCGTATGAGAGGGGATTGGCTTCGCCGATCCGCTGCAGCCACCCGGGTGCCAGCGACAGTGGCAGCAGGACGCCCGAGAGCAGCAGGATCGGCAGCGACGCCGTGAAGATCAGCGGCGCGTAGGAGTCCTCGCTGCGCAGCCAGAGCGCCAGGGTGTATGCGATCGACGAGATCGCCAGCCCGATCAGAGCCACAAGGCCGAGTGCAATCACAAGTCCCAGCGGGTGCAGGTCGAGCCCGAACGGGATCGCCAGCAAGGTCAGGATCAGCCCCTGGATCACGAGCGTCATGACATCCCGGAGGCCGCGGCCCAGCAGGAGGGCAAGCCGGCTCACGGGCGTCACCCGCATCCGCTCGATGACCCCGTTGCGAAGCTCAGCGATCAGGCTGAAGCCGACGCCGGCGGCGCCGAACAGCCCCAGCTGGATCAGCAGGCCCGGGACGAACACGTTGTAGGCCCCACCCGGTGGGAAGCCGGGCATGGCCGCGATCGACTTCAGCAACGGCGCGAACAGCATGAGGTACAGCAGCGGCTGGACCACGCCGATGACGATCCAGGCGGGGTTCCCCACCAGGATCTGCACGTAGCGGACGTAAACAATCCAGGTATCTCTAAGCAGCTTCATCGCATCACTCCTTCAACAACCGCGACGCTCATGCGGCGGCCTCTTCTTCGCGCAGGCCGCGGCCTGTCTGTCGCAGGAACACGTCATCCAGGCTGGGTCGCGCCAGCGAGATCGTCTGCAGCACCAGCCCGCCACCGTCCAGGATCCGCAGGATCTGGGGCATGGCCTGCTCGCCGCTCTCAACGTAGAGGCGGATGACGTCGTCCTCGATGCTGGCCTCGCGAACAAAGGCCTGGTGCTCGAGGGCCTTGAGCGCGGCCTGCTGGTCATCGCCGGCCACGCCCACGGTGACGACATCGCCCGCGACCTGGCGCTTGAGCTCCTCAGGGGTGCCCTCGGCCACGATCTTGCCGTGGTCGATTATCGCCAGGCGGTCGCAGAGGGCGTCCGCCTCCTCCAGGTAGTGGGTGGTCAGGAACACGGTGGTGCCGCGCTGGCGCAGCTTCTCGATCTCCACCCACAGGTGGGCCCGGCTCTGGGGATCGAGCCCGGTTGTAGGCTCGTCGAGGAACAGCACCCGGGGCTCGTGGATCAGGCCGAGGGCGATGTGGAGCCGCTGGCGCTGGCCCCCGGAGTAGGTCTTGGTGGCCCGCTTGGAGGCCTCCTCCAGCTCCAGCATCTTGAACAGCGCTTCGGCGCGCTCAATCGACACCTGCTTGCTGAGGCCGTAGAGGCGGCCCTGCATGACCAGCTCGCGCCAGCCGTTGACCTCCGGGTCGCTGCCGCCGGCCTGGCCGACGTAGCCAATGCGCTCACGCACCTTGGCCTGCTCGGAGTTCAGGTTGGCGCCGGCGATGGTCGCCTCGCCGCCGGTCGGCGGCAGAAGCGTCGACAGCATCCGCAGCGTGGTGGTCTTGCCGGCGCCATTGGGCCCCAGGAAGCCGAAGATCTCGCCCTCGTAGACCTTGAGGTCCACCCCGGCGACCGCCTCCACCTCGCCACCGCGCGTCTTGAAGACCCGGCGCAGGTCCCTGGCCTCGATCACCGGGGTTCCGGTTCGGTCGATTGAGTTGCTCATGCGGTTATCTCCTCTTTGTGCTGGCCGTGGTGAACGGCGCGCAGGTCGGCGGGCCAGTCACTGGGCTTGGTCGGCCATTTCAGGCTCCCGTCTTGGAGCCGGCTGATGATCTTGCGAGTGAACCGGGCCTCGGCCTGGCGCATGGTCTGTAGGTATTGCTCTTCGATGACGACGATCTCGGGCAGCCCCGTGGTAGAAATCGACTTGAGGATGCTGGCGCTGGCGGCGGCCTGGGAATCCAGCTGCCCAACCCGCAACTCGAGCATCCGGATCGCCTCCGCCCTGGGGAGGCCCAGGATAAATGCCAACGCCGCAGCGTAGGCCGGGTATTCCTTGACCGGGTTGCCGAGCAGGTCGCTGAGCCAGCTGTGGAGCTCCTCGCGGCCCTCCTCGGTGATGGCGTAAACGGTGCGCTCCGGCCGCCGCCCTTCGCGGCTGGTCTCCAGGCTCTCGATGAAGCCCAGCCGCTGCAGCCGCTCGACGGTGTCATAGAGCGAGGCGCCCTTGAGCTTGATGACGTTGCCGTGACCGCGCTCGGCCATCAGCGTCTTCATCTCGTAGGGGTGCATCGGCCGCTCATTGAGGAGCGACATCACCGCCAGGGCCAGGGAGGTTTTTGGTAGTTCCCGATTGGTCGACATCGTTTAGTCGAAACCGACTATATCACAGAGAAGCCACCGTCGGCAGGGCTGGACGGGTTAAATCTTGGGTTTGCCCGGCCCCCGGCTGGAGCACAATTGGCATATGAAAGGCGACAGGATCGAGATCGTGGTCGACACCGGCGGCGCGGTCGAGAAGTACGAGATCGCGGCCACCCGGGCTGGACGTCGCGTCGAGGTATCGACCGGCCGAGGCCTGGTCGAGGTGAGCGAGGTGACCCGCACCGGGCGCCCGGTTCGGACGGGGCGCTTCATGACCTCCCGGGTTGTGGCGCTGGTCGAGCACCCGGCGGGGGAGGGCGGCCCCGAGCCTGCCCTGACGCGGCCCGTGCTCAAGCACTCGGCCTAGCCGGACGCCGGGGACCATGTGCTACCCCGATGACGCGCGGCCGCCCGACCACGGTCGCGGCGGCCAGGTGGCGAGCTACCAGGACCTGGTCCTCACGGCCGCCGACGGCAATCGCTTCGCCGGCTACTCAGCGCGAGCCGCCGCCCCCGGTGGCGCCGGCGTGGTCGTCCTCCCCGACGTACGGGGGCTGCACAACTTCTACCGGTCGATGGCCTGCCGCCTGGCGGAGGCCGGCCTCGACGCCGTTGCCATCGACTACTTCGGCCGTACCGCGGGGATCGGCGTCCGCGACGACGACTTCGACTACGCGCCTCATCGCGAGGCGGCGACCCCGGAGGGCATCGCCGCCGACACCAGGGCCGCGATCGACCACCTGAGATCGCCGGAGGGGGGCTCGGTGCGGCACGTCTTCACGCTCGGCTTCTGCTTCGGCGGCTCCAACTCCTGGCGCCAGTCGGCGCAGCAGCCCGACCTCAGCGGCGCCATCGGCTTCTACGGGCGGCCGGAGCTGGTGCAGCCGTGGCTGAAAGAGATGAAGGCGCCGCTGCTCATGCTGGTGGCGGGCGCCGACTTCACGCCCATCGAGGAGTTCCAGCGGTTCGACAAGGAGCTCACCCAAGCCGGTGTCGAGCACCGCATGGTGGTCTTCGAGGGGGCCCCACACTCGTTCTTCGACCGCGGCTACACCCACTTCCAGGAGGAGTGCAAACGGGCCTGGGAGGAGGTCCTCGGCTTCATCGAGGCCCGCGTCGCGCTGGTTCCGACCTAGATCGGCCCGGCGGTCAGGCCGCGGGCTTGCCCAAGGGAACGGTCTCGGCCGGCGGCCGTGGGGCTGCCGGGGCTGCGGCTCGGGCCAGGGCGTACCAGCCGAAGAGGCCGGCGACGATGGTGGCGAGCCCTCCCAGCGCCAGGGCGGCGCGGGGATCGACGGCCTGGCCCACGAGCCCGACGATGGGCCCACCGATAGGGGTGCTGCCCATGAACGCGATCGCATACAGAGCCATCACCCGGCCGCGCATCTCGGCCGAGGCCGCCAGCTGGATGCTGGTATTGGCCATCGCGGCGAAGAAGATGCTGGCGGCGCCGGCGCCGGCCATCAGGACCAGCACGATGGCGAAGTTGGGCGCCGCGGCGGCGAGCACCAGCGACCCGCCGAAGAGCAGGGCGGCGATCGCCAGGCGCTTGGCGCTGGGCCGGGCGCGTGCCGCGGTCACCAGGCCGCCGACGACCGCGCCCCCGGCCATCACCGAGTTCATCAGGCCCAGCCCACCGGCGCCGACGTCGAATGTGTAGCGCGCCAGCAGCGGCAGCGATACCGTGAACTCGTAAGCAAAGGTTCCCACCAGCGCCATCATCAGCAGGGGAGTGCGGAGCTCGGGGTTGCCCCAGACGTAGCGGAGGCCTTCCATCAGCTGGCCCGGCGTCCGCGGCGACCGAGGCGTCCGGTGGAGGTCGGCACCCCGGATGGCGAGCAGCCCCACGATCACCGCGGCATACGACAGCGCGTTGGCGAGAAAGGCGAAGCCGATGCCGACCGTGACGATCAGGAGGCCCGCGATCGCGGGGCCGACGACGCGTCCGGCGTTCATGACCACGCTGTTGAGGCTGATGGCATTGGTCAGGTGCTCCTGTTCAACCATCTCCATCACGAATGCCTGCCGGGTGGGGATGTCGATCATGTTGACGCAGCCCAGTCCGGCGGCCAGGAGCACCACCATCCAGAGCTGGACGGTGCCGGTGAGCGTCAGGACGCCCAACGTCAGCGCTAGCACCGCCGCCACGGACTGCGTCAGGACCAGGAGCCGGCGGCGGTCGACCCGGTCGGCGATGACCCCGCCCCAGGCCCCGCCGATGAGGACGGGGAGGGTCTGAGCGGCGATCACCAGGCCCAGCGCGGCGCCGCTGTTGCTCAGCTTCAGGACCAGCCAGGCCTGGGCCACGATCTGCATCCAGGTGCCACTGACGGAGACGATCTGGCCGAAGAAGAAGAGGCGGTAGTTGCGCGCCGTCAGCGCCCGGAACGTCTGCCCCGCGGCTAGCCGAGCGCGGGTCATCGCCCGCCCTCCGTGGGGATTTCGCGGTGCTCCAGGATGCGCTCGATGGCGGCGATGCCGCGCTCGAGGTCGGCGGCCTGCCTCGGCGTCAGCTGGCCGATGCGCTCTGCCAGCCAGGCGTTGC
>DASZHA010000054.1:0-13876 GCA_035938265.1 Candidatus Dormiibacterota bacterium
CGACGGGCGCGGGCGCCCCAGCCCCCCTCGCCCGGGTCCAGCAGCCAGAGCGGGGCGATGACCATGCTCAGCACGACGCTGATGACCGACTGCACCACGACCAGGTGGGGCAGCCTACCCGACGTGGCGACGATGATGACCACTGCGGCGGCGACGCGCGCCGCCATCGCCACCCGGCGACGTGTCCGGCTCACGGGCGCGGTAGCCACAGCCATCACCTCAATCTAGCGCGCCGGGCGCCTCAGCGCAGCGCGCCACACGCCCGGCGGGCGGCTCAGTCCTCGGGCGCGGCTGCGCCGTGGCGCCCGGCACCGGCGGCGAAACGCTGCGCCCCCGACAGCGTCTCCCCCGATTCGATCGTGGCCACGCCAAGGCGGTGCTCGTTGCGCAGCGCCTCGACCGTCGCCATGTCCCACTGCGCGTAGGCCGACAAACGGTCGGATCGCATGCAGTTCTGGGGCAGCGCGGCGATCTCCTGGGCAAGCTCGACCGCCGCCTGAAGTGCCTTGCCCTCGGGCACCACCCGGTCGGCAAGCCCGATGCGAAGCGCCTCCTCGGCGGGCACATCGCGACCGGTAAGGATGATGTCGAGGGCCCGCCCCATGCCCACCAGGCGAGGCAGGCGGACCGTGCCGCCGTCAATCAGGGGCACTCCCCAACGCCGGCAGAAGACGCCAAAGACGGCTGAATCGGCCGCCACCCGCAAGTCGCACCAGAGGGCTAACTCGAGGCCGCCGGCAACTGCATAGCCCTCCACCGCCGCAATCACTGGCTTGCCCAGCAGCATCCGGCTCGGCCCCATGGGTCCGTCGCCGTCCTCGACCAGGTGGTTCATGCGTGCGCCCCCACCGGCGACGGCGCCGAGGTCGGCCCCGGCGCAGAAGTAGCCGCCGGCGCCGGTGAGCACGGCGACGCTGAGATCGGGGTCGGCGTCGAAATCCCTGAAGGCCACCGAGAGCAGGTCGGCGGTGGGCCCGTCAACGGCGTTGCGCACCTCGGGCCGGTTGATGGTGACGACCACGACCGAACCCCGGCGATCGATATCGACATCAGCCATCCGGCCATTTTAGGGGCGGCTCGAGCCGTAACGCGTCCGTCAAGGAGGCGTGTCCTGGCCGCGACCCCTGGGAGCGTGCGGCCTGGGACAATCGCCGCAGGACTCTTCCCAACTCGGCTGCAGGGCAGCCCACCGCTTCGGCGGTGGGCTAGCCTTTGCCGATGGCAACCCTGGCACCCGTCGGTCCCGACGACCCGCGCACCCTGGAGTCCAGCCGCGTTCTCCTCAACGAGATGCTGGGCGCCAACCTCTACCCGCCGGCGAAGGCCGCCGACATCGCCCAGGACGAGGAGGCGCTGCTGCTGGCTGCGAGTGAGGGTGACGAGGTCCTCGGCGCCGCGGTGTGCCGGCTGCTCTACCTTGAGGACGCCGACTACTACCACGCCTTCGGCGCCACCGCGCTGGAGCTCTTCACCCACCACAAGGTGGGGTCGCTGGAGGTACTGGCGGTGCGCCCTACCCGTCAGCGCCGAGGCATCGGCTCGCAGCTGACCCGGGCCCAGATGGGATGGCTGGCGGACGCCGGCTGCGATGTCGCGGTTGCCGTGTCATGGATTCCCGGCGGCCACAGCGCGTCGGCGCCGATGTACCAGCGACTCGGCTTCACCGGAACACTCGAGGTGAGCGATTTCTACCTCGAGGAGAGCGTTGCCGACGGCTGGACCTGCCCTCAGTGCAAGGGCCCCTGCCACTGCGCCGGTGCCCTCTACTACAACAGGCTGGCGCCATGAAGCGCGCAGACGCCGGCCGTTACGCCATCACCACGATCATGGCGACGTCAGGGGTCCTGCACTTCGCGCAGCCCCGGTTCTACAAGGCGATCGTGCCCCGCTTCCTAGGCCACGAGGACGAGATCGTCGCGGTCAGCGGCGCCGCCGAGCTGGCCTGCGCCGCGATGATGACGGTCCCCTCGACGCGACGACTTGGGGGATGGCTGACAACACTGCTGCTGGTGGCGGTCTTCCCGGCCAATGTCCAGGCTGCCCTCGACGGCGGCATGAAGCTGCTCGACCCACCCCTCAACTCGCCCGCGGTGGCGTGGGCCCGCCTGCCGCTGCAGCTGCCGATGATCCTGCTGGCGCTGGGCGTGGCCCGGGGTGAGCGGCGCGACGGCGACACAGAGCCGGCTTAGGACTCGAGCTTGAGGTCGTCCCCCTCGCGGCTCACCCGGTAGACAGCGATCGGGTCCTTGGCCGGCCCGCGCTGGACGGTGCCGGTCAAAACGTCGAAGATGCTCCCGTGACAGGCGCAGGTCACCGAGGTCCCGTCCAGCACCCCGTCAGAGAGGGGACAGCCACGGTGGGTGCACACGTCCTGGAAGGCGTGCAGGTCGCCCCTGACGTTGGCCACCGCGACGGAGGCGCCGTCGACCTCGAAGGCCCGCATCTCCCCCGCGGGCACCGTGCCGCCGCCCCGGATCGTGACGCCCTCGCCGATGTACGGCGTGACCCCCGGGTTGGGGGCCCGGACGCCCTTGCGATTGGCAATCGAGACCGAGTAGGCCTCGGAGCGCGCGTGCAGGATGGGGTCGTCAGAGAGCTCGATGCCGTCAACGACGGTGGTGGGGTCGAAGGTCAGCTGGGCGCAGCCAGCGTCCTGGTCCTGGACCACGCCGGTTACCAGCAGGCGGCCGGCGTAGACCGACTCGCGCGACTCGGGCCACGGACTGGTGGGGTCGACCAGCGAGTCCTCGTCGTCCGCCATGCGGAAGAGCAGCCGGAAGGCGGAGGGGCCCTGGCTCAACCGGGTTGTCAGGTCCTCCTGGAGGTAGTCCCGACCAGCCTCCCGAGCCTCGTCGTTCTCGATCGTCTCGGGCCCGTCCTCGGGCTCCAGCCGCCACCTCATCCAGCGGATGTTGTCGGCGCTGTCCCGCAACCCGAAGGCGTGGAGGCTGTTGAAGGTGCAGCGCAGGTAGCTGGCATTGAGGGCTCCGCCGCTGGCGGCCTCGAGGGCGCTGGCGGTTTCCGGGTGCTTCTCCAGGAACGCCATCACCGTCGCCAGGTCGGGCTTGTTGGTGGCCGGGTCACGCGTGGTGGCGGCCAGGAAGTCGAGGAAATCATCGGGGTTGCGCGCGAAGAAGACCGGCAGGGTCAGGCCGACGATGTCGGCGATCTCACCGCCGGGGACCTGGAACTTGACCGCGACCCCCCGGCCGTCGCCGCGGGCGTAGTCGGGCATCGTGGGGGCGCCGCTACCGTTGGAGAAGCGGATGGTGACCGGCACCTCGGTGCCCTGCATGTGGGCCGCGCGGGTCAGCCTGGCCGCGTCGGGGCTGGCGGTGAAGGTCCCCTGGCAGCAGGTACCCTTGGCGTGGGCGGCACGGAAGCCGGCGTGCTCGCCATGGACCCCGTGAAGGGCGGTTACCAGCCGCTCGCCCAGTGGTTCGGTCGTGGCCATTCGCGCATCTTACCCGCAGGCACGGCGCCGCCGTGTCATAAGCCTGGCTCCGGCGGTGCTTAGTACCCAGAGCCATCACTAGGAGGATCGCCCCCTGCTCAACACGGCGTTCGCAGAGGCTCCCGGACCCGGGCCCAATTCGCCGGTCGTGGCGCTCGAGAACGTCAGCCGCCACTACGGTCGCGGTGACTTCGAGGTGGCGGCGGTGGAAGCCGTCAACCTCGAGGTCGGCGAAGGCGAGTTCGTCGCCATCATGGGCCCGTCGGGGAGCGGCAAGTCCACCCTGCTGAACCTCGTCGGCGCCCTTGACCGCCCCACCAGCGGGCGGGTGCTCGCCGCCGGCCGGGACATCTCGGCGCTGGGGGCAAAGGATGCGGCCCGCTACCGAAGAAGGGAGGTCGGCTTTATCTTCCAGTCCTTCAACCTGCTGCCGCGCTTCAACGTCTTGGAGAACATAGCCATGCCGCTGGTCTTCGAAGGCACCGCCCCGGCCGAGCGACGGCGACGGGCCGAGGCCCTGGTCGAACGGTTCGGCCTCACCGAACGCGCTCGCCACAAGCCGGCGACCCTCTCCGGTGGGGAGAAGCAGCGGGTCGCGATTGCGCGGGCCCTGGTCAACGAGCCGCGGGTGCTGCTCGCCGACGAGCCCACCGGCAACCTCGACAGCCGAAACGCGGAGCTGGTGATCGAGACCCTGGTGAACCTCAACCACCTCCAGGGCCAGACCATCCTGCTGATCACGCACGAGACCGAGGTGGCAGAGGCCGCCGGCAGGACGGTCCGAATGCGCGATGGCAGCATCGTTGAGGGCTGAGGCGTGCGTTTTCTCGACATCCTTGGGCTGGCCCGCGACAACCTGGCCCGCACCAAGCTGCGGACGGCGCTCACCGCCACCGGGATCGCGATCGGCACCGCCGCGGTGATCACGTTGCTGGCCTTCGGCAATGGCATCCAGGCCCTGGCGGTCGGCCAGGCCGCCACCTTCAGTGCCGTCACCAGTGTCGTCGTCGGGCCCGGGAAAGCCGGCGGTGGCGGCGCGGGCCACCCCATCACGCCCGCCAGCGTCGACCAGTTCAGGGGCCTCGCCCATGTCAACCACACCGTCGTCACCCTCTCGACTCCGCCGGTGAAGATCACGGTCGACGGAGCGTCGGCGGTCGCGCCGGGAGCGGCGAGGACGCCCATCGGCGACAGCGCCACGCTGGTGGCGGGCAGCGGCGCCGGGACCGCGGACACCGACGGGCTGCTGGTGCCCCAGTCGATGGTGTCCAAATTCGGCGGCTCGGCGGGTTCGCTGGTGGGCAAGCCGGCGACCCTGACCATCGGCGCCGGCGTCTGCTGCAACGACCCCCGCGGGGGCATCGTCTACGCCGGACCGCAGCGAACCTTCCCGGCCCACGTGGCCGGCGTCTATGACGACACCGGCGCCAACGCCCCCCGCGATGGCAGCGTGTCCAACCTGGTGATGGCCGCCCCATTGGGCGCCCAGCTGGACGGCACCGCCTCGTCGACCACCGCCGATGCCTACCTCAATGACGTCGGCTACGAGAGCGTGGTGGTTCAGACCGACGACGCCCGCGCCACCGCCGCGGTGGCCAGCTCGATCAAGTCGCTGGGCTTCCAGGCCGCCAGCCGGGCCGACCTGCTGGCCCGGATCGATCTCTTCTTCAACATCATCCGCGCCGGCCTGGGGATGATCGGCGGGATCGCGCTGGTGGTGGCGGCCATCGGCATCGCGAATACGCTGGTCATGACAGTGCTAGAGCGCACGCGGGAGATCGGCATCATGAAGGCCCTGGGCGCTGAGCCCGGCGCGGTGCGAATGATCTTCCTCGTCGAGACGGCCCTGGTCGGGCTGATTGGCGGGCTCCTGGGGCTGGCGCTGTCGGCGCTGGCCGGGGTGGTCGGCAACGTCGTCTTCATCAGGATCGTGCAGAGCCAGAACCCCGACTTTCCGTTCACCAACGTCTTCGTGATGACGCCCGTGCTGGTCGCCTTCGGGGTGGCCCTGGCGATCGTGGTCAGCCTCCTGGGCGGCGCGCTGCCGAGCCGGCGCGCGGTCCGCCTACAGCCCCTGGACGCCCTCCGGTACGAGTGACGGCAGGCCGCTGAGTTCGGCGACGCGCTCGCGATGGGCGCTTACCGAGCCGAAGATGTGGCCGTCGACCTTGGCCCGCTTGAGCAGCAGGTGGAGGTCGTGCTCCCAGGTGAAGCCGATGCCGCCGTGCACTTGAAGGGCCGAGGCGGTCACGTGCCAGCCGGCGTCGGCGGCGGCCACCTTGGCCACCGACGCGGCCATGGGGGCGGCCTCGGGGTGGGAATCCGCGGCCCAGGCGGCGTAGAGCGTGGCCGAGCGGGCGCTCTCGGTCTCCAGCAGCATCGTGCTGCAGCGGTGGGACACCGCCTGGTAGGCGCCGATGGGGCGCCCGAACTGGGTCCGAACCTTGGCGTACTCGACCGCCATCTCCATGGCCCGCTGCGACACGCCGACAAGCTCGGCGGCCAGCGCCACCTCGGCCAGGTCCATGCCACCGCTGACGTCGCCCTCGAGGAGCTCACCATCCTCACCCTCGACCGGGTAGTAATGCCGGGTGAGGTCGAGCGTCTCCACCCGAGTCGATTTGTCGACGGGACCCTCCACCAGCCGGGCCGCCTGGCCATCGACCAGGATGATGACCGAGGCGATGCCGGCGTCGGGCACCAGAGCCCGACCCTTGCCGTCAAGCACACCAAGGGTGGCGGTGGCCTTGCCACTGGCCATGGCGGGGAGCCAGCGCTGCTTCTGGGCTGCCGAGCCCGCCCGCTGCAGCAGCAGCCCGGCGGCGGCGTTGCTCAGGAATGGTGAGGGCGCCAGGGCGTAGCCGAACTCCTCCAGCACCACCGCCAGCTCCACCATGCCCAGTCCCTGGCCGCCGAACTCATCGGCGATCGCCAGCCCGGTCCAGCCGAGGTCGGCAATCTCGCCCCAGATGCTGACGTCGTAGTTGCCGGTCTCGGCCAGCTCGCGCACCTTGCGGATGTCGTATCGCGTGCCCAGGAAGTCGCGGGCGGCCGACTGGATTGCCTTCTGCTCGTCGCTGAGGTCGAACCTCATCGCAGCTTGGGCAGGCCCAGGACCCGCTCGGCCAGGATGTTCCTCTGGATCTCGCTGGTCCCGCCCTCGATGGAGTTGGCCCGGGCCCGCAGCAGGCGATAGCCCCAGACGGGATCGGCCAGCGGCGCGTCGGCGCCCTTGACGTCCATCGCCAGCTCGGTGAGACCCTGGTTGATGTCGGCCCACTGGATCTTGGCCATGGAGCCCTCGGGACCGGGAATCCCGGTGCGGATCGCCTGGCTCAGCCCACGGTAGCTGTTGAGCCGCATCGTCTCCGCGTGAACCACCAGGGCGCCAAAGCGCTGGCGGATCACGGAGTCAGCATCCATCCCCCGTTCGCGGATCAGGGTGGCGAGCTCGCCGAGCTCCTGCTTGATGGTCATCGCCGACGCCAGCGCGATCCCGGCGCGCTCGAACATCAGGGTCGTGATGCCCACCGACCAGCCCTGGCCGACCTCGCCGATGAGGTTCTCATCGGGCACGAAGGCGTCCTCGATGAAGACCTCGTTGAACTCGGACTCGCCCGTGATCTGGCGCAGCGGCCGCACCTGGACACCCGGCTGCTTCATGTCCAGGATCATGTAGCTGAGGCCGTTGTGCTTGGGCGCGTCCGGGTCGGTGCGGGCCAGCAGCATCATCCATTTGGCGTACTGGGCGAGCGAGGTCCACACCTTTTGCCCGGTAACCTTCCACCCGCCGTCGACCTTGACCGCCCGCGTCTTGAGCGAGGCCAGGTCGGACCCGGCGTCGGGCTCACTGAAGCCCTGGCACCAGATCTCGCTGGCGTTGAGGATGGGCTCCAGGAAGCGCGCTTTCTGCTCGGCGTTGCCATGGGCGATCACCACCGGGCCGCCCATCACCAGGCCCAGGACGTTGGCCGGCATGGGCGCCCTGGCGCGGGTTATCTCCTCGCCGAAGATCGCCTGCTCCATCAGGGTGGCGCCCCGGCCGCCGAACTCAGGAGGCCAGCTGAGGCCGGCAAAACGCTGCTCCTGGAGCTTGTGCTGCCACTCGCGACGGAACTCGAACTGCTGGTCCGGGCCCTCCGGGCCGGGGCCGGGATTGTTCATTTCCAACCAGGCGCGCAGCTCGTCGCGGAAGGCTTGCTCGGAGGGCTCGAGGGTCAGATCCACGGCCGCCAATTGTAGTGCCCAGCCGAGGTTAAGGATTGGGGAGCTGTAGGTAAGCTCAAGAAATCCTCATATTGGGGCACCCATAATCGACGCAGGCGCCGCGGCCTGGACCAGGCGCCAAAGGGACGGAGAGATTGCATAGCGACAGGGACGGCGGCCAGACCACCAGGGACGTTTCCGAGCTGCTGGCGGACCTGGAAGGCGGGCTACGCGGCGATCGCCACGCCCGGGCCGCCTCGGCGCTGGCGGCGGCCAAGTCCGAGGAGGCCGACAGCCTCGAGCTCCTGGCTCACCTGGAGCGCGACCTGCGCAACATCACCCGCGTCTACCGCCGGCTGCTGGACGAGCGCAACGCGCTGGCAGACCGGGCCTTCCGGCTGCACAAGGCGATCCGTCACATCGAGCCGGCGCTGGGCGAGGAGCCGCACAAGGACCACGGCGTCGACCTCGGGCGCAAGGGCGTGGTCCAGTACGTGGCCGACGAGTGCTGGCGGATGGACAACCGCGAGGACTGGGAGTTCGAGGTCAGCGACGAGGACGGCGACTGTCCCATCGAGCAGGTGACCTACGCCTGGGCCGCGCCACGGTTCCGCGTCATTCACGACGGCGTCCCCGAGGGCGACGACTCCGAATCTGAGGACGCCGCCGGCTAAGGGACCGGAGGCGACTCCTGTCCATAAACCAGGGGCCACGCCCCCAGCTCTGCCGCGGCGGCGGCAACACCCTCGCGAACGCGGGCGGTGAAAGCTTGGGGCCGCTCGCCGTCGCGCAGCCGCAGCGGCTCCCCGATCTGGACCCTGACCTGCCCCGGGCGGGGGACGGTCCGGCCCTTGGGCAGCGCCTCGTGGGTGCCCCACACGCACACTGGGATGACCGGTACCCCCGCGTGCTTGGCCAGGAAGCCGACGCCGGAGGCGAACTCCCGTAGGCGCAGGTCGCCGGTGAGGCGGCCGCCCTCGGGGAAGATGATCAGCGCGGCCCCGCCGCGCAGGACACGGATCGCGGTGCGCAGCGACTGCCGCGGGCTCTCCTGCCGCTCGAGCGGCAGGGTGTTGAACATCAGCGAGAACCAGAGCCGGCGAGCGCCGCCCTCGAAGAAATAGTCAGCCGCCGCCGCGGCCACCAGGTCATGGCGCCAGGCTCGAGGCATCGCCTCGCGGATGGCGATGACGTCGACGTGGGAGCTGTGGTTGGCGGCGATGATCACCGGCAGGTCAAGGCGCCGGACGCGCTCCTGGCCATAGGCGCGGAAGTCGCCGGCGACCCGCAGGCTGGGAGCCAGCAGGCCCTCCTGGACGATTTGGCGGGCGAGGAGGATGGCGGGCTCCCGGGTCCAGGCCGGGGCCAGGTCGCGGGCCTCCCGGCTGCCCGAGGCCACGAACGACGACATCGACATGGAGCCATCGCGGTCCACCATGCGCAGCGTGGGGATCATGTCGCGAACATCGCCGCCACGCCGGATGCGGCGACGGCGGGTCACGGCGCGCTTGATGCTGGCGGCCGTCGGCCGCGTCAGGTCACGTCGCACAGCATCAACGGGGGCGCGTGCAGGTAGGTGATCGACGGGTGGTTGCCGACGATGTCCGAAGCCATCTCCAGCGCGTCGTCAAGGCTGGAGGCCGACATGAAGCCCATGTGGTGGGTGGTCTTGGGGTCGCCGCCGACGAAGATGGTGCGGGCCACGTGGCGCATGCCGTCGGCCGCCCAGTACCACATGTAGAAGGGATGTACGCCGTGGTAGGCGTGGCTGGTCCGGTAGAGGTGGCGGTACCAGGGGTCGTAGGCGAAGTCCTCCTCGTACCGCGCCTCGATCTCGACAGGGTCCAGGGTCTCCGAGAGCACCGTGTCGTAAAAGTCGACGTAGCTGGGGTGGTGGATCGGGTGCCACTCGTATTTGACGGGGTGGAAGGCGATCATCACCCCACCTTCGCGGACCAACGGCTTGCCGCGGTAGAGGTTGAAGAAGTAGCCCAGGGCCATGCAGTTGACCAGGATCGGGTTGAGGATGCTGTTGACGTTGTAGGGGCTGATGTATGGGATGCCGGCCACCATCACGTCGGCCTGGCCCTGCACCGGCACCAGCTGCTGGCGGTGGAAGTTGGTCAGGGTCGACTCGTGCACCGCCTCGGTCTCCCCCGCCTGCACGCTGGTCATCTGGTAGGGCGAGGTGATGCTGTGGAAGATGTCGCGAACCTGCTTGCCGGGCGCGGTGTTGACCGTGCGCTGCAGGGCCGAGAACGCGGCCCGGTCCCGGGGCGACCACGTGTTCTCACGGCGCTGGAGGAACTGGAGCGGCCCGCTGAAGGTGTCGTTGTTCAGCGTGGTCTCGATGGTGAAGATCTTGAGGTGCCCGGCCAGCAGCCTGCCCTGGCGATCGCAGGAGTGGCTGATTGCTGAGTTCGGCGGGTCCATGTAGGACCGGGAGTTGTAGAGCGTGCGGGGGTTGTGGTGGGCGCGCACGCTGCGGTAGCTGCCCAGCCCCACCGGCACCGACTTGTGGCCGCCGTCCATGGCGACGAGGTTGATGTTGACGTAGACCAGCAGGTCGGAGTCCATCGCCCGCTTTGGCATGTCGACGATCTCGCCCTGGTCGGTGACCCCAACCTCGATCATCTCGTCGGGGTCCTCGGCGTCGTGGTTGTAGAGGCGGTGCGGGTGAAAGGCGTCGAAAACCCGGTCACCGATGGCCCGTCGCAGCTCGGCGTCGGTCATGCGACGGTGCAGCGACAGGGCCGCGATGAGGACCACGTCGGTGACGCCGGCGGCGGCGGCGCGGGTCAGCACCTCCTCGATTACCCGCTGGCGCACGTCCGGCAGCTGCATCGGGGGCAGCGGCAGGGAGATGTCGTCGAAGGCGATCGTCAGCTTCATGCCCGGGCGCAGCAGGGTGTTGAGAGGCTCTGAGTTCAGGGGATGGTCGAGGGCGTGGGCGATGGCGGCGTCGGGGTCCTCGAGCCCGGGCAGCGGCGCCGCCGGGTAAACCACCCGGGTGCCCTCAGGGAAGCGCACCCGCTTGAAGCTCTCCCCGGAGTGGACCAGGAGCGGCGGCGTCTTCTTGGTGACCTCGACCACCGCGCCGGGGGCGGTGACCGTCGACTCCTCGTTCACGACGCGGGCGACCTGCAGCGCGATCGGAAAATGGCCGCCGGGCGGCGGACCGGGCCGCGGCGCCGGACCGGGCCGCGGCGCCGGGGTCGCGGGCGACTCGACCTGGTCGGCGCTCTCGCGCTCGTGGGTTACCACCTCGGCCCGCGGGATGGGGGCGACTATCCGCTTGGCGCCGCCATTGCTGGCCGCCGACTTTGGCTTCGCGCTGGCCGCTGGTCGCTTGGTCTTGCCAGTCGCAGCAGGCTTCGCAGGCCGCCGCTTGCGCTGCTCGGCGCTCATGTGTTCACCGGGAGCTTGAGGCCGATGTCATGGGGGATGGTCCAGTTGGCGATCGCGAAATCGCGCTTCCTCGCCTGCTCACGCAGCGCCTCGTCGGGGTTCACGGCCACCGGGTTGCCAACCGCGGTCAGCATCGGCAGGTCGGAGACGCTGTCGGCGTAAGCCCAGCAGTCGGCCAGGTCGACGCCGTTCTGCTGCGCCCAGGCGCGCATGTGGGCAGACCTCGCCTCGCCGGCGATGGGCGTCGCATCCAGCGCGCCGGTGAACTCGCCCTGGTACTCGGCCAGCTTGGCGCAGATGATCTCGTCGGCCAGGGGCCGCAGCGGCTCGACGATGAAGTCCAGCGCTCCGGTCAGCAGCACCACGCGGGTGCCATTGCGGCGGTGAGCCCGGATCGCCTGCACGGCCTTGGGGTACATCCGCGGGAGGGTCACCTCGTCCAGGGTCTCCCGGGCCAGGGAGCGCACCAGGGCGGCGTCGAGCCCACGGTAGACGCGGTAGAACTCGCGGTTGAACGCCGCACGGCTCTTCTTGTCGAGCCGCTGCCAGAGAACGAGGTCAGGCGCGATCCGGCCCAGCAGCGCGGGCCACTCGGCCACCGCCCTTTGGCGCAGCTCCAGCCAGAGGTAGTAGTGGACGACGGTGGTGCGGACGATGGTGCCATCGACGTCGAAGAATGCCGCCGCCGGGCGCAGGGGGGCGACGTCGCGCTCGGGCATCACCGGCGCCACGGTGATGCGCTTGCGACGGTCCTCGATCTGGTTAAGCATCTTGGTCACCGACGGGAAGTGGGCGTCCATCAGGTAGTCGTACCAGTCCAGCTTGCCGACGTCGAAGAAGAACTCGTCCTGCTCCTGGGGGCTCAGGGAGGCCTGCAGCGCCAGCGTGTTGTGGTCCTCGAAGATCGTCTCCATCTCGACGTAGTCGCCGTACAGGTCGGAGTAGTACGCGGCCTGCTCCAGCACCTGGTCGAACTGCCGCACCCGCTTGCGCAGGGTCTTGCCCGCGGGCAGCGCCGCCGGGACCACCTTGGACAGGCCCTTGGCCACCCTGAGGGCCCGGCCGGCGAGCCGCACCTGGGCCTCCAGCCGTTCGCGACCCTTGAACTGCCAGTCGGGAGCAGCGATCGGGTAGCCGTCGGGCCCGGTCAGGGGATGGGCCCGGAAGTAGTCGCGCACCAGCGCGAACATCGAGCCGTAGCGCAGCGGGTTGCGGTTCCCGGTGCTGACCTGGAAGACGCGCTTGCCGCCGTCGAGCTTGCCCGAGGCGGCCGCCAGCACCGTGTTGACGACGCAGTCGACGGGGACGATGTCAAGAACGCCCTCGACCCGTCCGGGGAAGTCGGGGATCTCACCCCTGGCGTAGCCGAGGATGATCGGCTCGGCGACCTTGAAGCCGTCGAGCCACCCGGGCTCGGGGTCGCGCATGGCGCTCTCGATGATGGTGGGGCGTACGATTGCCAGCTCCAGGTCGCCGGCCTCTGCCAGCACCGCCCGCTCGGCCAATGCCTTGGTGAAGTTGTA
Organism: Candidatus Dormiibacterota bacterium; assembly: GCA_035938265.1. Lineage (GTDB taxonomy): Bacteria > Chloroflexota > Dormibacteria > DASZGP01 > DASZGP01 > DASZHA01. The sequence continues at coordinate 12,592 of DASZHA010000054.1, forward strand.
GACGTCGTTCCAGCCCAGCGCCCGGGCTCGAGCAATGCCGTGCGCCACCTGCTGCTTCTTGACCCAGTCGAGCCGGCGCCGCTCCGCCTCCCGCGCGATCTCCGGGCCACCCGCCGGTCCCAGCTGGCGGTTGGCCTCCCTGCGGAAGCCGTCCAGCCGCTCCGGCTCCCGCGACCGGACCTCGATGGACTCGGAGGTGGCGTGGAGGTCGATCAGCTCCTGGCGCCAATCGAACTCCGGCCCCTCGGGTAGCTCGCCGGGCAGCAGCTCGGGCACCGCGCCACGGCGGGCGCCGCAGACGTAGGCGGTGGAGACGTGCACCAGGCGGGGCTTGGCGCCGGCCTCGCGCATCATCCGGATCAGCTTGCGCGGGCCCTCGACGTTGGTGTTGAGCGCCTCTCGCAGGGGTGCGTCGAAGACCACGGTGGCGGCGCAGTGAAGCATGATGTCGACGTCGCCAAGGCGCTTTTTGGCCTTGGCGTCGAAGCCGCAGTCGGGCAATGCCAGGTCCCCCTCGAGGACCTCGATCTTGGCCTTGGCCAGCTCGGCCAGCTCCGATCCCATCGATTGGCGAAGACCCTCGAACGCGGTGGCCCCCATCAGGCGGCGGGCCAGCCGGTCCTCGCCGCTGTACTTGGGGTTGCCCCGGATAACGACCAGGATCTTGCCGACGTCGGGGACGGAGCGCAGCAGCTTCTCGAGCACGCCGCTGCCCAGGAAACCGGTCACGCCCGTCAGAAGGACCGTCTTCCCTGCGAACGCGCGGCGAATCGACGTTTGAGCCAGCGCCAGCCTCCTTTATGGCTATCGGATACGCCAACGGCCAGCATATCGGATCAAAGCAGGCCGAACCGCCAAAGGAACTGCGCGCTTACTGCTGAAGGGTCGGCGCGCCGGCGGCGCCAGGACGATCGGCCTCGACCACCCTGGGATCGGCGGCCGCAGCCAGTACGCCGCCCGGCACCGCCACGACCAGCACCAGCGCCACCAGGGCCGCGGGAGCCTTGATCCGCAGGCGCCTTGAGACCAACCCCACCTCCAGTCGCTCGATCAGCGGCACGAACGAGCAGACGATCGTAAGCGCGGCCAGCAGCGCCAGCTTGATCCCCCACTCTGCCTGCTGGGGGTAGATCAGCGCGGCGGCGACCAGGGCGGTGGCGGTGCCGTAGATCGCCCGGCCGATGGGTCCGGCGGGCGCCGTCCGCGGATCCGACATCATCAGGAGAACGAAGATGGCCACCTCTGGCGAGGCGGCGATCCCGATCCAGTAGTCCGGGCCGCACAC
>DASZHA010000055.1:0-18567 GCA_035938265.1 Candidatus Dormiibacterota bacterium
GTTCCCGGCGACCCGGAGCTGCCCGAGGTGGCGTCACACGGGGAGAAGGACCCCAGGAACCCGCCGCCGGTGCCGCAGGTCGGCGGGTCGTGGAGGATGTAGAAGCGCGTCTGCGTGACCCCGTTGAAGGGCGCGCTCAAACCCGGGGCCGATGTCGCGGCCTGGACCAGCACCACCGGGGTGTTGACCGTGGGCCGGCAGTCCGGCGTGGCCGGGTACTGGATCCCGTCGTTGGGGTTGAGGGTGCACTTCGTGACCGGGCTGGCGCCGTAGGCGCTGTTGCGGGGCAGGTTCACCGAGGAGCTGGTGTAGCTCTGCACCAGCAGCGGCGCCATTTGGACGGCGCCGCCGGGCACGGTGATCATGCCGCTGGCGGTCGCGGCGATCGTGGTCTGGCCAAAACCCAGGGCGCTCATGAAGTTGGTTGGCGCCGTGCGGCTCAGGCTGACGCTGAAACCGCGGACCTGGGACGCGCCTGGGCAGGTGGCATTGCACTGGTTGGACAGCGCGACGCCAGTGCTGTCGAGGGCGGTGGCCGTGGGGGTGCCCATGATCGAGCTGGCGTAGCCGTCCTTGACCACAACGGCGGTGGCGGCGTTGTGTGCGGTGGTGAACGCCCCCGCCACCGACCCGGGCGGGAGATACCCGCTGACGACGTTGCTGCGGAAGTAGCTGGAGGTTGCCGCCAGCGCCGCCATGTCCGCGGCCCGCTGCAGCGAGCGCTGCGTCAGGTAGCTGTTGCCACCGTCGATCGCCAGGCCCAGGAAGCCGACGAAGGCGACCATCCCCAGGGCGATGATAGGCAGCGACTGGCCGCGCTGGCCGACGCGCGAGCGTAGGGGCACCGCCCTACTCGATGGTGCCGGCGCTGGTGGCATTGATGGCGAACCCCGAGGGCATGACCCGGTTGATGGTCGACGTGGTCGCGCTCCAGGGGACGGCAACCTTGACCTGGACCAGGTCGCCAACCAGCGGACTGCTGCAGTCCGCCCGCGGGCAGGACGAGGCCGCGGTGTAGGAGGTCGCCCCCGTATCGGCAGTGCCAATCGCGCACGGCGTGGCGGGTGCGGTCGAACACTCAGTGGTGTTGACGGTGAAGTAGTCGATCGAGATCTGGCTGTTGGTGACCGTGGTGCCGGCGCGCGCGCCCTCGTTGATCACCTGCTGCCGGATGGCGGCCAGGGTGGTGTTGGGGGCCGAGCCGCTGACGCTGATGTTGACGGTGGCGTAGCGCACCGCCTCGCGGGTTCCGTGCGTGAGCGCGTTGGCGGCGATGGACACGCGGCCGAGGTCGACGATCCCCAGCACCACCAGCAGCAGCACCGGCAGCGTCAGGGCCATCTCGACCGCGGACTGTCCCCGGCTGCGCTGGCGCAGCCCGGCCAGGGTCACGGCGCCCCCTGGATGGTGTTGAAGGCCTGGATCAGCGCCGGGGTGAGGATGACGATGAACAGCGTCGGGAAGATCAAAAAGACCAGCGGTAGCAGCATCTTGATGGTCGCCTGGTTGGCCAGCTCCTCGGCGTGGTCGCGGTAGCGGCGACGGATGTCCTCGCTCTGAACCCGGAGCTCGTCGGCAATCGGCGCGCCGCGCTTGAACGACTCTCCCAGGCCGACGACGAAGATCCGCAGCTCCTCGATGTCGACGCGATCGGCCATGCGGTGGAGGGCATCAAGCCGGCCCGTGGCGTACTGGATCTGGCGGAGCACGCCGCGCAGCTCGTCGACCAGGGGCCCGGCCATGTACTCGGACTCCACAACCTTGGCCAGGGCCACGTCGAAGGGCGCCCCGGCATCGACGCAGATGCTGAGCAGGTCGCAGACCTCGGGTAGCTGGCGGCGGATCGCCTCTCGGCGCCGCCGCAGGGCCTGGTTCAGGAAGAGGTCGGGCAGGTAGTAGCCGCCGATTCCGAGGACAACGGCCGTCAGGGCCACCGAGAACACGCCGTAGCCAAGCGGGTTGATTCCAGAGCTCAGCAGGAAGAGGGCCATGACCAGGGTGACGACGACGCCGATGATCGCTTTGATCACCAGCAGGCGGCCGACGGTGAGGCCAAACGGGCGGCCGGCGAGGCTGATGCGGTCCTGGGCTCGCCGCAAACGCTCGGCGGGAGTACGGCGGCGGAAGAAGTCGTCCAGGGGCACCAGGATCCTCTCCGCCAGCGGCCGGTTCAGCTCAGGGCTGGTCACCGCCACCGGGAGGGCCGCCCGCCGCAACCGCTCCTGCATGATCGCGCTGCGCGACGACATCTGGGCCAGGGCCACGGCGATCATCAGGATTCCCGCCCCGCAGAAGACCGCCACCAGCACCGCAACCGTCATGACTAGATCTCGATGTCCACGAGGCGAGACATGACGAAGTACGCGACGCTGACCAGGATGGCGCCCACCACGATGGCCATGAAACCGGCCACCGTCGTGAAAAGCGGCGCCATGTAGCTGGGTGCGATCACCAACAGGAGGACGGCGACGCCGATCGGCAAGAGCGTGATCAGCCGGCTCGAGAGTCGGACCTGGGAGGTGAGCACCCGGATGCGGTCCTTCAGACGGATGCGTTCGCGCATCGTGGCCGAGATCGACTCCAGCACGGTGGCGAGGGTCCCGCCCATCTCCCGGTTGATCTGGATGGCCGACACCACCATCGCCAGGTCGCGGCTGTCGATGCGGGCCGCGATGCGGGCGAGGGCATCGTCAAGCGAGAGACCCAGCTGCAGCTCGCGGTCGATCCGGCCGAACTCTTCGCCAATAGGCGCCGGGAGGCTTTCCGCGACGGCGGCGATGGACTGCGACACCGAGGCCCCGGTTTGCAGGGCGTTGCTCATCACCTGCAGCGCCTCGGGCAGCTGCTTAATGACGTCGGTGCGCCGGTGGTTGCGGCGGGCGCGCAGCAGAACGGTGGGAAGGAAGAACGCTGCCAGCGCCAGCAGCAGGGCCAGCGGCAGCTGGGTGCTGACCAGGACGGTGAGGACGAAGACAAGCAGCGGGAAGAGGACCCGGACCAGGTACCACTCCTGGGGCCGCAGGCTGAGGTTGGCCCGCGACAGGGCCTCGGCCGTCCGCGTAGCGCGCCCCTGCCGGGCGAACGGCAGCGTCAACTGGTCGATGAACTTCTCGATCAACGTGCCGCCGTCGGCGTTCCCGCCCGCCGGCTCGTGGTTGCCGTCCTCCAGGCCGGCGCCCCGCATCGTGACGTAGACGGCGAGGGTCACCAGCACGATCCCGGCAGCGAGCAGACAGCCCGCCACCAGCGCCACCAGGCTCACGACCGGCCTCTAGTGGATCCCGTAGGTGCCGTTGAAGTCAGAGGGACCGACCGGGCCGGCCTTGATCGTGGGCGCGCCGACATCCTTGTGGGAGCGAAGAACGAAGGTGTACTGGCCATTGCTGAAGAGGTAGACCAGCTGCATCGCCTGGTCCACCGGCACGAAGACCACCCAGGTGTTGCCCCTGGGAGTCGCCTGCCCGCTGCTGGTGGCGCCCCCGCTGGCGGGGCTGTTGACGAGCTGGACGGTCAGGTCGCGGAAGGTGGCGGCCACCTGCCCCGGCGGCTGGCCGGGGAGTCCGCGGACGAGGATGTCGACGTGGTCGCCACTCTGCACGAAGCCGGCTACGTTGTTGATCGGGTCGCCCGACGGGATGGCTACCGCCACCTGGCCCGCGGGTACGTCCAGCACCCCCTGTTGGGTGGTCGGCGCCGCCGCCGGCGCTGACACCAGCACGTCAGAGGTCAGCGGCGTGTTCCTGGCGAGGGCAACCGCGGCAAAGCCCTTGACCTGGTTGACGTCGGTGAAGCTGTGACTGGGAACCGCGTCGGGCTGGTACTTGACCACGGTGAGGTCGCCACTGCCCACCGAGGCCCGGGCGGCGATGTCATGCGACGCGACCACCACGGAAACGCTCTGGCCCGGGACCGAGATACTCCCCGGCTGGGAAACAAGTACCACCACCAGGATGCCGCCCAGCAAAGCAACGACGATGCCGGCGACGAGGATGTAGGTTGGGTTGCGATTGCGCGAGACGACTGCCACTTAGGCCTTGACCTCCACGGGTTGGGTGGTGCGCATCACGCTCTCGGCCATGCCCAAGATGGCCGCGCTGATCGCGGCGCGCTGGCGGAAGAGGACGAACGGCTCACCGCTGTCGATGGCCATCACCGCCACCCTTGAGTCATGGGGAATGCTGGCCAGCATGGTCCGCTGGATGGCGTCGGCGACATCCGCGCTTTTGAAGTCGGTGTGCTCGTGGGGCTGGTTGAGCACCACCTCGATGCGGTCGTCGTGGATCTGGAGCTGGTGTAGCAGGCCCCGCGCCAGGCGCAGGCTCTTCAGCGACGTCGTCAGCGGCGTGGTCACCAGCAGCACCCGGTCACAGGCGTCCAGGACCGAGGCGCCGGCGTCGCCAAGGTGACGGCCGAGGTCGACGACGACGACGTCGAAGCGGTGGCGAAGGATGGTCATGACCACCCCCAGCTGGGACACGCCGGTCTCCACCAGCTCGCCAAGCTCGGGTCGGAGCGGGGCAGCCAGCACGTGGACCCTGTCGGCCACCTTGATCAGGGTCTCGTCGACAACCTGCTCGTCGAGGTCGATCACGGACGAGGTCACCAGGTCGACGACGGTGCTGTGCTCGTCGGGTGTCTTGAACATCGAGGCGACGTCGCCGTACTGGAGATCCAGGTCGACGATGACCACGTTCTTGCGCTGGCTGTCAGCCAGGGCGCAGGCGAAGTTGACGGCGATGGTGGTGGCCCCGGAGCCGCCCTTGCCGCTGTAGACCGCGATCAGCCGGCCGGCTGGTTTCGCGGCCGTGCGCGTAGGTTGTATTGCCTCGATCACGGGCCCATGCTAACCAGCCCCCTGCGGCATCTAGCCGGAGCGGAGTGTCAGGTCTGTAACGTCAGACTCGGCCCTGGGTGCGGCGGGCGCGGGACTGCTCGACCTCGGTCAACCAGCGCTTGCGCAGCCGGATGGCCTTGGGCGTCACCTCCAGGAGCTCGTCATCCTCGAGGAAGTCGAGGCACTGCTCGAGGCTCATCTTGACGGCCGGCGTGAGCCGTACGGCGATGTCCGCGGTCGAGGAGCGGATGTTGGTCTTCTGTTTCTCCTTGGTGACATTGACGGCGATGTCGCCGGGGCGCTTCTGCAGGCCCACGATCATGCCCTCGTAGACCGGGTCGCCGGGCTCGACGAAGGTGGTGCCGCGCTCCTGGGCGTTGGAGATGCCGTAGGCCACCGCCGCCCCGGCGCTGGAGGCGGTCAGGGCGCCGTTGCGCTCGCCGCTGAGGTCGCCGGCCCAGGGCCTGTAGCCCAGCAGCAGCGACCCCATCACGCCGTTGCCGCCGGTCAGGGTGAGGAAGGCGTTGCGGAAGCCGATCAACCCCCGGGTGGGGATGGTGTACTCCAGGCGCACGCCCCCCTTGTGGTCGTAGTCAATCTCCACCATCTGGCCACGGCGTTTGCCGAGCGCCTCGGTGATGGCGCCGACGTACTCCTCGGGGGCGTCGACGGTGAGGTGCTCTACCGGCTCCATCCGCTTGCCTTCGACCTCCTTGACGATCACCTGCGGCCGCGACACCTGGAACTCGTAGCCTTCGCGGCGCATGGTCTCGATCAGCACCGCAAGGTGAAGCTCGCCCCGGCCGCTGACCAGGAAGGCATCCGGCGAGTCGGTGTCCTCGACGCGCAGCCCGAGGTTGACGTCCAGCTCCTTGTAGAGGCGGGCTCGCAGCTGGCGCGAGGTCGACATCTTGCCCTCGCGGCCGCTGAACGGCGAGGTGTTGACCGCGAATGTCATCTGCACCGTTGGCTCGTCGATGGTGATCCTTGGCAGCGGGTCGGGGGTATCGGGATCGGTCAGGGTGTCGCCGATGCTGACATCGTCGATTCCCGCCAGCACCACGATGTCGCCGGCGCTGGCCTCGTCCACCGGCACCCGGGTGAGTCCCCGGTGGAGCAGCACCTGGGCGACCTTGCCGCGGCGCGGCTCGCCCTCGCCCGTCAGCACGGCGAGGGTATCGCCTGGCCGGACCGAGCCCCGGAAGACGCGACCCACGGCCAGCCGGCCCACGTAGTCGTCGTAGGCCAGGTTGGCGACCAGCATCTGGAAGGGCCCCTCCTCCATCACCGGCGCGGGGACGCGGTCGAGGATGGCCTCGAACAGCGGCGCCAGCGTTGGCTCGAGGGCGTCAGCCGACCTGCCGGCCCGGCCCTCCTTGGCGATGGCGTAGATCACGGGGATGTCGAGCTGGTCGGAGTCCTCGGCCAGCTCCAGGAAGAGGTCGTGGGCCGCCTCCAGCGCCTTCTCGGGGGCGGCGTGGGGGCGGTCGAGCTTGTTGATCACCAGGATTGGCCGCAGCCCCTGCTCGAAGGCCTTGCGCAGGACGAACCGAGTCTGGGGCATCGGGCCCTCGGCGGCGTCGACCAGGAGCAGGCAGCCGTCGGCCATGCTGAGGACGCGCTCCACCTCGCCCCCGAAATCGGCGTGGCCGGGGGTGTCGATGATGTTGATGACGGTGTCGCGGTAGAGCACCGCGGTGTTCTTGGCCAGGATGGTGATGCCCTTCTCCCGCTCCAGGGCGTTGGAGTCGAGGATCAGGTGCCCCATGTCCTGGTTCTCGCGGAAGGTGTGGCTCTGCTTCAGCATCTCGTCGACCAGGGTGGTCTTGCCGTGGTCGACGTGGGCGACGATGGCCAGGTTGCGGACGTCGTGGCGGATGCGCACACCCGCCGGGGGTGATTGGTCGCTGCTGGTTGCTACAGGGCCCTCATCCGGTTGTTCCGGGGGTTGTGCTCGACCTCGGCCTTGCCGAGCGCCTCCATCAGGGGCGGGATGTACATGCCGAAGCGGCCGCGGTAGCCCTTCTTGAGGCCATACCAGCCGCCCACGGGGTTGTCCGCGGCGCGGCCCCAGGCCTCCACGGTGCCGTCCGCCGCCGCCTTCTGCTCGTCGGCCGCGCCCAATGGCATCCAGTCACCGTGCTTCTTGAGCATCGCCTGGAGGTCGTCGAGCGCCCGCAGCTGGTAGCTCAGCTTGGTGCTGCCGACGACGCAGACCAGCGCCGGTGGGTCCTGGGTCTCGTCCTTGTACATCTGGTACTCGGAGGTGCCCGGAGGCGTCTTCAAGACCCACGGGTCTTCCTTGGTGCCGGATCCTTTTGCGTCGTTCTTTGCCATCGCTCGCCTCCTCCAAGTATTGCTGACGAAGTCGAGTGTAACTATTTGGCTACCGATGGAAAGGCGCGCGGGTCGGTAGCTTTGAACAATGCCTGCTCCACCCCCAGTCCTAACCCAGCGGCAGCTGAACCGGGCACTGCTGGCCCGCCAGATGCTGCTGGAGCGCGCCCGGACATCGGTCCCCAAGGGGCTCGACCGCATGGGTGCGCTGCAGGCGCAGTACGCCCCGGCGATGTACATCGGGCTCTGGTCGCGCCTCGAGGGCATCCGTCGCGAGGACGTCGACGCCGCCCTCGAGCAACGGACCGCGGTCCAGGGGACGCTCCTCCGGGGCACCATCCACCTGGTCTCGACCGCCGACTACTGGCCGCTGGCGCTCGCCACCCGCAAAGCGCTGCGCGACTGGTACTCCAGGGTCGCCTGGCACGACGACCCCCCGCAGGCCGTCGACGAGGCGGCGGCGCGGGTGCGGGAGATGCTCCGCCAGCGGAGCCCGCAGAGTCGCAAGGAGCTGCAGGGCTCGATGACCAACGTCATGTGGAACGGGGTCGGGTTCTGGCTCAACCTGCTTCGGGTGCCTCCGTCGGGCACCTGGGCCCGGCGCCGGGCTGACATCTACGCGGCGGCCGAGGACTGGATCGGTCCGGCTCCCGATGGCCTTGACTTCGACACCGCCCTCGACCACACCGTTACCCGCTACCTGACCGGCTTCGGACCGGCCAGCGCCGCCGAGATCGCCAACTGGGCGGGTCTCAAGACCGCCTCGGCGGTGGCGCCGGCGCTGGAGCGGCTCCGCCTGGTCCGCTTCCGGGCGGAGAACGGCGACGAGCTCGTAGACCTGCCGCGGGCGCCCCGGCCCGACCCCGAGACCCCCGCGCCGGTCCGCTTCCTGCCGGTCTGGGATGCCACCCTGCTGGCCCACGCCCGCCGCGCGCTGGTGCTGCGGGAGGACGACCGGCCGCGGGTCTTCAACATCAAGACGCCGCATTCTGTCAACACCTTCCTGGTCGACGGCCAGGTGGCCGGCACCTGGAGGTATGAGAAAGGCCAGGTTGCGCCCTCCCCGTTCCGGACGCTGGATCACCGCACGATGCGCCAGGTCGAGGCGGAGGGCGCGCGGCTGGCCGAGTTCCACGCGTGACCTCGAGGAGCGCCGAGCGCACACACCGAGCGGCTTAGCTTAAGCTCTCACGTCGTCATGGCATTCAAGCCACTGAAGCGGCTGGCTCGTCGAGTCCTGTCTCTTCGACCGGTTTCCAGGGTCACAACGGACATCCTTCTCCCGCTAGCGCCATGGCTTGGACAGGATTTCGTGCGAAAATTTCCTGTCTCGCGCCGGGTCAGGATTCGATCAGCGAGAACCGGATTCAGCTTCATAGTCGAAACCCGAGCCGATGATATGTCCGTGCCCCTATTCTGGTCTGGCCTGGATGCGTGGGATCCACCGCTGGCACAGGTACTCCAAGCGCTTGCGCCCCATGTCTCAGCGTTTGTCGACGTGGGTGCAAACGTCGGCATAGTTTCGTTAGTGGTTGCCGGGTGCAACCCCGTGGCCGAGGTGCACGCGTTCGAGCCCGTGCCGTTGATCCGGGAGCGGCTCCTGCACAACCTGAAGCTCAATGGGGCCGACCGCGTTCATGTGCACGGCCAGGCAGTCGGGGCTCATGAATCGTCGGCGTTGATCAATGTCCCATTGCAGGACTTCCCGAGCGACGCGTCGATGCTATCGCGCACCTGGGTCGAGACCCACCCGGTCCGAGTGGACGTGACGACCCTCGATGCATTCGCCAGGACAGCTAACCTGACCTCGGTTCAGGTCATCAAGATCGATACCGAGGGCACCGAACACGAGGTAATTGAGGGGGGTGCCTGGCTCGTCGGCCGCGATCGACCGGTGATCATAGCCGAGGTTCTGCACCGGTTGCCCGCTGAACAGAAACTGGGCCCGCTACTCGCTGGCCTCGGCTACCGGGCATGGCACATGACGCCGCTCGGGTTGCGTCCAGTGGAAGTCGTCACAGGCGACCCGCTCTATCGCGATCTCAATTACCTGTTCATCCATTCGGAGAAGTCGGTCGAGGTGCTCGCGGACCTCAGGAAGTCGATACCTGTGCTTAGCCGCAGTCGCGATCGGGAGGTATGAGAGTGGAGCTTTCTCGCAGGATGGCCGGCATCGCCGGCCTGGTGTTCGTGGTGCTGTCCGTGGTCATAGGCGTGACCGCGCCCATCCTCCCAACCCTTACGGCGTCGGGCTCGGAGATCGTCAGCTACTTTGCCAACAACCAGACCGGCTTCCTGGTCGGCAACTACCTGGGCGCGGTGGCGCTGCTGCCCGGCTTCCTGGTGGTTGCCTACCTCACCGCCCAGATCCGGGCTGGGGAGCCCGACGGTGGCAGCCTCTGGGTGCTGGTAGTCGTGTCCAACACCGTTGCCTTCGCCTCAGCGATGGTCATCTTTGTGCTGTTGCAGACCGCCGCTGTCGTGGCGCCCGGCGCGCCGCCGCAGACCGCCAAGGCGTTTTCGGATGCCGGCAACATGGCCTTTGCCTTCTTCTTCCTGCCGATGGGCGCGGCAGTGGGATCGATGGCCTGGGGATTCCTGGCGACCAGGACCATGGCAGGTTGGGTGGCATGGCTGGGGCTGGGGGCTGCTGTGATCCAGCTCGTGGGGAGCCTGGGAACTGTGATTGTCACCGGACCTGTGGCGGCAGGCGGAATCGCGACCCTGGCGGCGTTTGTCGCCTTTATCGCCTGGTTCGCGCTCGTCAGTGTTGTGCTCTTGGTACGACCAGCGCCGGCGGCGCGCGTCCCTTCGGGCTAGCGCCCGGGGCTTCGCCCCACCAGCATCGCCACCGTCCCCAGGTTGAGGTGGCGCAGCTCGACGCCGACCCAGCCCGCCTCCACAGCCACTCGGATCAGCTCCTCGGGCGCGAGGAACGCCTCGATGCTGCTGCTCAGGTAGCGGTAGGCGTCCCGGTCGCCGGTGATCCAGCCGCCGACAACCGGCAGCACCTTCTCCAGGTAGAGCCGGTAGCCCGTCCCGAAGGCCCCTCTGGGTGGGTGGAGGAACTCCAGCACCACCAGGCCCCCACCACCGCGCACCACGCGCGCCATCTCGCGAACGCCGCGACCGCGGTCGCTGAGGTTGCGTAGGCCGAAGGCGATGGTGGCGGCGTCGAAGGCTCCCTCGCCGAACGGCAGGGCCAGGGCGTCGGCCCTCTGCCATTCGATCGCGGGTGAGAGGTGGGCAGCGACCGCCAGCATCTCCGGGCTGAAGTCGGCGCCCACCACCCGTCCCGCGGGGCCGACCAGCCGGGCCAGCTCGACCGCCAGCCGGCCGGTGCCACAGGCGACGTCGAGGGCCGCCTGGCCCGGCTGCAGGCGGGTTGCGCGAGCCGCCTTTCGCCGCCAGGCGGCGTCGCGGCCGAAGCTGATCACGGTGTTGGCCAGGTCGTAACGTCGCGCGATCCGTCCGAACAGCGCCTGGACCCTCTCCGGGTCCTGGGCGGGCCGGCTTGCCATGTCTGCAACCATATAGGCGATGCCGTCATTGGCGAAGCAGGTTGGGTTGGGACTGGCGGCCCGTGGCGACGTGGCCGACACCGTCGACTGGGCGCGGCGCGCCGAGGACCTGGGCCTGGAATCGGTCTGGGTCCACGACAGCTACTTCGAGCGTGACCCCATCACCTTCCTGGCGGCGATGGCGCGGGCAACCTCGTCGATCCGCCTTGGCGCCGGCGCCCTCAACCCTTACACCCGGCATTCCTTCGTGGTCGCCACCACGATGGCCTCCCTCGATGACATCGCCCCGGGGCGGATGTCACTGGCGCTGGGCAGCGGCCTGCCCCTTCGCCTGATGCAGATGGCGATCCCCCACGAGGACGCCCCGACGCATGTCGGCCGTGCCATCGACGACATCCGCAGCCTGTGGCGCGGGGAGCGGCTGGTGCTCAACGACAAGGTGCCCCCGCTGGTGCCGATGTTCCCGCCACCCAGGCGCATTCCCATCTACGTCGCGGCCTACACCAAGCCCTACCTGCGGCTCGCGGGCGAGAAGGCCGACGGCTACCTCGCCCGCCCGATGGAGTCGCTGCCCGCCTTCAGCCTGATGCGCGAGGGGGTGCTGGCGTCGGCCGACGAGCACGGCCGCCCCGCCACCGACATCGACTTCCGCGGCTACCTGCTCACCTACGTCGCCGACTCGCGCCGCGAGGCGCTCAACCGGGCCAAGCGCGAGCCCTTTGTCATATACATGGTGTCGATCCTCAGCGACGCCTCGCTGCGCCGCGCCGGGTTCCCCGCCGACCTGCGCGACAAGGTCAACGGCCTATGGCGGGCGGAGCAGTACCACGAGGCGGCGGAGGCCATCCCGGACGAGCTGCTCGAGGCTTTCGTGCTGGTCGGCACCCGCGACGACGTCGCCCGCCGCGCCGAGGAGTACCACGCCGCTGGGATGGATGTCCCCCTGCTGCAACCGGTGGTGCAGGACGAGGACCAGGTCCGCGCCGTCCTCGATGCCTGTGTGCTGTACGGGTCTGGCGTCACCCGCGCCAGCGGCCAGGTCGTGGCGAGGGCGGCGGTCGATGCACCGGCGGCGGCAAGGGGCGACACCGCCTGGCAGCGCCTCCGGGCGCGAGCCGCGGGCGTCTACGAGATAACCCGCCCCTTCAGCTTCACCGCCTCGCTTCTGCCGATCACCGCCGCGGGCGCCTTCGCCTGGACCCAGGGTCAGGCAGAGCTCCTGCCCTGGCTGGCGGCGCTGGTCGGCGGGCTGGCGCTGCACGCCGGCACCAATGTCATCAACGAGATCTATGACGTGCGCCACGGCATCGACTCCATCACCTCGCCACGCGCCAGCCACGCCATCGTCAACGGCGGCGTCAGCGAACGCGGCGCCTTTGGCATCGCCTATGCGCTCTTCGCCATCAGCGCGCTGGTGGGCGTCTACCTGACCCTGGTGCGGGGCCCGCTGATCCTCGTCCTCGGGGTGCTGGGCCTGTTGGGCGGGTACTTCTACACCGCGCCGCCGTTCCACTACAAGTACCGCGCCCTCGGCGTACCCCTGGTCTTCCTACAGATGGGCGTGCTGATGACGGTGGGCGCCTACTTCGCGGCCACCGGCGGGTTCGACTGGCGGCTGCTGGCCCTGGCCGCCCCGATCGGGCTGCTGGTGGCGGCCATCCTCCACGGCAACGAGTGGCGCGACATGGCCGAGGACACCCGGCTCGGCTTCAGCACCCTTTCGGCACGGATCGGCAAGGTGTTGGCGTTCAGGGGATACGTCGCCCTGGTCGTCGGCACGTACATGGTGCTGGCGATCGCGGTCATCGCGGGCTGGCTGCCGACACCAACCCTCCTGGCGGTCCTCAGCCTGCCGGCGGCGGTGCTCCTGGTCCAGGCCGCGGAGCGGGGCGCGGGGGGCAGCCTCGGCGAGATCAACATGATCGACATGGCCACCGCCCGCCTGCACGCCATCTTCGGCGTCCTCTTGATCCTCGGTCTGATCGTCGCCCACCTGGTGGCGTGATCGAGCAACGCATCCGCGGCCGCGACTTCGCGGTGGGCCTGGCCGCGGCGACCGTCATATGGACCCTTGCCTTCCGGGGCAAGTCCCACTTCTGGGAGAGGATGACCGCCGGCGTCGGTGCCCTCGGCGCTTTCGCGCTCTATGCCAACCCGTCGCTGCGAAAGGTCCGTCCACGGCCCAGGGACATCGCCACCGGGCTGGCCAGCGCGGGTGCCCTCTACGGCGTCTTCCAGGTCGGCGACCGGTTTGCCCGGCGGGTCATGCCCAACGGCGCTGCCGACATCGACGACGTCTACCGGCGGCGCCAGCTGGCATCGACCACCTTCATCGCGCCGGCGCTGGGGCTGGTGATCGCACCCGGCGAGGAGCTCTTCTGGCGCGGCCTGGTCAACGGCTACCTCGCCCAGGAGCTGGGCCCCACCCTGGGTAACGCCACCGGGGCGGTCATCTACGGAGGCATCCACCTGGTTAGCGGCAACCTCACCCTGACCGGAGCGGCCGGGATCGCCGGCGCCTTCTGGAGCCTGCAGTACCTTTTCGAGGGGAGCCTGGCGGCGCTGATCGTCAGCCACGTCACCTGGGACATCTGGATCTTCCTGGTCCAGCCGACGCTGGCTCCTTAGCGCACGGTCACCAGGCGTCGACGTAGCGTCGTCGGCCGGGGTCGCGGGGCGCGCGGCCTCCGGCCTCCATCAGCACCCTGGTGGCGATGTCGCGGGTCTCGGCGGGGTCGATGACGTCGTCGATCTCGAAGTACGTCGCCATGTTGAGCGCCTTGCCCATCTCGTAGGCCGCCGCCACCATCTGGTCGAACGCGGCCTGGCGCTCGTCCTCGCCGGCGATGGCGTCGAGCTCCTTCTTGTAGGCCAGCTTCACGGCGCCCTCGAGGCCCATCCCGCCAAACTCGCCGCTGGGCCAGGCGACCGTCATCAGGGCGGCATGGAAGCTGCCGCCGGCCATCGCCTGGGCGCCAAGCCCGTACCCTTTGCGCAGCACCACCGTCATGTACGGAACCGTCAGGGCGGCGCCGGCGAGGAAGAGCCGGCTGGCGTGCCGGACCAGGCCGGTGGCCTCGGCGTCGGGCCCCACCATGATCCCGGGACAGTCGCACAGGAAGAGGACAGGGATGCCGAACGCCTCGCACAGCTGCAGGAAGCGCGCGCCCTTGTCGGCGCCGTCGCTGGTGATGGCGCCGGCCAGGTGCATCGGGTTGTTGGCCACGACGCCGACGGGCCTGCCTCCGATCCGCGCCAGCGCCGTCACCATGCCACGGCCAAAGCGGGGGCGCAGCTCGAGGGCACTGCCCGTGTCGGCGAGGATGTCGATGGCCCGGTGGACGTCGTAGGCGCGGCGCCGGTTCTCAGGCACGACCTCGCGCAGCGCCGCCTGGTCGGGCGCCTCCCACGCCGCGACCGGCCCCTGGAAGTAGGAGAGCGCCTGCTTGGCCAGGCGCACCGCGTCGGCCTCATCGGCGGCAGCGACGTCGACGACGCCGTTGCTGACCTGCATCTCCAGCGGCCCGACGGCATCGGGCTCCACCACGCCCAGGCCGCCGCCCTCGATCATCGCGGGGCCACCCATGCCGATGCTGGCTTCGGGCGTGGCGATGGTGATGTCGCAGGAGCCGAAGAGCACGGCGTTGCCGGCAAAGCAGCGACCTGAGGCGATACCGATCCGCGGCACCAGCCCCGAGAGGCGAGCCCAGAGGGCGAAGGCCATAGTGTCGAGGCCGGCGACCATGGCGTGGTCGGTATCGCCCGGGCGACCGCCGCCGCCCTCGGTGAAGAATACCGTCGGCAGCCGCAATCGCTCGCTGACATCGAAGATCCGGTCCTTCTTCTTGTGGCCCATCATCCCCTGGGTCCCCGCCAGCACGGTGTAGTCGTAGGAGAGAACGGCACAGTCGGCGCGGTCGGCGCCCACCAGGTCGGAGTTGACGCGGGCCAGACCCCCGACCAGCCCATCCGCCGGGGTCCGCGCGATCAGGTCGGCGATGTCCCGGCGGGCCCGCTGGGCGGCGATGGCCAGGGCGCCGTACTCGACGAAGCTGCCGGGGTCGACGAGGTCCTCGACATTCTCGCGGGCGGTGCGCCGGCCCCTTCCGTGGCGCTGTTCCACCACCTCTCCCCTACCCTCGTCCCGCGTGGCGGCGCGGCGGCGCCGGGCCTCGTCGAGGTCGGCGCGCGGGGTCTGGTCGCCTGCCGTCATGCGGAGGGGTGCCTCGGTTAGAGGGTGACGCCGATCGACTTGAGCCGCCGGTCGAGAGCTGTCAGGCCATGCTGCTTGAGCGCCTCGGGGCCGACGCCAAGGACGTCGAGGGCCACGTCCGGCAGGGTCAACGTCTCCTCGATTGCCGGCATCAGGGTATTGACACGGCCACGCACCACCTCGGCCATCGAGGGGTCCTCGGCGACCGCGCGCTGGAGGAACCCGGTGCCGTAGAGGATGTGGCGGCCCTCGTCGGCGGCGATCCGCGAGTAGCCATCGACGAAGCCGGGCAGCAGGCCACGCTGCCGGAGAAGGCCGAGCAGGAAGTGGGAGGTGGTGATCCCCATGGTGCCCTCGATGAGCAGGTGATAGACGGTGATGAAGTCGACCTTGGCCGAGCGGTTGCGGGGGTCCTGGCAGAGGCGGTCGTGGGCACCGACCAGGGCCTCGTCGAAGATCACGCGAAATGGCGCGTCAAGCGCCTGCCGGGCGCGGTTGACGTGCCGGCCGATGCTGGCCGGGTCATCGACGACCTCCGACTGGAAGCGGGCGTAGAACTGCATGTGCCGCACCTCGTCGACGAGCTGGGTGGTGAGGAAGCTGCCCTCCTCCTCGTCGTCCTGGGCCAGCACCAGCCCGGCGAACTGCGTCGAGATCCGCTCCTCGGCGACCATCAGCGAGGCGAGCGCGAAGTAGAGGAGGCCGCGATCGAGCTCGTCCATCACCTTCCAGTCGGCGACGTCGCGGGAGAGGTCGATTTCATGCGCCGACCAGTGGGACTGTTCCCAGTCGATATACAGCTGCTGCGGGGTGCGGAACGCGGTGGCGGTGGCCATTTGCTGGGCTGATTGTGCCCGATACCCTGGGACCGGCGCCCTGCTACCATCGCGACAAGCGGGGTGAACCGACAGAGGGATGGCGCGCAGTTGTCCACAGGCAGGCCGACGACGACGTGGAAGGTCGAGTCGGATTGAGCTTTGCGCCGCTTTGCTATGCAGCTGAGCGCGCAGCGACGTGCATGAGCGCAGGCAGGTGAACGACCAGCTGCTGAACACCAAGGAGGCCGCCGAGTTCCTGCGCGTCAGCGAGGCCTCAATCCGACGCTGGAGTGACGCCGGCCTGCTGCCGGCACAACGCGTGGGCCGGCGCGGCGCCCGGCGCTTCACCCGCTCCGACCTGGAGCGCTTCATGGGGGCCAAGGAAGGGCGACCCGACGACTCCTCCGCCGCTGTGGTCGGGGGCGAGGCGATCCCGCTGCGGGCCCACATCGCCTGCCTATACGGCGAGGAAGCCGGACGATTTCGCCACTCGGTGCCGTTCATCGTCGACGGCCTGCGCCGTGGGCAGCCCACCTTCCTGGTCTGCTCCGGCGAGGTGCTCGACGGCTACCTGGAGACCCTTCGGGTCGCAATGGCCGACTCCCACAGCAGCCTCGCCGAGCTCAGGGTGGTGTCCGAGTCAACGATGACGGCGGCCGACTTCATCGACTATTGGGAGCAGGTCCTCAGTGGGCTGGTCGCCACCCAGCCCTCGGCGATTCGCATCGTCGGCGAGCTGGTCTGCGCCGTCGAGATGCTGGAGTCGCTGGAGGAGCTGATGCGCTACGAGGAGGCCATCAACCTGCTGGCCAAGCGGTACCCCGTCATCTTCCTCTGCCAGTACGACGTGCGGGGCTTCGACGGTCCGACAATCCTGCGCATGCTCAAGGCGCACCCCGATATGTACGGCTGGCGCCTGGGAAACTTCCTGGCCTGACCCTCAGTCCCGGCGGAGCGCCCCCTCCACGGCCGCCCGGCCTTCGGCGTCGACCCAGCCCTGCAGCAGGGGGTCAGCCGCGGCCGCGGCTCGCAGCCGTTCCACGGTCGCGCCCCGCAGCTCCCGCTTGGTGCGCGCATAGACGCTGGCAGGCGCCGCCGCCAGCTCCCTGGCCACCTCCAGCGCGCGGGGGACGACATCGTCGCCGCTGAGCACCTCGTCCCACACCCCGTTGCCGGCGCACCAGTCGGCTCCCACCAACCGTGCGCTGAGGGCCAGGTAGCGCGCCGCCCCTGGCGTCAGCTCGGCGCGCACGATACCTATTGCCGCCGCCGGGTAGGGCACACCAACTGTCACCTCCGTGATGCCGTACTTGCCCTCCAGGGCACCGATGCGGATGTCGCCGCAGAGAGCGAAGAGGAACCCGCCAGCGATGGCGTGCCCGGTGACGGCGGTGACCACGGGACAGGGCAGCCCATAGGCTCCGAGGACCAGCTCGTTGACCCCCCGAACCATCGCCTGCTGGCCAGCCGCGTCGAGGGTAGGCACGAACTTCAGGTCGACGCCTGCGGAGAAGAAGCGGGGCCGGCCGGCGATCACCAGCGCTCGCGGGGACGTCGCGGCCACCTCCGCCAGCGCCGCTATCACCTCGTGCAGGGTGTCCAGGTCCATGGCGTTGGCCGGGGGGCGATCAAGGGTGAGCAGGGTCACCTCGCCCTCGACGCGGGTGGTGACGTGGCCGACTGACATCGGCATATCCTAAGCACCCATGCCAGGGCTCGGGTTTTAGGCGACGGCAAGCGTGGGCAGTCTGGCGCTGACAGGCGCGATTCCCGTATTGGTCACCACCTTCCTGGCCTCCACGGTCGAGGCCGTCGAGATGGTCACCATCGTCGTGGGGGTGGGCGCGGCCCGGGGCTGGCGGTCGACCCTGGTCGGCGTGGGCGCCGGCTTCGCCGTTCTCCTGGCGGTGGTCGCGGTGCTCGGCGTGGCCCTCAGCAGCATCCCCATCGGGCCGTTGCGGCTGCTGGTGGGGTCGCTGATGCTGGTCTTTGGACTGCAGTGGCTACGCAAGGGCGTGCGCCGGGTGGCTGCCCACGGGCTGGCTGGACTCAAGTTCAGGCAGCCGGAGCCACCAGAGTTCACGGGGTCCGGCTTCGATTGGCTGGCCTTCGTCCTGGCGTTCAAGGGGGTGGTCCTCGAGGGCCTCGAGATCGCCTTCATCGCCGTCTCCCTGGGTGCCAGCACCAATCGGTACGACGTCGCCGCCATCGGCGCGGTCGCGGCGCTGGTGCTGGTCGGCGGCGTGGGGGCGGCGGTCCACTCCCTGGTGCGGCAGGTGCCCCGCAGCCTGCTCCAGCTCGGCGTCGGTGTCCTGCTGACAACCTTCGGCACCTTCTGGGCGGTCGAAGGCCTGGGCGTCGATTGGCCGGGCGGCGACGCCGCGATCCTCTGGCTGCTTGCCCTCTACCTGCTGACCGCGGTGACCTTCATCGCCCTTGAACGCCGGCGCGCCTTCGGGTTCGACCCGGCCACATGACCGCCCTGCGGGTGGTTGGCTCTGGGATCCGCGGCTTCCTGCGTTTCTGGTACGCCTTCATCGTCGGCGACGACTGGACGGTCGCGGCCGCGGTCGTCGCCGGGCTGCTGGTCACCGCGCTTCTCAGCCTGAATGGAGCGCCGGCCTGGTGGGTGATGCCGCTGGTGGTGATCGTTGCCATCGGCGAGAGCCTTCGGCGGGCCAGTCACCGGCGGTAGCCGGGCGCAGGTTCACACCGTCTGCCGGCGGTCAGCCCCCTCCGGCGTGGACCACGACCGGGCCGTCCCACTGCTCGAGAAACTCAATATCCATGTCCTGGAGCGCGGCGCCCACCCATTCGGCACTGGCCTCGCCGGCCGCCTTGGCG
>DASZHA010000056.1:0-4313 GCA_035938265.1 Candidatus Dormiibacterota bacterium
GCCCACAACCTCTAGCAACCCGCTGGTGGCGCGCTTCGAAGTCTTGCTGGAGGGTGCCGTCCCGGCTGCCCCTACCCCGGCGGACCTGGCTGAGATCTACGGCGGCGAGATCGGGTTCGAGACCCCGGTCGTCTACTCCAATTTCGTGGAGTCCCTCGACGGGGTGGTGGCGCTGGAGGCGCGGCAGTCTTCGGGGTCGGTGATCAGCAGCCACCAGGACGGCGACCGGTTCCTGATGGCCCTGCTGCGGGCCTGCGCCGACGCCGTGCTGCTGGGCGCGGGCACCCTGCGCGCGACCCCCAACCACCGCTGGACGCCGGAGGCGATCTACCCCTCCCTGGCCGCGTCCTTTGCCGAGCTGCGGCGGATGCGGGGTCTGGCGCCCGAACCCAGGCTGGTGCTGGTCACGCGCCACGGCGACATCGACCCATCGCACCCCGCGGTCCAGGCGGGGGCGCTGGTCCTGACGACGACCACCAACGCCGATCGCCTCCGCGCCACCCTGCCCGGCACCTGCGAGGTCTGGGTCGCCGGTGCCGATGCCGTCGACCTGGGCATGGCGGTGGAGCGCCTGCACCACCAGGGCATGAGCACCATCCTCACCGAGGGCGGCCCGCACGTCATCGGCGAGCTGCTCAGCGCCGGGCGCCTCAACGAAGTCTTTCTGACGCTGGCGCCGGTGGTCGCCGGACGTGGCGGCTCCGGCCGGCTGGGCATGGTCGAGGGCGCCGCCCTGCTGCCCGACCGCACCGTCGCCGCAGGGCTCACCAGCGTCCGCCGCCAGGAGGACTTCCTGTTTCTGCGCTACCGTCTAGGCGATGCTGAAACCAGGTAGTTCCGCGCCCGACTTCACTCTCACAACCGGCGACGGCGAGACCGTGCGCCTGAGGGAGCTCCGGGGCAAGCCGGTGGTCCTCTACTTCTATCCCAAGGACGACACCCCCGGCTGCACCAAGGAGGCCTGCTTCTTCCGCGACCTGATGCCGGAGTTCGAGAAGAAGGGCGCCGCGGTGTACGGCATCAGCGCCGACAGCGAGAAGTCGCACGCCAAGTTCTCCAACAAGTACGGCCTGACCTTCCCGCTGCTGAGCGACCCGGGCCACGAGGTCGCCACCGCCTACGACAGCTGGGGACCAAAGAAGTTCATGGGCCGGGAGTACGAGGGCATCCTGCGCAACACCTTCCTCATCGACAAGGACGGCAAGGTGGCCAAGGTCTGGGAGAAGGTCAAGCCCGCCGAGCACGCTGCCGAGGTGCTGGAGGAGATCTGATGCCAAAACGCGCCCACTTCACCGCGGCGCTGTTCGAGTTCCTTAGCCAGTTGAAGAAGAACAACAACCGCGACTGGTTCCTGGCCAACAAAGCGCGCTACGAGGCGGACGTAAGGGAGCCCACGCTTCAATTCATCGAGGACGCCGGCCCACCGCTGCGCAAGATCAGCAAGCACGTGGTGGCTGACCCCCGCCCCGTCGGCGGGTCCCTATTCCGGATCAACCGCGACATCCGTTTCTCCAAGGACAAGAGCCCCTACAAGACGGCGGTGGGGATGAGCTTCTACCACGACCAGGGCAGCCACCAGGTGGCGCCCGGGTACTACCTGCAGCTGGAGCCGGGGACCTCGTTCGCCGGCGGCGGCATCCACATGGCCGACAACAAGACGCTCAACCAGGTCCGCGACCTGATCTTGGCCGAGCCGGCGGCCTGGACGAAGGTGACCCAGACCGGCAAGTTCGCCCCCATGTACACCTACATGGGCGAGTCGCTGAAGCGGGCCCCGCAGGGTTACGACCCGGAGCACCCTCTGGTCGAGGACCTCAAGCGCAAGGGCTACGGCTGGCACGCCAGGTACTCCGAGAAGGAGGTGACCGGCGCCGACTTCCTGGACCGCTTCGTCGCGGACTGCCAGATGGCCTCGCCCTTCACCGCGCTGATGGCAAGGGGGCTCGGCGTCGGCTGGTAGAACGGCGTCAGTGATACACTGAGCGTCACAGTGTTGCACCCGGCACCGGCCGTCGTCATCGCCGACGACACCACCGACCGGATCCTCGACTCCGCGCTGGCCCAGTACGAGACCTGGGGGGTGCGCCGCACCACGGTCGAGGACGTCGCCCGCCGGGCCGGTGTCTCCCGGGTCACGATCTACCGCCGCTTTGGCAACCGCGAGGGCCTGGCCCAGGCCGTCCTCCTCCGCGAGGAGAACCGCTTCTTCGGCGAGCTGGGCCGCGCGCTGGAGCGTTACCGGTCGCCGGTCAGCATGCTGGCCGAGGGCTTCGCCTTTACGCTCCCGTACCTGCGCCGCCACTCTCTGCTCAACCGGCTGATCGCCTCGGAACCAGACGTCATCCTCCCCTACCTCACCACCCGTGCGGGCCCGGCGCTGGCCACCGCCCGCCGATACATCGCCGCCGGCCTCCGCCAGAGTCCTCGAATTGCGGGTCGGCGCGCCCGCTGGAACCTGGCGGAGGCCGAGGTCCTGGCGGAGGTCTTCTCGCGCATGCTCCTCTCCTTCCTGCTCACCCCCGAGACCGTGGCCAACCTCGAAACCGGCGACGATGCCCGGCGGTTCGCCCGCCGCTACCTGGCCCCGATCCTGTCGGCGGGCGCCGCCCGATGATCGCGACGGCGCGTCAGCTGGTACCGCAGCGGGTCCAGCGCGGCCTCCTCGGAGCCACCCAGGACCGTCGCCTCGCCCCGCTGTTCCGCCGCATCCCGTACCTGCCCCCCGAGGTCACCTTCGTCGCCCTCCCGGTGGTCTACCGCGCCCACCTCGGCGGCCGCGCCGAGGGCATCCTCGAGGTCACGATCAAGGGGCCCGGCGGCGGCACATGGACCCTTGACATCAAGCCCAAGGGACTCCGCGTCCAGCGTGGCGCTCGCCAGCAGCCGCCGGACTCACGGCTGACCACCGACGTCTTCACCTGGACGGCGATGGCCACCCGCCGGCTCGACGGCACCGAGGCGTTCATGCGCGGCCGCCTCGACGTCGAGGGCGACATCCGCCTGATCCTGACGCTCGAAGCCTGTTTCGGAGGGTTCTGATGGCCGGCATACCCGCGATCGACAGCGCCACCATCGATGCTGCAGCGCTGGATGACCTTGGCGAAGTCTCCCCCGACGACGTCATCGCCGCCGTCGACGGCGTCCTCTCCCAGGGGGCCGGCGCGGTCAGCTACGAGGACCTCTACCTGCGCTGGGAGCGCCAGCAGTGGCGGACCGAGCTGATCGACTTCAGCCAGGACGCGATCGACTGGAGGGAGAAGCTATCCGACGCCCAGCGAGGGCAGCTGCTCTGGTTCATGACCCAGTTCTTCCACGCCGAGGAACGGGTTGCCATGGAGCTGACACCGTTCGTGGATGCCGCCCCCACCCCGGACCAGGCGATCTACCTGACCACCCAGGTCGTCGACGAGTCTCGCCACTGCCGCTTCTTCGACAAGTTCTACCGTGAAGCCCTGGGCTTCGACCAGCCCACCATCGGCGATCGCCTGGGGGCGGTAAAGCACCTGCTGTCGCGCGGCTACCGCGATCTCCTCGGCACCGACCTGAGCGAGGTCACCGACCGCATGCGCGCCGGCGACCACAGCCTCGAGACCTTCGTCCGTGGTGTGGTCGTCTACCACCTGACGATCGAGGGGACCGTGGCCCTCAGCGCCCAGCGCTACGTCCTGCAGTTCTTCCGCGACGCCGGCATCATGCCCGGCTTCCGCAGCGGCTTCACGGCGGTGGCCCGTGACGAGAGCCGTCACGTCAACTTCGGCATGAAGTTCCTCAAGGAGACCGTCGGCGAGCATCCCGAGATGGTCCCTGTGATCCACGAGCAGATCGCCCGCTCCGTCCCCGCGGCGGCCCGGTTCTTCGACCCGCCGCCTGGTGAGGCCGGCTACGGCGAGCTTCTCGGCTTCACCATGGGCGACCTCTACGCCTACGGCTTCGACACGCTGCAGAAGCGCCTCCACTCCATCGACGTGCCACCGCCCTTCAAGTGGCGGCGCACCGTGGCCGCCTAGTAACACCTGGCCCCATCGGGGGAATACCGGGCCGGTTTCCCCATTTCTCCTTCGAAAGGGCCGGTTCTCAATACGGCCCGGTAGACTCCCAAACAACACACGCCATGCACGACACACTTCAGACCGGCGCGGTTTCCCCTGCAGCGTCCACCCCTGGTCGGCGCCTGTTCAGGCTGCCCGGCCGGGCCAAGGCGGCGCTTGTCGTCCTGCTGATCCTGGCGGTCGGTTCGGCGGTGGTGCTGGGAGGCGGCTACTACCAGGCGTCCGGCGTCAGCTCCGACTACCAGGCGGCTCGGGTGCGCCTGA
>DASZHA010000057.1:0-2670 GCA_035938265.1 Candidatus Dormiibacterota bacterium
GATCGCCTCGACCTTCGCGGGGACCCCGGCGTAGCAGATGCTGTCACCGAGGTTGCCGATGACCCCCCAGGCGGGGCAGTGGATCTTGTCCGGGTCCTGTCCCAGGAGCCGCGCCGTCGCGACCGCCTGCGTGTCCTGTCCCGGCTTCCAATCCTCCATGTCGGTCATCGTCAACCTCCCATGTCCCGTGCTCCGAATCGTGGTCGATGGTATCGAGGCTCGGGGGCTTGCCGCCGAGGCGGGGCCCAAGCGCCAGCGCGGCCACGTTATGCGCAACGTGACGGTTAGCCTCGGCGCCCGTCCTCACACGAACCAGCATTGGTGAAGCCGGCTGTGGCCCGGCGCGGCCAGCGAGCTGTGACTGTTGGCTCCTGCCCGACACGGGCAGTATCCCCGCCGCCTCGACATTCGCCAGCAACCGATACCGGACGGCTCGCTCGGCGAGCCTGGTTCTGCGTCCCAGAATCCTGCGGCCGCCACCGGATACTGCCCAACCAGGCCCTGTCCGCCGCCCGCGCCCCCCGTCGAACACGTCTTCAGCGACCTCAAGAACTGGCGGATCCTCACCCGGCTCCGCACCAACCCCGCCAAGGCCACCACCTTGCTGCGCGCCCTGCTCGTCCTCACCCGCCAGCACAGCAGCCGCTGACAGACGATCATGAACTACGCCCAGCCGCCCCCACCAGCACGAGCACCACCAACCCCGCCCACGCCAGCGCGATGACCAGCCAATTCAGGTTGGAACGATCTCATTCGGCGTTATGGGCCGTCTTGGCGCTCAGCGGACGATCACGCTCGGTGAGACGGACTGGGCGCGCCACGCCAACGTTGTTCGCGCTGTTCAATGTCTTCCGAGAAGTTGCTGGTGCCGCTGCGGCAGGACGTGTCGCTGGAACCCTTATGTGGTGGATCTTCGGGCTTGGGTGTTGCGCGGTCGGGCAAGTCCAACTGCGATGTCGGCTCTCCGTTTGTGGCCAAACGAGGTGCCGGCTTCCATGGCCGGATTACGTCGTTCTGGCATGAACTGTGGGCCGCGTCGGCGCGGTATTACGTGTGGAGGTTGTCGTCAATCCAGCTGCGCAGCGGTCCCTGGTAGCCGGGTTCCAGGAGGCTGTCGGCGATCGTGCCGTCTGGTCTGAGGAGCCGGGTGTCGGGATGGCCGTAGTCGGCGAGGAGGTCTGAGGCGATGCTGCGGGCGGCGAGGAGCAGTTCGCGGGGGTCGTCGGCGATCGCGTCGAGGGGGACGGCGACGTGGGTCGGGGAGTCGGTTTTGCGGGTGGTCCGGCGGGCGGGGGAGTCGCCGGGCCTGCCTATGCGGCCGGTTTCCAGCAGCACTTCCGGGGTTCCCCTGGTGGCGGCCAGGATGTCGGCGTCTCCGTAGGCTCCTGCCCAGATGGCGTAGGCGGCGGCCAGGTGCACGGCACCGAAGACCTGGTACTCCAGGAAGGCTGACCACAGAACGGGGACGGGCTGACGGTCCGGGTCGGGTCGCCAGGCGGCGTGCGCACGGATGAAGGCGGCGCCGTCGGTGGTGAGGTCCAGGAGACACGTGCCGCCGTCGAAGTGGACCCGGCGCCGCGCGACGGAGGGGAACCGCCCCTGGGCGAGGCCGGGGACAGGGGCGGTGGCGGCGAAGCCGGCGAGGAAGCGCTCAACCTCGCTGATGAAGCCCGTGCCGAGCTGGTGCCTGGCGCCAACGGACGGGATCAGCGCGAGCTCGAGCCAGGTGTCGGTCGCGCTGACCTGGTTCATGGGCGGGAAGGATGCGTCGGCGAAGAATTCCCGGGCCTGGGCGGCGTGGTCCCGGGCGAGCTCGAACCTGTCGCGGTAGGCGCTGGCGATCTCCGTTTCCTCCAGCCACCGGGTGGTGATCCCGGCGCGGTGCGCGTAGGAGTACCGGGGCCTGGACGGGCCGGTACTGCGGACTGCGTGCGGGGCGAGGGGGCTGCGGGGGACGCTGACCAGGTACAGGCCCGTCGCCGGGGCGGCGGGGCACTCGACCGGCCGGACGTGGGTGCCGCTGAGCCAGGGGACGACGCGCGAGCGGAGGATCTGCTCCATCTGCTCCGTTATCTTGGCTGAGACTGTGACCGGTGCCGGTGCCTTGGCACAGGCTTGGTCGTCCTCTTCGATGCCGATGACGATCAGCCCCCCGCGAGCGTTGGCCATGGCGGTTACGTCCTTGGCGAGCTCGTCGCCGCCGTCGGTGAGGTAGCTGTTGGCCGCCTTGAAGTCGAGGTCGACGTCCTCACGGGCCTTCTGCGAGACCAGGCCGGTGACTTGCTCGAAGGTCGCCAGGTGCGGGGGAGCGCCGAGAAGCCTGGTTAGGCGCGCGGACTGTACGGGCACCCCACGACTCTAGAGGCCCTGGAACAGTGGCGCGGCAAGTGCCAGCCGGCTGCCCGGCTCCGCTTGACGCAGCCGCGATCTCACGTACGGCGTGGGGCGGCCGTGCTGGCCAGTGCATCTTAATCGGTCGGCCCGCACCAAGTACTCGCGGTCGTCTCCTGAGCGCAACAAATCATGAGTCTAGCCTCCGCTATTCAACAGTGAGGGCGGTCTAGCGTCTGGCTGCTATTTCGGTGGCTGTGGCCTGGGGTTTCGTGGTTCCGGGGGTCGCGGGCGTGTGCACCTTATGGGTGCGGGGCGACTGGGAGCTGGGTGAACGGG
>DASZHA010000058.1:0-64845 GCA_035938265.1 Candidatus Dormiibacterota bacterium
AGCTGGATGGGGTCGGTCCAGAGGTACCCCTCACCGGAACGCCGGCTCTGCTGGGGGAAGCCCTCCAGCCGGGGCCAGAGGCGGCCGATCAGCTCGGGCACGCCCTCGATGAAGAAGGTGACGTCACGCAGGGGTTCCAGCAGCGACTGTTCCGGGTACCTGGTCGAAAAACCGACCTCGTCGGTACCGGCGAAGGGAGCGGGCACCTTGATGACCAACTCTTCCATTTTTACGACTCTCGAGCCCATTATCCCGCGGCCGCCCCGGATCGACCATATGTACGCGTGCCGGCTAGCCCTTTCCGCCGGCCCAGGCCAGTACGCGGTCCACCTCCCACGTATTGATCACGTCGTCGGCCTGCAGCCACGCCCGCTGGGCGACGTAGACCCCGAATTCCATCTGGTCCAGTTCCCTGGGGGTGTGCGCGTCGGAGTTGATAGAGATCTTCACCCCCAGCTCCGCCGCCCGCCGCGCGTACATGTCGTTGAGATCGAGCCGTGCGGGGCTGGCGTTGATCTCCAGCGCTGTGTGCCCTTTGGCCGCGGCCTTGATCAGCGCCTCCATGTCCACGTCGGCGGGATCGCGCGCCTCGACCTTGCGCCCCGTGGGGTGGCCGATGATGTCGACGTGGGGCGAGAGAGCCGCCTTGACCAGGCGCGCCGTCATCTCCTCCCGCGGCTGGCGCAGCTGCGAGTGGACTGACGCCACCACCACGTCGAGCTCGGCGAGGATGTGTTCAGGGACGTCGAGGTCGCCGTTGGGCAGGATGTTGACCTCCACCCCCGCCAGCACCCGAAAGCCCCTGTGCTTCTTCTGCAGCGCTTTGGCCGCGGCGCGGACCCGGGCGACCTGGTCGCGGTAAACCGAGCCCTCAATGCCGGTGATGATGCCCTGGGAGCGGGAGTGGTCGGTGATGTTGAGGTAGCCGTAGCCGCGCTTGACCGCGCCCTCCGCCATCTCCTCGATCGTGTTCTTGCCGTCGCTGTTGTTGGTGTGCGCGTGGAGGTCACCGCGGATCATGTCGAGCTGGAGCAGGGGCGGCAGCTTGGCCTCGTCGGCGGCCTCGATCTCGCCGCGGTCCTCGCGCAGCACCGGCGGGATGTACGCCAGCCCCAATGCCGAGTAGACCTGCTCCTCGGTCGCCGACGGCGACGCCTCGGTGGCGGCGAGGACCGCCCGGGAGCGGCGTTCGGCCATCGGCGTCTTCGCCTTGGACCTAGCGACCGCTGCCACGTTGGCGCCGACAGCCTCGGCCTCGGCCTCGACGGCGGCCTCCTCGGCCTCGGCGTCCGCCGGCGCCAGGGTGGCCAGCCCGTACTCGTTGAGCGTCAGCCCCTGCTTCAGCGCCAGCGCCCGCATGTGCACGTTGTGGGCCTTGCTGCCGGTGAAGTAGACGAGGGCCGCGCCGTAATGCTCCAGCGGCACCACCCGCAGGTCGACCTGGAGGCCGTCCTGGGTCCGGATGCTGGACTTGGTCTCGCCCCGGGCGATGACCTCATCGACGTAGCCAAGCTCGCAGAACGCCGTCATCACCGGCGCCGGGTTGGTAGATGCCACCACCAGGTCGATGTCGCCGATCGATTCGCGCCGCCGTCGAACGCTCCCCGCCGGGGAGACCTGCTCCACGTCTGGCAGTCCCTCCAGCGCCTTGACCATGGCGTCGGCGGCGGCCATCGCCTTGGGCAGCAGCGTACGTGGCCCGCTGCCCCGCCCGCGCAGCGCCTCGATGCCCTTGGCTATGTTCTCCTCGGTCTTGGCGCGGATTCGCGCCACTTTGCGGATGCTGCCGTCCTGGAGTGCCGCCTCCAGGCCCTCGAGGGTGGTCACCCCCAGCGCGTCGTAGATGTCCTTGGCCGTCCGCGGCCCGAGGCCAGGGATCCGGAGGAAGTCGATAAGGCCGGGCGGCACCTCCGACTCCAGCTTCTCCAGGTATCCCAGCTTCCCGGTATCGCCGTATTCGTTGATCTTGTCCGCGATCGCCTTGCCGATGCCGTGCACCTCCGCCAGGCGCCCATCGGCTCTGACCACGTCCAGGGGCTCGCTCAGCTGCTCCACCTGGCGAGCGGCCTCCCGGTAGGACCGCACCTTGAAGAACACCTCGCCCCGGATCTCGAGCAGGTCTGCGACACGGTTCAGCAGTGCCGCGTATTGGTCGTTACGCATCGCCTCCGGAGGCGCTCTCGGCGGCCAGCCACGGCGGCGTCACACCGGCCTTCTGATAGTTCGCGCGGAGCCGGTGGGTGGCCATCATGCAGCGGTCCATGACGATGCCCAGCCCCGCGGCCTGGGCCTTGTCGGCCGCGGCCTCGTTGGCGATTCCCAGCTGGGCCCAGACGCCCTTGGCGCCCTTGGCGATCGCCTCGTCGACGATCCCGGGGAGCTTCTCGGAGCCGCGGAAGACATCGACCACGTCCACGTC
This sequence comes from Candidatus Dormiibacterota bacterium, assembly GCA_035938265.1. Taxonomy (GTDB): domain Bacteria; phylum Chloroflexota; class Dormibacteria; order DASZGP01; family DASZGP01; genus DASZHA01. The sequence continues at coordinate 2,420 of DASZHA010000058.1, forward strand.
AAAGGGGATGTCGGCCAGCGACGGGTAGGCCTTCTCGCCCATGAAGGATTCGATCGTGGGGTTGACCGGCACCACCCGGTAGCCGACGCTGCGCAAGTACTCGCCCACCTCGTAGCTGTCCTTGCTGGGGTCATCGCTGAGGCCCACGATCGCTACGGTCTTGCTGTCGAGCAGCCTCTCGATGTCGGAGTCAGGCATCGCTCAACTGTACTGTCCGCCGGCCGGACTCGCGTCCGGCCGGGTTCAGCCCGCGGCGGCGCTCGGCACCGCGATCCGGCGGCCGTGGCAGAGGCGCCGGTTAGGATTTCGCGTTATGGCACAGCCGGTAGCCGAAAGCGAATTCATCATCGAGCCGGGGCGCGGGGTCAGCCCGGTGACCGACGACATCATCGCCCTCAGCTGCCCGGTGCCGTTCGACGTTGGCACCGTCAACGTCTACCTGCTCCTGGGCGAGCCCCTGACCCTGGTCGACACCGGCTCCCGCCTCAACTGGACGATCGACGACCTCGAGGCGCTCGTGCGCCGGGCCGGGGTGGAGCTGAAGGACTTGCAGCAGCTGATCCTCACCCATCGGCACATCGACCACTTCGGCGTGGGTGCCGAGGTCAAGGAGCGCACCGGTGCCACGGTTGTCGCCTCCCACATCGACGGCCCCTTCATGGCGGAGTGGGAGGGCATGGTCATCGGCAGCCGCGACCAGTTCCGCAGCTGGGGCCGCGCCTTCGGCATCCCCGACAACCTCTTCATGCTCAACGACACCTGGGCCAAGGCGATCGTCGAGGCGGCGCACCCGGTCACCAGCGACCGGCTGGTCAAGGACGGCGACATCGTCGAAGCCGGCGGCCGGCGGCTCCGGGTGATCGAGTGCCCGGGTCACACTGAGGGGCTGATCACCTTCTTCGACGAAGCCGACGGCGTCTTCCTCGCCAATGACCATGTCCTCCGCCACATCACCCCCAACCCCGATGTCTACAGCTACGAGCCGGCCAACCTTCGCAGCGGCCTGCCGGACTACATCGAGTCGCTCCAGAAGATCCGGGACCTGCCCGCTCGGATCGTGCTGCCAGGGCATGGGCACGAGCTGACCGACCTGCCCGGGCGGATCGACGAGGTCCTGGTGCACCACGACCAGCGGGCCGACCTGGTGGTCGAAATCATCCGGACCCGGCCGCGGAGCATCTTCGACATCGCTGCCGAGGTCTGGCCCAAGCTGCGCCCGCGCGACGCCCACCTGGCGATCCGCGAGATCATCGGCCACGTCGTTCTCCTGGAGCGCGACGGGCGCGCCGACCACGACTGGCAGGACGACGTGCTGATCTACCGAGCGACCTGAGCAGGCCGTGACTGAGGGCTCGCCGCCGGACGGCATACGAACTCCGCGTACGCCACTGGGCGGCATGCGGGTGCTCGACCTCTGCCGGCTGCTGCCGGGCGACTTCGCGACCTGGGTCCTGGCCGACCTGGGGGCCGACGTCATCAAAGTCGAGGACACGACCGGCGGCGACTACATGCGCTGGACACCCCCGATGGCAGGGCACTCGTCGGCGATGTTCTGGGCCATCAACCGGGGCAAGCGCTGCGTCAAGCTGGATCTCAAGCAGGACGCCGGAAAGGATGTGCTGCTGCGCCTGGTGGACAGCGCCGACGCCCTGCTCGAGGGGTTCCGCCCGGGCGTGATGGACCGGCTCAGCCTCGGCTACGACACCCTCTCGAAGCGCAACCCGAGCCTGGTCTACGCGGCCATCACCGGCTACGGGCAGGATGGGCCGCTGGCGCAGCGCGCCGGGCACGACCTGCTCTACAACTCGCTGGCCGGGCTGCAGGGGATCACCGGCACCCCCGACGCGCTCGCCGTCCCCGGCTTTCAAATCGCGGACATGGCGGGCGGCGGGCTTGGCGGGGCGTTGTCGGTGGTGTCGGCGCTGCTGATGCGGGAACGGGACCCCAAGCGCCAGGGCTGTTTCCTCGACGTCTCCATGTTCGACGGCGTCAGCGCCATCGTGTCGCCCCACATCGCCAACGCCCTGGCCGGCGGCGACGCCGCCGAGCCCGGCAGGATGGCGCTGAACGGCGGCTACGCCTGCTACCGCACATACCGCGCCGCCGACGGCCGGTGGATGGCGCTGGCCGCGCTGGAGCCCAAGTTCTGGAAGGCCTTCTGCGAGCTGGTCGACCGGCCTGACCTCATCGACCGGGGCCTGGAGTCGGGCGAAGACGTCTACGCCGAGGTAGGAGCGGTGATCGCGTCGCGCACCCGGGCCGAGTGGGAGGTGTTGCTCATGGACCACGACGTGATGCTGGAGCCGGTCAACACCCTGGCCGAAGCCGTTGAGGACCCCCAGGCCAAAGCCCGCGGACTGTGGATTGACGTCGGCGGCGATGTGCCCCAACCAGCGCCGGTGGTGCGCCTTCCGGGTGGCTTCCACGCCGACCCGCGGGTGGCGGAGCAGGGCGCCGACACCGACGCCGTGCTGGCCGAGCTTGGCTACTCCCAGAGGGAAATCGACGACATGAGGGCCGAGGGCATAATCTAGCCCGAGCCCACCCGACGGTCAGAGGAGGTGATCGAGATCTCTGCGGTTCGGCAGTTCCCGGTGACCGGCGCGCTGGACGCCTCCTACGCCCAGGGCCTGGCCATCAAGGTCGAGGACCTGCGCAAGACCTACGGCGAAGTCGTGGCCGTCGACGGGATCTCATTCTCCGTCCGGGAACACGAGATCTTTGGCATCCTCGGTCCCAACGGGGCCGGCAAGACCACCACCGTCGAGATCCTTGAGGGCCTGCGTCCCGCCGACAGCGGCAAAGCGATGGTGGCCGGCGTCGACGTGCTCCGTTACCCGACGCGGGTGAAGTCCCTGATCGGGGTCCAGCTGCAGTCCGCCAACTTCTGGGACAACCTGCGCCTGACCGAGATCATCGACGTCTTCGCCGCCATCTATGGCCGCCGAGTCGATGCCATGGCGATCCTGACCAAGGTCGACCTCCGCGACAAGGCCAAGGCATACACCAAGCACCTCAGCGGCGGGCAGAAGCAACGCTTCTCGATCGCCACCGCGCTGGTCAACGAGCCGCGCGTCATCTTCCTCGACGAGCCCACCACCGGCCTCGACCCACAGGCCCGGCGCAACCTCTGGGAGCTGGTGCGCTCACTGCGCGAGGAGGGCGCCACCGTCGTCATGACGACGCACTACCTGGAAGAGGCGGAGGTGCTCTGCGACCGCGTCGCGATCATGGATGAGGGGCGGATCGTCACCCTCGACACGCCCGACGCGCTCATCGAGCGGCTGCTGGCCAAGGGCTTCCGGCGCAAGAAGGCGGAGCGGGAGGCGAACCTGGAGGACGTCTTCATCGACCTCACCGGCAAGGACCTGCGCGAGGACTGATGGGCGGAAGCGCCTTCCCGGCACTGCTCAAGGCGTCGCTGAAGTCGTACTACCGCAACCGCATCGCGATCTTCTTCAGCCTCTTCCTGCCGCTGATGATCATGGTCATCTTCGGCCTGCTCAACCTGGGTGGCAACAACACCACCGAGAACGTCGGCATCGTCGACCAGGCGCACAACGACGCCTCCAAGCAGGTCATCGACAACCTCGGCAAGGTGTCGGTGCTCAAGGTCCAGCAGGGCGACGAAGGACCCCTGAAGGCAAAGCTGCAGAAGGGCGACCTGGCCCTTGTCGTGATCCTGCCCAAGGACCTAGGGGCGGTCGGGGCGCCGGGGGCGCAGGCGCCGGCCAGGATCCCGGTCTTCGGCAACGCCGCTAAGCCGCAGGACACCGAGATCGCGCGTTCGATCGTGCAGCAGTTCTTCGACCAGCAGTCGTTCGCCATCGCCAAGATCCAACCGCCACTGCAGATGGCCTACCAGGACGTGCAGGGTAAGAACCAGACCTACACCGACTTCCTGGTCCCGGGCATCATCGCGCTCTCCATCATGCAGACGGGCATCTTCAGCGTCGCCTTCGCCTTCGTCCAGCAGAAGCAGAACGGCGTCCTGCGCCGCCTGATGGCGACGCCGATGCGGGTGTCGGAATTCCTCGCCGCCCAGGTCTCCACCCGACTGATCATGGCCGCGGTGCAGGTGGTGATCCTCCTGGTCGTCGGCCTGGCGCTGTTCCACTTCCACCTGGTGGGCAATGTGCTCGAGCTGATGGTGGTGGCGGTGATTGGCTCCGCGATCTTCATCGCCATGGGCTTCGCGATCTCCGGCTACGCCAAGGACGAGCAGGTGGTGCCGGCGATCGCCAACATCATCGTCCTGCCGATGATGTTTCTCTCCGGGATCTTCTTCGGGCGCGACAACATGCCCGGGTGGCTGCACGCCGTCAGCAACTTCCTGCCGCTGACGTATGTCACCGACGCGATCAGGACTGTGAGCCTCGACGGCTCCCACCTCTGGGACATCAAGGCTGACCTGCTGGGGATGGTGCTGTGGCTGGTGATCGCCACCGCGGTGGCGGTGCGGCTATTCCGCTGGCAGCCGGTCTGAGCTAGGGCCTCGGCCGGCGCCTGCGCCTGGCGACGCGGCCCAGGGACAGAATCGCCACCCCGACCACGGCTGTGGCCAGGCCGGCTATCGGGCGACTGTCGCCCGCCGTGCCGGTGAAGGGGAGGCCCGGCGACCTGGTATCGGGCAGGACCTGGCCCGTGGTGGCGTTGACGGTCGTGGGCGAGTTGGGCCCGGTGCCCGCGCCCCGGACCACCACGGTGCCGTCCATGTTGGTGATCGGCTGGTTGGGGGTGTTGCCCTGGGTCCGGCCTCCGTGGTAGGCGCAGTAGTAATGGAAGGTGCCGGCGTGCGTGAACGTGAACGAGAGGGGACAACCCTGGCCGGTGTAGGTGCACGCTCCGCCGTAGGGCTCGCCCGGCTTGGTCACCGTGTGCCCGGGACAGCCGTTGCCGAGTCCCATCGCCAGCAGGACCAGGGCGTCGGTGTCGCAGTTGGGCAAGGGGTCGGGCGGCGGGTTGACCAGCACGCCATGCTCGTCCCAGACCCATTGGACGGTGTCGCCGCGGTTGATCGTCACGACGCCACCGTTGCCCGGGGTTGAGTCCTGGGTGCACGCCGCGTTGACGCAGAACATGAATTCATGCATTCGCACCTGGACGGTGGCCGCCGACGCCGGCAGCGATGCGGTCACCGCCGCCACCACCGCCGCAGCCACGCTCGCCAGCTTCAGCCCAAGGCTCATCACTCGCCCTCCTTTGCGGCCCGCACCCTGAACATACCGTGCCGGGTTACGCCAAGCGGGGGCTATGCGCTGAGCGTCAGCCAGAGGTCCTCCACCTGGCGCCGGGTTTCGTCCAGCCCGCCCGAGTTGTCGATCACCCGGCTGGCACGCTCACGCTTCTGGTCCAGCGGGATCTGGGCGGCAATCCTGGCTTTGGCGTCGTCCGGGCGCACGCCGCGGGCGATGGCGCGCTCCCGCTGCAGCTCCTCGGGGGTCCAGACCACGACCACCTCGGGTAGGCCGGCCTCGAGCCCCGACTCGTAGAGCAGGGGCACGTCGAGGACGACGACCTTGGCGCCGGCCGCCTCAGCCGCCTGGATCTCCTCCAGCATCCAGCTCCGGACCCTGGGGTGGGTGATGGCGTTGAGGCGAGCCAGGGCGTCAGGGTCGGCGAAGGCCATGTCGGCCAGCTTCTCGCGGTCAAGGTCGCCGTCCGGCCCCAGGACCTCGAGGCCGAAGGACTGAACCACCTCGGCGAGGCCCTCGGAGCCGGGCGCCACAACCAGGCGGGCGCCCTCGTCGGCGTCGACGATGTAGGCGCCGAGGTCGCGCAGCATGCCGCTGACCGTGCTCTTGCCGGAGCCGATGCCACCGGTTAGTCCTATGATCTGCATCCGGATCGAAATGGTAGCCATGGCCGCCCGCCGGCACCGCAACGGAGAGCGCGAATGAGAGCAGTCAGCTTTGTTGAGATCGGCAAGCTGGAGATGCGTGAGGCCGACAAGCCCACCATCGAGGACCCGACCGACGTGCTCCTCAAGGTGACCACCAGTGCCATCTGCGGCTCCGACCTGCACGTGCTCGAGGGCCGCATCCCCGGGATGATGGCGGGCGGCATCATCGGCCACGAGTTCATCGGGGTGGTCGAAGACGCCGGTCCCGAGGTCAAGAACTTCAAGCCCGGCGACCGAGCGCTGGCCTCGTTCCTGATCCCCTGCGGCAAGTGCTGGTACTGTCAGCGCGGCCTCTACGGCCAGTGCGAGGACGTGCGGGTCTTTGGCTACGGCATCTTCGTCGGCGACATCAACGGCGGCCAGGCGGAGTACGTGCGGGTGCCCAACGCCGACCTCAGCCTGCACCACGTGGACCAGAAGCTGAGCGACGAGCAGGCGCTCTTCGCCGGCGACATCCTCACCACCGGCTTCCATGTCGCCGACATCGCCGGCATCAAGGAGGGGGACACCGTTGCCGTGGTCGGCTGCGGGCCGGTCGGCCTCTTCGCGATCCAGGCGGCCCAGACGTTCAAGCCCTCCAAGGTCTACGCCATCGACTCCGTCGACCAGCGCCTGGAGATGGCCCAGGGCTTCGGCGCCGAGCCGATCGACATGCGCCACCAGAACGCGGTCGTCACCACCCAGGATGCGACCGCCGGTCGTGGCGTGGACGTGGTGCTGGAGTGTGTGGGGATGGCCGAGGCGCTGATCCCGACCTTCGACATGGTCCGCCCTGGGGGCACCGTGGGGGTCATCGGGGTGCACTCGGCGCCCGAGGCCACCTTCCCCCTGCAGATGATGTTCAACAAGGGCATCGACCTCCACTTCGGGGGCATCGCCAACGTCCCCGGGCGCTGGGACCGGGTGCTGGACCTGATCGAGAAGGGGGAGCTGCACCCGGAATCGATCATCAGCCATCGGATGAAGCTGGAGGACGCCCTCGAGGGCTATCGCCTCTTCCAATCGCGCGAGGCGATGAAGGTGGTCCTCACACCGTAGGGGCGCGAGTGGCCGGCCGCCGCGAGGGCGGCCGGCACCACTCAGCTTGAAGTCAGCGGGCGCGCCTCCTCGCCAGGACGGCCACGCCCAGGCCAGGAACGGCGATCAGCATTGCCAGCGCCAGCCACATCCACGCGGGGGCATCTGCGGCCAGCCGCAGCCCGGCACTTGGAAGCCCGATGGAGGCGGCCAGGACGTCACCCACCGGGCTGCTGGCCCGGCAGGTTTGCACGACCACGTTACCCACGGTCGTACCCGCAGGCGCGGTCGCGGTGATCTTGGTCGAGCTGACGACGTTGGTGTCGGTTGCGGGGGTTCCGCCGAAGGTGACGATGGCGGGCCGGTCGAAGTTGGTCCCGGTAATCGTGACCTTGGTCCCGGCCGGACCCGTAGCGGGTGCGACCTGGGTGATCGTCGGCGCGGTGCCGATGCACTCATAGGCCCCGATGTCGCACAGGCTGGCCTGCGGCCGGCTTGTGCCACGCTCGTCGGTGGCCGGCGGCGCGCACTGGTTGGGCACCGCGTCGATCGCCGAGCTCTGGAACAGCAGCGCCTGGGTCTTGGTCGGGCCGAAGTTATCGGCCAGCGTGCCCAGCTTCGGGTCGGTGACGTTCTGCTGGTCGCTCACCTGGGTGAACTTGCAGCTGCTGCCGGTGTCGAGGTTGGCGCTGTTGTCCGTCCCAGGTCCCTCGACCGGGGTGGTCGAGGTGTATTTGCAGTTCTGCGGGGTGTTGCGCGCCACCAGGGTGCGGCTGATGGAGACGTCGGAGTCGAATGTCTGGAATCCGGCACTACCGGCGGCGGCATGGTTGTCGGCCAGGGTCACGTGCCACAAGTTGACTTCAGACTTATCCGAATCGATGCCGCCGCCCTTCTTGTCGGCAGTGTTCCCACTGATGGTGAGATTGACGGCCGAGCTGTCAGCTGTGGCGAGCGCAGAGATTCGCGCCCCGCTGACATGCGTGCTTCGAGCCGCGAAGCTGATGGGCTGCGCAGTCGGGCCGAGCAGAGAAGCTTCCCCGAGCTCGATGCCACCTCCGTTCACCGCCTGATTTCCGCTCACAGTATCCCTGGACATCGCAAGGGTCGCCGCCAAGGCCTCAATGCCCCCACCTGCCCCACCTGCTCCCCTCACCCCGGTTGTGGAGTTGTTCTGGATGCTGGACCGCTCAATCCTCAAGTAGGTGATTGTCTCTGTGCAGTCTTGTTCCACGATCGAGGGCGCGGCTGCCCTGGCAGCAGCCCTTTGAGCGTCGCTGAAATCGCAGGAGAGGAAGCTCCCGACGAAGATCCCGCCTCCGCCGAATCCGGCGGAGTTGTTGTCCCCGATGGTGGACAGATCGATGCTGCCGAGGTCGCCGGTGAAGTCGTAGATGCCGCCTCCCAGCAGGGTCGCGTGGTTGCTACTGATCGTTGCCCCAACCAGGTCAAAGCTGCCGGGACCGGATTCGGTGCCCACGTTAAAGAGGCCGCCACCGTTGTTGGCGGTATTAGCAATCAGGTTCAAGCCGTCAAGGTCGAGGTCGCCGTAGTTGGCAATGCCGCCGCCGTTGGTGGAGGCCGCATTGCCCTGGGCCGTCAGCGCCCCGGTGCCGTTGAGCTCGTTTTTATTGAAGATGCCGCCACCCTGCTTGCCCGCGGAGTTGGAATCGTTCGCGCCGGGCCCGCCGACGGTGACAGGGCCGTCGATCTTGACCGTGCCGTTGTTCCAGATGCCACCACCGTCAACCAGGGCGGTGTTGCCCTGGATCGTCACGTTGTTGAGGTGCACGGTGCCGGTCGAGCTGTTGTAGATCCCGCCACCGAAGTGCCCTGCGGTGTTGCGCAGGATCATGACGTTGCTGAGGTTGAGCGTCCCGGTGTTCCAGATGGCCCCCCCGTTGCCGTCGGAGCCGCTGCTGGTGACCTGGTTGTCGGCCAGTACCACGTTGGTCAGGGTGAGGGTGCCCGTGTTGTGGATGGCCCCGCCCTGGCTGGAGTTGGAGATGCCCGTGAAGCTGCAGCCAGACCGACTGATGTTCCCGCTATTGACCAGCCTGGTTCCCACGCCACTACTGCCCAGGCAGGTGCCCGCGGCGCTGGCCGGCGTGGTCGCGAACAGTCCTGCAGCGGCCACGAGAAATAGTGCCGGCAGCGCCGACAGTCGCTTCTTCATGCTTACTCCCTCTCCCTACCGGACCTCGAGATGGCCGCGGTGATCACGGGATCGTACGCCCCGCGGCGAGGCGCAGTCAATGCATCTTTACACTCCCAAACACCCGCCCCGACGGGGTTGTCTCAGCGCTCGAATGGGGCCACCTGCCCGAATGGGGAATGGCACTTAACGGCCCGGGCGTTAGGGTTATCAAGATGGCACGTCGAGTAGCGCACGGCATGGATCGAGCCGGCAGGTTCGAGCTCCGGGAAGGCGAGGAGCCGCTGCGCCCGGCCAACGTCAAGCGCGTCCTTTCGCTTTTCAGCAACCACAAGAAGCAAGTGATCGGCGCCACGGTGCTGGTCCTGGTCACCGCGCTGCTGGGCGTGGTCAACCCGCTGATGCAGGTGCGCATCTTCGACGACGTCTTCGCCGCCGCCCTGGCCGGCCGCCACGTCATCGGTCCGTTCGGCCTCAGCGGTCTGCAGCTGCTGGGCCTCTACGTCGGCATCATGATCGCCGTCCCCATCGTCTCCAGCCTCATCGGGATCGGGCAGACCTACATCACCACGGTGATCGGCCAGGACGTGATCCGCGAGCTGCGCAACCGCCTCTACCGACACCTCCAGGCAATGTCCTTGAAGTTCTTCACCGACACGCGCACCGGCGAGATCCAGGCCCGGCTGTCCAGCGATGTCGGCGGCGTCCAGACGGTGGTCACCGACACCTTCACCAGCATCGTCAGCAACTTCGCCATCCTGCTGACCACGGTCGTCGCGATGTGGCTGCTGTCGCCGGCGCTGACGATCCTTTCCCTGGGCCTGGTGCCGGTGTTCATCCTCCTCACCCTCCGGGTGGGCAACGTCCGGCGCGACATCAGCTCCCAGACCCAGAAGACGATCGCCGACATGAGCGCGCTGGTGGAGGAGACGCTCTCGGTCAGCGGCGTGCTGCTGACCAAGACCTTCGGTCGCCAGAAGACGTCGACGGCGCGCTTCGAGGGGGAGAACAGCCGCCTCTCCCGGCTCTTCATCAGGCAGCAGATGGTCGGGCGCGGCTTCATGGCCCTGATTGGCACGTTCTTCTCGATCTCGCCAGCGCTGATCTACCTGCTGGCGGGGTACCTGCTGTTCGGCAACAACGGCGGCCCTCTGAACTTCCCCCTGATCGGCGCCATCTCGGTGGGCACGCTGGTCGGCTTCACCACCCTGCAGAGCCGCCTCTTCTTCCCCATTGGACAGCTGCTCCAGGTCCAGGTCGAGGTGATGGGAGCCTTCGCCCTCTTCGACCGGGTCTTCGAGTACCTCGACATGCCGCATGACATCGTCGACAAGCCGGATGCGGTGCAGCTCACGGCGGAGCAGGTCGACGGCGCGGTTGAGTTCCGCGACGTGGACTTCAGCTACCTCGGCAAGGATGGCCAGCTGGCCCTCAGCAACGTGAGCTTCGAGGTCAAGCCGGGCGGGCTGGTGGCGCTGGTGGGGCCGAGTGGCGCGGGCAAGACGACGACCACCTACCTCATCCCCCGCCTCTACGACGCCGACAGCGGCGCCGTCCTGATCGACGGTCACGACGTGCGCGACGTCAGCCTCGAGTCGCTGGGAGAGCTGATCGGCGTTGTCACCCAGGAGACCTACCTGTTCCACGCCACCGTCCGCGAGAACCTCGAGTTCGCGCGGCCCGACGCCACCGACGAGGAGCTCTGGGAGTCGCTCGATGCGGCGGCCATCGGTGACCGCATCCGCGAGCTGCCCGCCGGGCTCGACACCGTGGTGGGGGAGCGCGGCTACCGGCTGTCCGGCGGCGAGAAGCAGCGCATCGCCATCGCCCGCGTGTTCCTCAAGAACCCGCGCATCCTGATCCTCGATGAGGCGACCTCAGCGCTCGACACGAGGTCCGAGCGCCTTATCCAGAACGCCTTCGCCCGCCTGATGCAGGGGCGGACGACGGTGGCGATCGCCCACCGGCTGTCGACGATCCTGAAGGCCGACCAGATCCTGGTCTACGACAAGGGCCACGTCGTCGAGCGCGGCACCCACTCCGAGCTGGTCAACCGCGGCGGCCTGTACAGCCGGCTGTACCTGGAGCAATTCGCCGCCGACACCGAGTCGATGCGGGTCGCGGACGAGGCGGCGCCTGAGCTCTCCGCAGTGTCGGCCAGCGAGGACTGACCCGGCCTACTCCTCGGGGACCAGCGCGCCGAGGGGGCGGAGCCCGGGGATCGGGTCGTTGGCCACCAGCTCCTCCAGGGTTCGCGGAGTGATGCGCTCGGCGGTGACGTGGGCGGCCTTGATGCGGTCGAGGCGAAACGCCCGCCCGTCCTGGCGCAGCCGGCAGAAGCCGAGCATGTACCAGCCAAGGTGGCCACCGATGAGGGCGGCGGGCTCCACCGTCCGGCTGGTGGCCTGGTCGTTGCGATCTAGATAGTCGATCTCGATGGCGCGGTTGTCGCGGATCGCCTCCTCGACCTGGGCCGTCGCCTCCGGCGCGATGGGCTCGTCGGTGGTGAGCGCCATCCGCGCCGTCAGGCGGCCGGCGGCCGCAACCTGTCCCGGCGGCATCACCGCGATCAGCTTCTGCAAGGCGCTGCGGCCGGCGCCGGCGAAGGGCATGCCCCCAGCTGCCGCCAGGGCCACGGCGATGGCGGTGGCCTCGTCCGGCGTCAGGTTCAGCGGGGGCATCGTGCTCGACGGGTCGAGGCCGTAGCCGCCGCCGGGGCCGGGCTGGGCCCATATCGGCACGCCGGTCTGCTGAAGGGCGGCGAGGTCGCGCTCGACGGTGCGGGTGGTGACCTCGAAGCGCCGCGCCAGCTCTACCGCCCGCAGGGGGCGGGGAGCGCGGGCACGCAGGGCTTCGACGATGGCGTAGAGGCGGTCGGTCCGGTTCACGCCACCGACCGCCCCCGGCCTGGGTGAGGCTCGCCTGTCGTCAGGCGGTGGCTTCTTGGGCTGCCCTGGCCGCCGTGGCCTGGGGGATGGGGGAGGCCAGCGTCAGCAGGTTGCCACTGGGGTCGCGGACGACGAACTCCCGCATGCCGTAGGGCTGGTCGCGGAGGTCGATTGCGACCTTGGTCTTGCCTTCGACCTGGCGGCGCAGGGAATCGACGTCCTCGGTCTCGATGTAGAGCACGGTGCTGCCGCCCGCGGGCGCGTTGGCCAGCGAAGGGAAGTCCTTGGCCATGGCCTCGCGGCCTTCGAGCATGACCTCGACGGCGCCGCTCTCCAACTGGGCAAAGCCTTCGACCGCCATCACCATCTTGACCTCGAAGCCGAGGACGTCGCGGTAGAACGCGATCGCCGGCTCGAGCTCCTCGACCAACAGCACCGGTGAGAGCTTCTTCATGTTGGGGACCCTCCGTAGCTTGGACCGCCGCGGCGGTCGATTCGTATTCAGGAGGGTCAAGCTTCCAACCCCATGGCGACAGCATTATGTCGGGAATTATCAGGCCAAATTTGAACGCCGTTGCCGGCCTGGCGAGGCCGCCGACTCTGGGACCGTGCCATGACATGACGACGGCGTCAGGTTTAGACTCTTGGGCCGCTCGGCCCACCCCCGGGCCACGGCGGGGGGCCGAGGGAAAATACAATGTCAGGCGATTTGGAACTCGTTCGCTACGACTTCGAGGGCCCGGTAGCTACGATCACCATCGACCATCCCCCGGCGAATGCGCTCTCCAACCAGGTGCTCGCGGAGATCGACTCGGCGCTGGGCCGGGCCGAGGACGACGACAACGTCCGGGTCGTCATCTTCACCGGCGCCGGCGACCGCTTCTTCATTGCCGGGGCCGACATCAAGGAGTTCCTCTCCACCCCCGACGACAAGGTCGGGGACCGCACCCAGCGGGGACAGGCGGTGACCCTGAGGATGGAGCGGATGCCCAAGATCGTGATCATGGCTATCAACGGCTTCTGCCTTGGCGGCGGCTGCGAGATGGCGATGGCCGCGGACATCCGGCTGGCGGCCGACACCGCCCAGTTCGGCCAGCCTGAGGTCAAGCTGGGCATCATCCCCGGTTTCGGCGGCACCCAGCGGTTCCCCCGTCTGGTCGGCAGGTCGCGGGCCATGGAGCTGCTCTTCAGCGGTGAGAGCATCGATGCCCAAACCGCCCTGGAGATCGGGCTGCTGACGAGGGTGGTCCCAGCGGCCGAGCTGATGCCGGCGGCGCGGACCCTGGCGGAGAAGCTGGCGACGGCGGCGCCCCTGGCGGTCGCGGCCATCAAGCGCGCCGTGCTGGCGGGCGCACACCTGCCCATCGCCGATGCCCTCGAGGCGGAGCGAAAGGAGTTCATAGCCGTCCGCCGCACCGCCGACGCGGTCGAGGGCATCACCGCGTTCATCGAGAAGCGGGCGCCGGAGTTCAAGGGCGCGGCCGCGGACCAGGCGGCCAAAAAATGACCGGGGTCACGATGGCGACCGGCAGCCCGGACGTCAACCAGTTCTTCTTCAGCTCCATCGCCGGCTCGCTGATCGTCGCGGCGCTGGCCTTCTTCCTCTTCAAGATCACGCAGTTCGTCACGGTGCTGCGCATCGGTAGCTCTGACCAGCGTTTCGACCGGATCCCCGAGCGCGTGATGGCGGTGGTCACCGGGGTCGGTGCCCACGACCGGATGGTGCGCCGCAAGTACTCGGGAGTCCTGCACCTCTTCGTGTTCTACGGCTTTGTGCTACTGGGGACGTCGATCTTCCAGGTCTTCGCCGAGGCCACCCTACCCGGGTTCAAGCCCGATCCGCCGCTGGTCAACAGCCTCATCGCCTTGATCCAGGACCTCTTCGCCGTCCTGGTCCTCATCGGCGTGGGCATGGCGCTCTACAACCGGCTCTTCATCCACCCGCTCCGCTACAAGGGCAGCCACGAGGACGACGGCTTCCGCATCCTCATCGGCATCGCGCTGGTGATGCTGACGCAGCTGTCGGTCACCGGCAGCCGCCTCAACCTCAATGCCAACTCGGCCTACGGCTTCGACCCCTCCACCAACTGGCGGCCGGTGTCGCAGGTGGTGTCGGCGATCTTCAGCGCCGTCGGCGTCAACGCCCAGAGCGCCGACTTCGTCCACCACGCCGCGCTGCTGGCCAACATCGTCGTGGTGCTGGCGTTCCTCGCCTACCTGCCGACCTCCAAGCACCAGCACATCTACCTGGCCATCGAGAACATCTTCCTGCGCAACCTCAACCCCATCGGGGCGCTGCCCAAGCTCGACATCGAGAACGCCGAGCACTATGGCGCCAGCCGCATCGAGCACTTCAGCTGGAAGCACCTGCTCGACACCTACACCTGCACCGAGTGCGGCCGGTGCCAGGACCAGTGCCCCGCCTACCTGACCGACAAGCCGCTCTCGCCAAAGATGCTGATCATGGACCTGCGCGACCACCTCCACGATCACGCGCCCGACCTGATCCGACTGTCGGGGCTGCCGGAGAAGGAGAAGGCCGAGGTCGCCGCCCAGGTCGACGCCGAGCACCCTGAGCACAAGCCACTGATCGGCGGCACCATCCTCGAGGAGACGCTGTGGTCCTGCACGATGTGCGGCGCCTGCATGAGCGAGTGCCCGGTCCTGATCGAGCACGTGCCCAAGATCGCCGACATGCGCCGGTCACTGGTGCTGGAGGAGTCGAAGATGCCCAAGCAGGCCGAGGGGGCGCTGCGCAGCATCGAGACCTCGGGCAACCCGTACCAGCTCTCCAACCAGAACCGGGCCGACTGGGCCGCGGACCTGGGCGTCCAGACCTACGCCGAGCACCCCGACGCCGAGTACCTGTACTTCGTCGGCTGCGCCGCCAGCTTCGACGAGGCCAACCAGAAGGTGGCCACCTCGATCGTCAAGATCCTGCAGGCGGCGGACATCGATTTCGCCATCCTGGGCAAGGAGGAGACATGCAACGGCGACCCGGCCCGTCGCATCGGCAACGAGTACCTCTTCCAGATGCAGGCCGAGGCCAACATCACCACCTTCAAGAACTACAAGGTCAAGAAGGTGCTGACCGGGTGCCCCCACTGCTTCAACACCCTCAAGAACGAATACCCCCAGTTTGGCTTCGACGCCGAGGTCATCCACCACACCGAGTTCATCCAGACGCTGATCGACGATGGCCGGCTCAAGCTCGACCCCCTTGCCGAGTCGGTCCTGCGGGGCAAGACCGTGACCTACCACGACCCCTGCTACCTTGGCCGGTGGAACGGCGTCTACGAACCTGGCCGCCGGGTGCTGGAGCACATCCAGGGGCTGGAGCAGATCGAGATGCACCGGCACGGCCGGCAGGCCTTCTGCTGCGGCGCCGGTGGCGGCCGGATGTGGATGGAGGAGACGCTGGGCAAGCGCATCAACCGCGAGCGGATGCAGCACGCCGCCGAGGTCGATGCCGACCTGGTGGCCACGGCCTGCCCCTTTTGCCTGACCATGATGATGGAGGGCGCCACCAGCCAGAACCTGCCCATCGACGTCGCCGACGTGGCCCAGATGGTGGCCACCCAGCTGCCGGACGACAAGCGGGTGCCGCTGCAGTTCGGCAAGCACGACGACGTGGCGCCGATGCTGGAAGTGTTCCCGCCCAAGCGGACGGTGCCCAACGCCAACGATGTTCACCCCTTTGACCCGGTGCCCCGACCGGCGCTACTGCACGAGCTCAAGGTCGGGCCCGAGGACCTGGTGCCAATCGCCATGCCCCACATCCCAGACCCGGCCGACGTGAACGGCGGCGAGGCCCCGACCGGGCATTAGTCCTATTTTCGTTACACCCGCGCTGGGGTAAGCTCCCGGACAAATGCCAAAGCGGGTGGCGCCAGCGAGGAAAGCGCCCACCGTCGGGTTGGTGCTCGGGGCGGGTGGCTTTGTCGGCGGAGCATGGCTTACGGGCGCGCTGCTGGCTCTGGAGGACCTGACCGGCTGGCGGCCGTGGCGGGCGGACCACATCGTGGGAACCTCCGCCGGCGCCGCGATCGCCGCCATGGTCGCCGGTGGGGCGGCTCCGGAGGAGATCCCCGAGCTCTTCTACGGCGAGGGCCTCGAGGAGCTGCGTGAGCAGCCGGGGCAGATGGCTCGACCCCGGGGCGCAACCTTCCGCTGGCGGGAGGGCTGGCAGCCCGCGCTGGGCTCACCGCGCCTGGTGTGGGACGCGCTTCGCAATCCCGGCAGCGTGCCCGCGGGTGTGGCCATGGCGGCGCTGCTTCCCCGCGGCTTCGTCGACACCGAGCCCATCAAGGAGATGGTCCGCCGGGTGGTACCCGAGGGGTGGGCACCGCACCGCCGGCTCTGGATCGTGGCCTGCGACCTCGACACCGGCATCCGGGTCCCGTTCGGGGCCGAGGAGGCGCCCCCCACCGACCTGGCTGCCGCGGTGGCGGCGTCCTGCGCCATCCCCGGGTTCTATGGACCGGTGCGGATCGAGGGGCGCGACTACGTCGACGGCGGCTGCTGGTCGACCTCCAACCTCGACATGCTCAAGCAAGCCGGACTTGACATCGTTGTCTGCCTCAACCCCACCTCATCGGCGCTGCCCGGGGAGCGCTGGCACGAGCGGCTGCGCAACGTCTACCGGGCCGCCAACGGCCGCCGCCTGGACCGCGAGGCCGCCATCGTCGAGCAGGCCGGCAGCGAGGTGGCGCTGGTGCAGCCGGGGCCGGATGACATCCTGGCGATGGGCAACAACTACATGCGGTCAAGCAACCTGGACCGGGTCACCGACGTGGCCCGCGAGAGCGTCGGCCGCCAGCTGGAGCAGACCCACTCATGGCTGCTGGACACGCTGCGGGTGCGTCCGACGGAGAAGCGGGCTAGGGAAGGCATCATCGTCCGGACGCTGTCACGGATTTCGACGAAGCGGCCCGCAAGGCAGGCCAGGACGGCCTAAGCGCCGGCCAAGCAGGCCAAACCAGCCTGCATCGGTGTAGCGACCCTCCAACTCCTATCGCGTCAGCCTGGCCCCGCTAGGCGGGGGATGGTTCTTTGTCGTCGACCGCTTCCGCCGCCCCGGGCGCCTGGGCCGATGAGGCCTGGGGGTCCGGTTCAGGGTCGCTGGTCGTTTCAGTCTTGGTTGACCGGGAGGTGCGGGCCTTGGCCCGGGTCCCAGTGGTCTTCCGCGCGGCCGGCCGTCTCTTGGACGGGGCCTTGGCGGTTTCCTCGGTCTCGCCGGGTTTCTCCGAGACCGCGGGGGCTCCGCTGACCCAGCGGAAGGGGGTTGTTGGTGCTTCGGCGGGGGCGGCGGCCGCCGGCTCCTCGGCTTCCGCCGCGGCCACCTCGGCCTCCACCTCGACCACCCCTTCTGGGGCGGCTTCGGTGGTCATCTGTTCGGTCGCTACGGCCTCCGATGAGATCGCGCTGGCAGGCTCCTCGGGAGCCGCCGTTGGACCGGCTGCCTCTGCTTCGGCTGCGCGCGGCTCGCGGGCCGTGCCGCGTGCCGGCCGCGGCGAGCGCGGCAGGCGGGGCTTGGCCTCGGGCCGGTTGACACCGGCTGTCAGGCGTTGCACCAGCGGGTTATCGAGGACCAGCTCTCCCGTGGGCACCTGGATGGCGCCGCGGGATCGCATTTCGCGCTTGAAGAGGCCCATGGCCTCCAGCCGGTCGAGCCGGGTGGGGATCTCCTTACGGGTCCCGCCCAGCGAGCCGGCCTTGGAGCGCAGTACTTCCTCGATGGTCTTGATCGTGTTGAAACCCGATCGGCCCGGCGGCATCAAGAAGATCTCGACGATGAGCTTCTTCTCGAATTCGTCAGGCTCGCTTCCAGGTGCGACCGGGGGGAGCTCCTGCGGTTGGCGGGAGCGGCCCGGGGTGCGAGGCGATGCCGCGGGGCGCCCGCCCGTCGGGGCCGGTCCTGCCGTGGCGCGCGTCCTGGGTGAGCCGGATGGTGACGATGACCGGCTGCGCTGCAGCTCGGTTGCGCGCAGTCGCCTCGGGGCGGCTGGCGGGGGTGTCACCGCTGGCAGCGTGCTGGTCGGGGCGGGGGCGGCTGGCTCCTTCTTGTTGAAGAGAGCGCCGAGTATCCCGCCGCGCTTCTTGGGCCGGGCCGATTCCTGGTCCACGGCTGCCTGCTGGGCATCGAGGTCGGCGCGAGTGACCAACGGTCGGGTCATGCGACCCAGCTCACCGGTCATATCGACGTCCTGCCTCGTGATCGGGTCCCTGGCGTCCGCCGCGTTCATGAGGTCCAGCGATGTGCTGGTGCTCTGAACTCCGCTGACGATCACCTTCCGGCCGAAACGGCGGCGGAGGGTGGCGACCATGCGGACGAAGTCGGCGTCGCCGGTCATCAGGACGAAGGTGTCGACGTCCTGGTTGTCGATGGCTTCCAGGAACATGTCGATAACCATGTGCATGTCGGCCGAGCTCTGGCGGCGACCGCCGCTGATCTTGCTCGGGGCGTGAATGGGCTCGATCCCGGCGGCGAAAAGCAGCCGGTCCTGAAACTCCTTCGGATGCCCGGTGAAGTCGGCATACGCGCGAGCGGTGACGACACGGCCGTACTTGCTGGCCTTGTTCATCAGCTTCTGCGGATGGAGCTCACCACCGAAATGCTGTCGGATCCCGATGCGGATGTTGTCGAAGTCGATAAATAGAGCGACTTTGTTGTTGTCTGGCAATAAAGGTTCTGTGCCTCCTTAATGGCACGGCTACAGGCTGATGCCCATGGCCGGGTAGGAGGCTGACGCGAATATGGAGTTGTGAGGGTGCTGGGGTGAGTGTACTTGACACCTGGTCCCAGGCCCTCGATTCTGCTCAGCCCACGGGCGATCTAGTCTTTTGACCTGTGAGTGGCTCGATCAACTTCGACAACGCGGCCGAGTTCTATGACGCCACGCGCTCGCTGCCGCCGGAGGTGCAGGCGCAGGTCACCGAGATCCTGATGCCGGAGCTGGCGGGACGCGGACCGGTGCTGGAGATCGGCATCGGCACGGGGCGGATCGCGCTCCCGCTGGCGGCGCGCGGGGTGAACCTGACCGGCGTCGACATCTCGGAGGCGATGCTGGCGCGGCTGGGTGAGAAGGCTGACGCCCTGGGGCTGCAGGTGCCGGCGCGGATCGCCGACGCCACCGATCTGCCGTTTGCGGACAACAGCTTCGACGCCGGGATTGCCTGCCACGTCTTTCACCTCGTCCGTGACTGGCCCAGCGCGGTGACGGAGCTGGTGCGAGTGGTCGCCCCCGGGGGCGTGATCCTGGTCGAGGCTGATTCCAGCGGCGGCCTGCGGAGTCGCTTCCGGGACCGGGTCTCGGAGATCGTGGGCGATGAGCGGGTGACGCCGGACCGGCTCAACACGGCCGAGGTCGAGGCCAGGTTCCTGGAGCTGGGGGCGACCGTGCGCCACCTGCCGGTGGTCAGATGGGAGCGCGAGCGGACCGTGCGCGGCGCGCTGGACGAGCTGGCCAGCAACCAGTGGTCGATGACCTGGTCGATCGCCGAGGCGTTGCCCGCGGTGGTGGAGCAGCTGACCCGCGAAGAGGAGGCGGCGCGCGGGGACCTTGACACGCCGATCGTCGAGGAGCAGCGGATCGCGTGGCGCGCCTACGACCTGCCCTGAGAGAATTACGCACCGTGGACGAAGACGTTTTCTGGCGCCCCAATGCCGAGCAGATGGCGCGGAGCAGGATGGCGTCGCTGATGCGCCGGATGGGGGCAGCCGACTACGCCGACCTGGTGCGCAAGGGGGCTGAGGACATCGACACCTTCTGGAAGGAGGCGGTGGAGGACATCGGCATCGAGTGGTATGAGCCGTACAAGGCCGTGCGCGACTCGAGCCGGGGAATCGAATGGACGACCTGGTTCACCGGCGGGCGGCTGAACCTGGTCCACAACTGCCTCGACAAGCAGGTCCGTGACCGGCCCAACGCGGTGGCGCTGATCTCCGAGTACGAGGACGGCAAGGTCAAGCGCTACACCTACACCGACCTCGATCGCGAGGTGGTTCGGCTGGCGGCGGCGATGAAGGCGCTGGGCGTGGAACGTGGCGACACCGTCGGGCTCTTCCTGCCGATGATCCCAGAGGTCGTGTTTGCGCTCCTGGCCACGGCGAAGATCGGGGCGGTGTTCATCCCCCTGTTCAGTGGCTACGGCCCGGACGCGGTGGCGGTGCGGCTGGCCGACTGCGAGGCCAAGCTGCTGGTCACCGCCGACGGCTTTCTGCGGCGGGGGTCGGTGGTGCCGATGAAGGAGACCGCTGACGCCGCCCTGGCGGGAGCGCCGAGCGTGCAGAACGTGCTGGTGGTGCGCCGGACGGGGCGGGACGTGCCATGGGTCAAGGGGCGGGATGTCTGGTACGACGAGGCGGTCAAGGGCACGACCCCAGGGGTCGCCACCGAGTCGATGGCGTCGGAGGACCCCTGCATGCTGATCTACACCTCGGGGACGACGGGCAAGCCCAAGGGCTGCGTCCATGTCCACTGCGGCTTCCCCATCAAAGGCGCCCAGGACATGGCCCACGCGATGGACTTCGGCGAGCATGACCGCATGTTCTGGTTCACCGACATCGGCTGGATGATGGGGCCCTGGGAGATCATGAGCGCGCTGGCCCTGGGTGGCAGCTTCGTGACCTACGAAGGCAGCCCCGACTACCCTGGGCCCGACCGGATCTGGGACATCGTCGAGCAGCACAAGGTCACCCATCTGGGCATATCCCCGACGGCGGTGCGGTCCCTGATGCGCTTTGGCGAGAAGCCCCTCCAGGACCACGACCTGTCCAGCCTGCGCATGATCGGCTCCACCGGCGAGCCCTGGAACCCCGACCCCTGGAAGTGGGCCTTCCAGAACATCGGGGGCGGCCGTATACCTCTACTTAATTACTCCGGCGGGACCGAGATCTCGGGAGGCATCCTGGGTGGCAACTTCCACACCGTCTGCAAGCCATGCGCCTTCAGCGGCCCGGTACCGGGGATGGCGGTCGACGTCGTCGACTCCGAGGGCAACCCGGTGCGCGGTGAGGTGGGGGAGCTGGTGCTGCGCCAGCCGTGGCCGGGGATGACGCGAGGATTCTGGCGTGACCCCGAGCGCTACATCGCGACGTACTGGTCGCGCTGGCCCGGGCTCTGGTACCACGGCGACTTCGCCGAGCTGGACGACGACGGCCTCTGGTACATTCTCGGCCGCTCCGACGACACCATCAAAGTGGCGGGCAAGCGGATCGGGCCGGCGGAGGTCGAGTCGGCGCTGGTCTCCCACCCCGCCGTCCAGGAGGCGGCCGCGATCGGGGTGCCCGACGAGCTCAAAGGCGAGAAGCTGGTGGGCTTCGTCATCCTTCGGCCGGGCGAGGAGCCGCGGCCGGGACTGGAAGAGGAGCTCAAGGCCCAGGTGGCCCGCGCCCTGGGCAAGTCGCTCAAGCCCGCCGCGGTCCACCCCGTGACGGACCTGCCCAAGACCCGCAACGCCAAGATCATGCGTCGCGTGATCCGAGCCGCCTACCTGGGTGAGAACCCAGGGGACCTGACCTCGCTGGAGAACCCGGCCGCCATCGACGGCATCACGGCCCTCCGCTAGTGGCCGCCCCCAAGTCGGCGACGCGCGCCGCCCGGGGCGCGCGGGCGGCGGTCAAGGCGCCGGCCAAGCAGGCGGCCGCGGCGGCCGACGCCACCCGGGCGGCGGTGGCGGCACCTGCCGAGGGCGCCAAGCAGGTGGCCCGGGCGCCCCAGAAAGCAGCGCGACGGGCGCGCCGAAGCCTGACGGGCAAGAAGCTGTCCAAGACCGCGATCGACCTGATGATCGGTGCCATCCCCGGCGAGGTGGTGCGCGACATGGCCCAGGTGAGCGCGCCACTGGCGCGTTACAGCGGCGCCAGCAGCGTCAGCGCGGCGCTGCTGGCGAGGTCGATGCAGGTGCTGGCCCAGCCGCCAACGTCGGGCGCGGTCAGCGACGCCATGACCCTGGGCCAGATCGCCGAGCTGGTGGGACGCTCCCGGCAGGCGCTGACGGGATGGGCTGGCGCCGGCCTGCTGGGCGAGCCCAAGAAGGTGGGCCGAACCAAGCGCTGGGGCCGCGACGCCCTGGAGCGCGCCCGGCTGGTCGACTACCTGCTGCGCCATGGCGCCGTCCCCGAGGAGCTCTTCGAGGCGGCCGCCAACAACCAGCTGGCATTGACGGTCCTCAAACGATCGATTGGCCGCCCGGCCACCACCACCCGGGAAGAGGCGGCCGCCGCCGCCGGGGTACCGCCTGAGCTGCTGGCGCGATTCACCCGGGCGCTCGGCGCGGCGCCGGGCGAGCCTGACGAGCCGGTCTACACCGACAGCGAGATGGATGCCCTCCGGCTGCTGGGGGCGATGAGGTCGGTGTACTCCGACGACGACCTGGTCGAGGTGGCTTCGGTGGTGGGCCGGGCCACGCATGAGATCGCCGAGGCCTTCCTTGAGCTCTTCCGCCGCCGCTTCACGCGGCCCTTCGCCGACGCCGGCGCCAGCGAGCTGGAGATGATGCTGCGCCTGGCGACGGTGATCGAGCTGACCGTGCCCACCACGGGCCCGCTGCTGGAGATGATCCTGCGTCGTCAGCTGGAGGCCTCTGCCCTGGAGGAAACCATCCTCGAGGTGGAGCACCAGGCCGGCGGTCTCGACGGCACCATCGAGCAGGCGGTGGGCTTCGCCGACATCGTCGGCTTCACCAGCGCCTCGGTCCGAATGAACGCGCTGGAGGTGTCGCAGATGGCGGAGAAGCTGCTCCACGCCGCCGAGGAGGCGACCCTCGGCCGCAGCGCGCGCATCGTCAAGAGCATCGGCGACGCGGTGATGTTCACGGCTCCCGACCTGCTCACGGCGGGCGCCGTCGCCGCCGACCTGCTGGAGGCCGCGGCTGCCAGCGGCCTACCGCCCGTCCGCATCGGCGTCGCCTATGGGCCGATGCTGCGCGCCTACGCCGACTTCTTCGGCCGCACCGTCAACGTCGCCTCGCGGTTGACCGAGATCGCCCCCGCGGGCGGCATCCTCGCCGCCAAACCCGAGCGGCACATCAGCGACCACGATTGGAATGCGGCCGGCCTCAGCGTTCAAGACGGCGGCAAGAAGCGCCTGCGTGGCGTCGACGGCCGCGTCCCTGTCCTCCGGCTCAAGCGCCTCGGGTAGGGCGCTCCGGCGCGCCCGCGATTTGCCTTAGACTGAGCGACGCGAGTTCACTTGACCCCTGAGGAGGTGCGGTGTCGATGGCTTACAAAGCCTTCAGTGACGAATGGGCGGACGCCTACAAGAACGAGATCAACAACAGCGCGGTGTACAAGCAGGCCGCGCAGGGCTGGGAGGGCGTGGTCGCTCTGATCGTCGAGGCGGAGCCGGAGAAGAACTTCCCCGAGACGAAGGGGATTTGGATGGACCTCTGGCACGGCGAGGCGCGCGACATCAAGGTGGTCAGCGAGGACGAAGCGGAGAAGGCCGATTTCGTCATCCGCGGTCCCTACACCCGGTGGAAGCAGGTTGCCCAGAAGGAGCTGGACTCCACCAAGGCGATGATGCAGGGCAAGCTGAAGCTCAGGGGAGACCTGCCCACCATCGTGCGCTACACCAAGGCCAGCCAGGAGATGACGGAGTGCACCACCCGGGTAGCCGTGGAGTACCCCGATGAGGTCCCCGCGTAGGCGAGCGGATCGGCGCAAGGCATGAGCGCGGTCATGAGTGACGTCGCCCCCGAGGTCGTATACGCCGACGGCGAGGATGAGGCCAGCCCGATGGCCGCCATGCTCGCCGGGCTGATCACCGCCAACATCGAGCAGAACCCCGAGCGCTGGGACGACTTCCACAAGCTCAGCGGCACCAGCGTCTCGATCGAGGTGCCCGACATCGACGAGGCCCTGACGCTGACCTTCGCCGGCGACGACCTGGTCGTCCGCAACGGCAAGCGGGGTCGTCCGGCGGTCAGCATCAAGGCCGACTCGGACATCGTGATGGCGCTCAACCTGGTCAAGACCGGGCCCATGGGGATGCCCAACTACTTCGACGAGAACGGCCGCAACGTGGTCAAGGCGATCATCAACGGCAAGCTCAAGATCGGCGGCATGTGGCGGGTGGACACGCTCAACCGCGTGACCCGGCTCTTCTCGGTAACCTGAGCCAGGGCGGGCCGCCGCCCGAGAACGCTGCCTACTTCAGCGGCGACGCGGCCCGTTGGTACGACGCCGCCTACGGCTGGCGGACCGAGGACATCGAGTTCTACGAGGCCCTGGCCAGGGAGTGGGCAGGTCCGGGCGGCGCCGTCCTGGAGCTGGGATCGGGGTCGGGGCGAATCACACTGCCGCTGGCGCGGGCCGGCTTCCGCGTCACCGCCGTCGACAGTTCCGCCGACATGGTCGAGCTGCTGCGGCGCCGGCTTGACGATGAGCCAGCGGCGGTGGCAGGGCGGGTTGAGCCGGTCGAGCAGGACCTCCGGAGGCTGCGCCTGGACCGTCTCTATCGGTTCGTCTGCCTGCCCTTCAACACTTTTTTGATGTTCAGCCAGCCGCACGAACGGCAGGATGCGCTCGACGCGGTGCGCGAGCACCTGGCTCCCAGTGGCGCCTTTGCCTTGGAGGTGTTCACCCCGGACCCCGCACGCCTGGTGACCTCCGCCGACTGGGAGGTGGACATGGAGCACGACATCGACGGGAGGGACGGCGAGGGCAAGGTCCGCGTGCGACGGGAGATCATGCGCAGCGTCGACCTCGGCCGCCAGGTCATGCACAACCGATTTCGCCATCGAGTTTCGACGGCGGATGAGGGTCGCGAGCTGGCTGCGTGGGAGGATGAGATGACGCTGGCATTCATCTTTCCCCGCGAGCTGGACCTGTCGCTGGAGCGCCAGGGCTTGCGCGTTACCACCCGCTACGGCGGCCCGGCAAGGGAGCCTTATAACCCAACGCCCGAGAACATTCAGCCGCAGTACGTGGTGGCCCAGCTGATCCAATAGGGAAGGCGGGCGGGGTCGTCCGCGTTCCTAAACTCCGTAGATGGAGCGTTTTCGTGGCCGGCTGATCACCCTGGTGGCGCCGCTGCTCGCCCTGTACGTCATCTGGGGATCGACGTACCTCGGCATCCGCATCGCAATCGAGACGATGCCGCCATTCCTGATGGCGGCGGTGCGGTTCGCCCTCGCGGGGGCGCTGATGTATGTGTTCGCGATCCGGCGCGGCGATCCGGATGGCAGCGACCGGCCGGGTCGGCGCCAGTGGCTGGCGGCACTGATCGTGGGCGGGCTGCTGCTGGCGGGTGGCAATGGCCTGGTCAGCTGGGGGGAGCAGTTCATCTCCTCCGGCCTGGCCGCGCTCCTGGTAGCGACAGTCCCGCTGTGGATGGTGGTGCTGTCGCACTTCTTCGGCGATGAGAGGCTCACCTGGCCGGTGGTTGTGGGCGTCGTAATCGGGCTGATCGGCGTGGCGGTGCTGGCGCGACCGTCAGGCGCCGGCAACGGCATCATCGGCGTTGCCGCTGTCCTGATGGCCGCGATCCTGTGGGCCTCGGGCTCGATCTACGCGCGTCGGGCGCCGTTGCCGCGAAGGCCGCTGGTCGCCACCAGCCTCGAGATGCTATGCGGCTCGGCGGTGCTGGCGGTGGCTGCGGTGGCGTCCGGTGAGCTGGGCCAGGTCCACCTCAGCGCCTTGTCGGCGCGCTCGGTCCTGGCCCTGGCCTACCTCGTGTTCTTCGGCTCGATCGTCGCCTTCACGTCATACGTGTGGCTGCTGAAGACCAGCCGCCCGTCGATCGTGGGGACGTACGCCTACGTCAACCCGGCGGTGGCGGTTGTTCTCGGCTTCCTGGTCCTGGGTGAGCCCCTGACCGCTCCCACCATCATTGGTGGCGGGATCATCATCGTCGCGGTTGCCCTGATCGTCACCGCCCGCTCGCTGCGCCGGCCCGGGGCGCGCGGCGGTGAGGCGACGACGGAGGCAGGCGAGGTTCGCGCTCAGCCGGCGGCGCAGCCCCTCGACGTCATCGCCGAGCCGGCCGCGGAGGGAGAGGTCGCCTAGACGCGTGCACTAGGGCCAGACTAAAGCTTTCGGGGGTCCTCCGCAGGCACCGGG
The DNA here is from genome assembly GCA_035938265.1 of Candidatus Dormiibacterota bacterium. GTDB lineage: Bacteria > Chloroflexota > Dormibacteria > DASZGP01 > DASZGP01 > DASZHA01. Next base: position 28,447 of record DASZHA010000058.1, read on the forward strand.
CTATCGGAGCCGTAGTCGTAGAAACCCTTGCCCGTCTTGCGCCCCAGGCGCCCGGCGTCGACCATCCGGGCCAGGAAATCTGGGGGTTTCTCGCGCTCGTCGCCGCTGGCCTCGAACTTCTCACGGCGCGCGTTGTAGGTGACGTCGATGCCACTGAAGTCGGCCAGCTTGAATGGCCCCATGGGCCAGTTGAGTCCCTTCTCGACGGCGAGGTCAATGCTGGCGAAGTCGGCGTAGCCGCCCTCGTAGAGCCGCATCGCCTCCTGGGAGGCCGCGTGGAGGATGCGGTTGACGACGAACCCGTCGATCTCCTTCTCGATCAGCACGGGAACGCGGCCGATGCGCTGGATCAACGCCATCGTCGTCGCGACCGTCTCGTCGGACGTCTGGGGGCCCTTGACCACCTCACAGAGCTGCATCACCAGCACCGGGTGGAAGAAGTGGGTGTTGCAGCAGCGGTCAGGCCGCTGGGTGGCGTCGGCCAGCTTGGAGATGGGGATGGTCGACGAGTTGGTCGCCAGGATGGCGTGCCCAGGTGCGGCAGAGTCCAGCCGGGTGAAGAGCTCGCGTTTGGGCGGCAGCTTCTCCACGATCGCCTCGAAGACGAAGTCGGCGGCACCAGCGGCCTCCTTCAGTGAGGTAGTGGTGCGGACCCGCTCCAGCGCGGCGACGGCGTCGGCCTCCGCCAGCTGACCCTTCTCGACGCGCCTGGTCAGCAGCTTGCGGTTGCTGTCGACAGCCCGTTGCAGCTGCTCGTCGCTGACATCGGTGAGCCAGACGTCGTACCCGGCCAGCGCCGTCTGCTGGGCGATCTGCGATCCCATCGTGCCGGATCCGACCACGCAAACGGTCCTGATGTCGTCGATTCCCACGGCGCCGACCTCCTGGCGGCGCTAGAGGATACCCGCTTGGCGGTGACGGTCCGGGGCTGGTCGCCCGGTCCCTCTGCCTACTTCAGGCCGAGTCCTGCTCCCTAAAACGCATCTCGTCGCCCATGCTCGCGGCCCGGCCGAAGCTGAGAACGACCAGCGTGAACGTCACGCCGGCAAAGAAGGCTATTACCACCGACAAGATGACCCAAGCCACAACACTGACTCCTTCCCCCCCCTCGACGTGAGAATCCGCTTGTGTACCCCGTACATTGCACCTTTTTATGCGGGCCGTCTAGGTATTTTGTCTCACAATCCTCGGCTGGCCAGCCGATCAGGAACCCGGGACATTAGTGCCAGCTACGAGAACACGCCCTCGAGGCGGCGGTGGAAGCCTAGATGTCGGAGTAGAGGTAGAACTCCCAGGGGTGCGGCCGCAGCGCCACGGGCTCGATCTCGTTCTCCTGCTTGTAATCGATCCAGGTGTCGATCAGGTCGGCGGTGAAGACACCACCCTCCAGCAGGAAGCCACGGTCCTTGTCCAGCGCCGCTAGGGACTCGCCAAGCGTGCCCGGGGTGCCCTTGATCTTGGCCTTCTCCTTGGGGCTGAGCTCGTAGATGTCAGCGTCCACGGGCGCCGGTGGCTCGATCTTGTTCTTGATCCCGTCGAGGCCAGCCATCAACATCGAGCTGAAGGCCAGGTAGGGGTTGGCCGACGGGTCAGGACACCGGAACTCGATGCGCTTGGCCTTGGGGTTGGTGCTGTACATCGGGATGCGGACGCAGGCCGACCGGTTGCGCTTGGAGTACACAAGGTTGATGGGCGCCTCGTAGCCCGGTACCAGGCGGCGATAGCTGTTGGTGGTGGGCGCGGCGAAGGCCAGCAGCGCGGGGGCGTGCTTGAGGATGCCACCGATGTAGAAGCGAGCCAGGTCGCTGATGCCGCCGTAGCCGTTGCCGGAGAAGAGCGGCTTGCCCGCCTTCCAGAGGCTCTGGTGCACGTGCATCCCACTGCCGTTGTCCATGAACAGAGGCTTGGGCATGAAGTTCGCAACGTAGCCGCGCGAGGCGGCGAAGTTCTTGATCACGTACTTATAGACCTGCATGTTGTCCGCCATCTGCTTGAGGGTGGTGAACTTCAGGTCGATCTCGGCCTGGCCGGCGGTGCCGACCTCGTGGTGCTGGACCTCGACGCCGAGTCCGGCGTCGATCAGTCGCAGAGTCAGCTCGCTGCGGAAGTCCTGCAGCTTGTCAACCGGCGGCACCGGGAAGTAGCCCTCCTTATGGCGCGGGCGCATGCCAAGGTTGGGCTCGCCGCCGTCGATGCCGCTGTTCCAGATGCCCTCGTCGGAGTCGATGAAGTAGTAGCCGCTGTGCGCGTTCTGGTCGAAGGTCAGGCTGTTGAAGATGTAGAACTCGGCCTCGGGGCCAAAGTAGGCAGTGTCGGCCACCTTCGACTTCTGCAGATAGGCCTCGGCCTTGGTCGCGATGTAGCGCGGGTCGCGGCTGTAGGGCTCGCGGGTGATGGGGTCGAAGATGTCGCAGTGGATGACCAGGGTGGGGACCTGCAGGACAGGGTCCATGTACGCGGTGGTCGAGTCGGGGAGCAGGAGCATGTCCGACTCGTTGATGGCCTGGAAGCCGCGAATCGACGAGCCGTCGAAGCCGAGGCCCTCCTTGTCGAGGTCGGGGGTGAACTCGTCGACCGGCACCGAGAAGTGCTGGGTCGACCCGGGAAGGTCGGTGAACCGGACGTCGACCATCAGGGCACCCGCCGCCTTTGCCTTACGGATCGTCTCGGCCAGGGTGCTCGATGCAACCGCGCCGGTCTTAGCCTTACCCATCGGAATCCTCCATCTCCATCTCTAACTCCGGCGTATGCCGGTCACTCAAGGGCTGTGGGGCGCAGAAAACCGGGAAACCCCGCCGCGCACCAAGCGAGGCTACACGGCGGAACCAACTGCACGCTTGTGGCCCTTCCACGATCCGCGACGTAGCTCGATCGTGCGGACCGCACGACCGGGAATTATGCCAAAAGACTGGGCCGATGCTGGCGGGCATACGTGGGGGTGACCCGTCTCGCGTGTCCCCGGCTGGCGACCCCGGTTCCCGCTGATGGTGTCCTTAGCGATTCCTTCAGCAGCTCCGTTGTTGTCGGGTGGCCGTGGAGCATTTGTAGGATTCACGCCACCGGGGACACGCGAGACGGGTCACCCCTGCGTCCGCTCAACAGCAGACCCAGAGGCAGAAGGTGCCTGCGCTGCAACTCTTGGTCAGCCCTTAAGCAAGTTAGCTTCGGTTGCCTGTCTCCAGACCTAGGGCGGGCTCTCCATCAGCGCTCCGCGTTGTTCTGGCTCTCTGGTGAGCTACCTGGGCTGTAGCCAGCCCTGTAGGGTCAGATTTCGCGGCGGTGGAAGCTGTAGACGGTAAGCGCCAGCATCGCGACGAGCCAGCCGGCGCACCAGAGCAGGTAGGTGAGTGGGGGAGGGTTGAGCTCCAGGAAGGGGTTGGCGCTGGCTGCCCGGCCGGCGGCGCCGGCGGCCCGCGCGATGGTGATGATCGCGGCCGGCTCCATGCTGTAGACGGCGCCGCGCCAGAGGCCGTCGGTGGGGAGGAGGAGCTGGGTGGTGGTGCCGATGTGGGTGATGGTGCTGTTCTGAAACGCCGCCCCGACGGCGCCGGCGATGCCGCCGAGCCACGAGATGCCGTACGCGCCCAGAGCTATGACGCCGCCGGTCATCCCCGACAGCCGGGTGCTGATCAGAAGCGCCAGCGTCATCAGCACCACGGTCTCGGCGATCAGGAAGAGGATGGTGAACACCGGGCTGGGGGGCTGGTAGTCGGTGATCAGCTTGACGCCGATGAGCTCGATCGCCACCGTGCCCGCGATGTAGGTGGAGACCAGCGCCACCAGGCCGAGCCACTTGCCCAGCACCACGTCGGCGCGGCTCAGGGGGCGGGTCAGGATCGCCAGCGAGATCCCCGACTCCACGTCGCCCGAGATCATCGGGGCGGCGACGAAGACGGCGCTCAAAGCCAGCACGAAGCTGAACATGAACATGATCAGGATAAGGATCTGGGAGACCACGGTCTTCAGCTCCAGCGGCGTCAGCGGCTGCTCGTTGGGGCCGGTGATGGTGGTCAGTTTGTAGATGCCGAAGAGGGTGACGCCGATGACCACGATGGTCAGGCCCAGCAGAGCCAGCAGCAGCTTGCGCCGCGAGGTCTCGCGGAGGGTCAATCGCATGATCGCCCAGATGACCCGGGGCTGCAGACCCAGCAGGCCGTTGCCGAGCAGGGCGGTGTCCATCAGGCCTCGAGTTCCACGGCGTCGCCGCCGAGCAGCTCCATGAAGCGGTCCTCGAGGCTCTCGTGCCGCGGCTCGACGGCATAGACGCGGGCGCCGCGGGAAACCGCCTCCGCGACGATGTCGGGGACGACCTCGGGGCCAGCGCCCTCGATCGAGAGCCAGCCGTCGGCCTCGCTGACGGCGCCGAAGCGCGACAGCGCCTGGATGCCCGCCGCGTCCAGCCCGCTGACCCGGAGGCGGACGCCGACCCTGCTGGCCAGGAGGTCGTCGAGGGTGCCAGTGGCGATGACGCTGCCGTGGTCGACGATCGCCACCCGGTCGCAGACGGCCTCGACCTCGGTCAGCAGGTGGGAGTTGAGGAATACGGTGGTGCCCCGCGCCTTCAGGTGCCGGATGATCTCGCGCACGTCGCGGCGACCAACCGGGTCCAGTGCCGAGGTCGGCTCGTCGAGGAAGACCATGTGGGGGCTGCCCAGCAGCGCCACACCCAGGCCGAGCCGCTGCTGCATGCCTTTGGAGAAGTTGGCGACACGGTCGTCGGCGCGGTCACTGAGGCCGACGGTGCTGAGCGCGTACTCAATCTCGTGCTTCCAGGTGTGGCGCGGCAGCTGGGCCAGCTCGCAGTGGAGCTTGAGGACCTCGGCGGCCTGCAGCCAGCCCTGGTAGCGGAACAGCTCGGGCAGGTAGCCGATATGCCGCCGGGTGCTCTGGTCGCCGAGTGGCGCGCCCAGGACCCAGGCCTGGCCGGAGGTGGGCCGGGCCAGGCCTAGCAGCAGCTTGACCGACGTGGTCTTGCCGGCGCCGTTGGGGCCGAGAAAGCCGAAGACCTCGCCCCGGGGCACCGTCATGGAGAGGTCGACCAGCGCCTCGACGTCGCCGTAGCGCTTGCTGAGGCCGACGGTGTGCAAAGCCGAGGAGGCCGCGGCTGCGGCCTCCTCGGTGAGACCAGGGTCGTGGACCCGGCGGGACGGGACTCCCGCCACGGCCACGGATCCGGCGGGGAATGGGGGGCTCCCCGCGGACCGTGCCTCGTCTGGCATCACCCTGTCGTCCTGGCTCAGTGCAGCGACCTGGCTACCCCGGTGACCTCACTCTCGGTCATGGTCCCGACGGTGGCGTAGAGGACACCGTCCTTGGTCCAGACCACGCCACTGCCCAGCCCGGTGGAGTCGCCAACGAACAGGCCCTTGGCGCCGTTGATGTCGACCTGGTGACTCTGCTGGCCGGTGGGAACCGGGATCGGCAAGGTCGTCGACGGGTCGCCGATGGCCCGGATCTGGGCGGCCAGGTCGGCTGGGAACCCGGGCAGTGAGAGGAGGTAGTCCTCGATCGCCGTCACCGAGGCGCCGTTGGAGCTGACCACCGGGGTGGTCATCTCGACGACGCCCATGGTCGGGATACTGGTCCCGGAGAGGATGCCGGCGCCGGGGTCGGCGTTGGCAGGAGCGCCCGGCTTCACCGCGCCGGGGTCAGCGGTGCCGGAGGCTGGAACCCGTGTGGCTGCGCTACTCCCCTGGTTGGCCACACCCGCCCCGCGGCTGATGGCGTCACTGGAGGCGCCGTAGACGGCGACGATGCCGGGGCCCGCGGTGACCGTCAGGGTGCTGCCGTCAAGCCCGGCCGGCATCGCCGGCAGGGTCTTGTGGTTGGCCGTGGCCCAGCCCTGGGCCTTGGCGGCGCTGAAGGTGAACGATGCCTGCAGCTGCGACATCGTCAGGTACTGCGGCGTGCCCTTGGCACGGTCGGGGACCGAAGCGTCGCTGGGTGCTTTTAGGGTCAGGCCCGATGCGGCCTGGGCCGCGGCAGCGTCCGCCGCGGGGGTGAACTTGGGTGCCTTGGTGAACTTCATGTCGCCAAACTGGCTCAGGTCTGGCAGCCCCTTGAGGTCGCTGGGCTGGACCTGGACCGCCTGGAACTGCTGCGGCTCGAAGACCTTGACAAAGTTCTCGGCCACGCCGGTTGCCACCAGGGCGACCAGCATGGCGGTGGCCAGCGCGAGGGCGGCCGCCGGCCGGGCCGCGCGGCTGCCGCCGGAGCCGAAGACCGCGGCGAGCCGGTTCCAGGGCGTGCGCCGGTAGGCTTTCGAGCCATCGGCGTCGCGGCGCAGCCGCTGCAAAGCGGCCTGGGTGTCGACCCCGCTCTCGGGTACCGCCATCAGCATGCCGGCGCGTTCGGCCTCGGCGGCGATGGCCATCGCCTTCTCGCGGCAAGCCGCGCATTCCTGGTAGTGATCCTTCTCCGCCCCGGTGGTGCTGAGGGGCTCGTCCTGCATCCGTCGCAGGGTTCCATCGCTAAGGTGTCGCATTGGTGACCTCCGTGCGCAATCTCTGTTCGGCTCGACGCAGCAGGGTCCCTACCTGGCCGATAGACACTCCCAGGGCGCTGGCAACCTCGGCATAGCTGAGCCCGCTGTAGCGCAGGGCCAGTACCGCCGAGCTCTTCTTGGGCAGGCGGCGCATGGCCTCACGCACCATCTGGCGCTCCTCGCTCTGCTCCAGGATCGCCTGGGGATCCGCGACCTGCTCGTCGGAGGCGGGCGCAGTCACCTCCTCACGCCGTACGCGGCGTCGGTTGCCGCGGATGACGTTGAGCGCGGAGTGCCAGGCGGCCCGGTGGAGCCAGGCCGCGGCGTAATGAGCTTCGGGGTCGTGGTGGCGATGGAACGAGAGGAAGACCTCCTGGGCCACCTCCTCCGCCTCGTGCCGGTTGGCCAGCACGCGGTTGGCGATCGCCACCACCCTGGGGTATTCGGCGACAAAGAGCCGTTCGAAGGCTTCCGGCAGCCGGTTGCCGGTCCGCTGACGATCGTCGACAGCTGCGTCCTGTCGACTCCTGGCAGGGATGACGTTCACCCCGACTGCCTCAGCCTCCATGTCTCTGTAAGCACCACCGATCTTCGGATTGTGACACCGGGGTGGTGGGATTCCCGTTAGTTGAACGCCAACTGCGTCAGCTGCGCCGGGCCCAGAGGTCCTCGACCAGGCGGCGCTGATCTGGCGTGAGGTAGGGAGGCTTGCCGGCCCGAGCATTGGTGGCGGCGTGCTCCGGGTTGCTGGTCGCGGGGATGAGGACGTGGACCCTCTCGTCGCTCAGGGCCCACTTGAGGACCGCCTCGGCCCAGGTCTGCACGCCCAGCTCGGCGAGAGCTGCGGGCTCAGGGCCGGGCCCCAGCCCCCCGGCGCCCAGCGGCCGCATCACCACCACGCCGAGGTCAAGCTCGGCGGCCAGCGGGAGGATCTCGGCCTCGACCTCGCGCTCGTCGGGGTTATACGGGACCTGGATGGCGTCGATGCGGCCCGTTCGCATCACCTGGGCGAGGTCGGGGAAGGCCGAGGGCAGGTAGTGGGTCGCGCCCAGGAGCCTGATCCGGCCGGCGTCCCGCTCGCTCTCCATCCACTCGAGGTGGAGCCGCCAGGCGACGAGGTTGTGGACCTGCTCCAGCTCCACGTGGCCGTCGAACCAGCGCAGCTGGCGGGCGTACTGGGCGCGGCCCTCCTCCACGGAGGGGGTCCAGACCTTGGTGGCGACCACCGCGTCCTGTCGGCGGCCGCGCAGCGCGCCGGCGAGAGCCGCCTCGGCCCGGCCGTACATCGGGGAGGTGTCGACCACCCGGCCGCCCTCGGCGAAAAGGCTCTCCACCACCCGGCCTGGGCCGTCTACGTCGTCGGTGTCGAAGACCTTCCAGGTGCCGAGCCCGATGACGGGCAGGTCCCAGTTGGACCGGCCGAAGCGCCGCGTTTCCATCGACCTGATGCTACGGTCGATCGGAGCCTGGCCGCGTGGCGCGGGCCTGCGGGCCGTGCCTAGTCGGGCAGCAGGGAGCGGGCGCGCAGGGCGATGCTCAACGCCACCCGGGTCTCCGCATCCTCCAGGGACACGCCCAGCAGCGACTCGATGCGCTGGATGCGGTAGGCGAGCGAGTTGACGTGGAGGTGGAGCACCCGTGCCGCCGCGCGCCGGTTCCAGTGCTCCGCGGAGAGGCGCTCGAGGGTCTCGATCAAGGGCGTGCGCCGTCCCTCCTGGTAGCGCACCAGGGGACCGAGCGTCTCCTCGACGAACCGCGCCAGCGCCAGCGGGTTCTGTACCTCCAGCAGTAGCCGGAAGGCGCCCAGGTTGCGGTACGAGGCGACCTGCCGGAGGGCGCCGCCACGCCGCGCCAGGCGCAACGACTGGCGGGCCTCGTCGTGGGAACGGGGCAGCTCGTAGACGTCCTGGGTGGCGTTGCCGATGCCCAGGGAGAAGGTGCCGTCGCGAACGACGCGGTGGATTGTCTGCAGGATGAGGTCACCGAAGACTTCGAGGGTGCGCAGCTCGCCGGCGGCTGGCGGAGCATCGTCCTCGGCCTCGGCCACCGGTATCACCAGCACCAGCGAGGCCGAACGCGTGACCACCAGGGACTGGCTGAAGCGCCGGGTCACGAGGTCGGAGACCAGGCGGTGGAGCCTGTCCTGGAGGCTACCTGACTCCAGCGCCTGGGCGGCGGCCTCGTCGTCCGGCTCGACCACCATCACCCACGACTTGGCGGAGACGCGGTAGCCCAGACGCTCGGCCTGGTCGGCGAGCCGCGCGTATTCGTCGCGCTCCAGCGCGTGGCCGAGCAGCTCTTCGACGAGGTCGCCGCGGAGCCGCCGCTCGACCTCGGCCGCGGCCCGTTCCTTGGCCAGCTCCAGGGCCAGGACCGTGGCGCCGTGCTCCAGGGCCCGCCGCCGGTTGGGGTGCTCGACCGGGGAGGCGTCAGCCGCGAGCACGCCCAGCAGCTCGTCGCCGGCGCGGATCGGGGTCAGCGTCAGGTCGCGCGGTGGCCGCCCGGCGGTGATCTCGATGGGCTCCCCCGAGCTCGACGCCGAGATCGAGGTGGGGATCTCGATCCGGCTGATCCCCAGCGCCTCGTTCTTGCCCGCCTTGCCGGCGCGTTCGAAGCGGAAACCGGCAGGGTCGAAGAGCTCGACGCGGGCCCCGCGTAGGGTGGCAATGGCTTCGAGGATGGCGCCGGGTCCGGCGCCCGACAGCGCCAACGAGGTGAAGCGCTCATGGATCGCCTGGGAGCCGCGGATCTCCTCCAGCTGCGCCTCCAGTCGACGGTGCATCTCGCTCCGCTCGAGGATGCCGGCCACCTGGCCGGCGATGGCGGCCAGGAAATCGATGTCAGCCTTCTCGAACTCGCGCCGATCCTCCGACTGGACGTTGACCACGCCCACCATCCGCGACCCCGCGAGGATCGGCACCGACAGCATCGCCGTGAGCCGCTTCTGGTCCACGCCGCGGATCCACTGGAAGCGCGGCTCCTGGGTCACGTCGGGGACCACCAGCGGCTGCCGGTGCAGCGCCACCCAGCCGGTCACGCCGTCGCCGAGCTTCATCCGCGCCTTGCCCACGTTCTGGCTGTCGAGGCCGTTGGTCGCGGTCAGGACCAGGTCGTCCTCGGCGGTGTTGTAGAGGTAGAGGGAGCAGACCTCGACCTGCATTGCGCCGGTGGTCTCGTTGATGATCAGGTCGAGAAGGGCGTCGGGCTCAATCGTGGAGGCCGCCGCCTTGCTGAGACGCTGGAGGAAGAGGAGCTCACGAAGGGAAGACTCTTCGGGTGGTTGAACTACGCGAACTTGCGTCATGGGGGTGAGTCTATACGGCTAGACGGTTGTTTCTTTGTGTTGAACACACAAATTTGGCCCGCTGGGATTCTATGACTTGTAGTTAGGACACCAAATTCGCTCTTGCCGCATTGACGTAGGCTTTGGCGAGTTCGCGCCAAATGGAGATTCGAGATGGGCAGAGACGCATTCCGGCTGGCCGCTGAGGCCGGCGACATGGACGCCCTGGCGGCGGCGCTGGACCAGGAGGTCCACTTCCGGGGGCCGGCCTTCGGAACTGCCGACGTGGTCGGCCGGGAGCGGGTCATGGGCATCCTCAAGATCGCCTTCGAGAAGGTCTACCGCGATTTCAGCTACGTGGAGAGCCTCGACAACGGCGATCGCTGCGTCCTCCTGTTCACCAGCCAGGTCGGCGAGCACGCGATCGAAGGCGCCCAGGTGCTGCGATTCGGTGACCACGACCTGGTGGTCGAGCTGGTGGTGATGGCCCGGCCGGCGCCGGGGGCCGCGGCGATCGGGGAGGAGATCGTGAGGCACCTCGACTACGACCCCCGCGAGGAGGGGTAACCCGCTCCGACGGGTTCCGCGTCCCGAGTTTGGTTCGCTCGTTCTTTTGTGTGCTCCACACAAAACCGGGCGGTCAAAGTCCTCACGGCTGCACCATGAGATGAGAGCGGGGCCTCCGTATGTTTGTGCCCATCTAACGGATTCCCTCACGTCCCCTGGGCGGATGGGTTGGATGGAGGACAAACTTGGCTACCAACGCGCCTACCGAAATGAAGAAGACCCTCAGCCTGACGGGTCTGACGATCAACGCCATGGCGCTGATCGCCCCTGGAGCGTTCCTCTGGACGACGTTCCAGCTGCAGGCGGCACAGACCGCAGGTGGCAACACCACGGCCAGTGACATGCTCCCTGGCCTTCTATTCGTATTGGTGCTCGCCTTCCTGACGGCGTACGCCTACTCGGAGCTCGCCAATGCCTACCCGCAGGCTGGTGCCGGCTCCTCGTACTTCTTCGCTGAGGCTGCCTTCCTCGAAAAGGAAAAGAAGGCGCACTTCCAGTTCGCCCGCCTGAGCAAGTTCGCGGTGGGCTGGGTATCCCATCTCTACTACTGGATCTACCCCGGGATCATGGTCGCCTTCACCGGCGTCCTCACGGTCTTCATCCTCAGCCTCTTCAACATCACCCTGAACACCTGGCAGTCGATCATCCCGGTGGTGATCTTCGCCGCCGTGACGGGCTACATCGCCTTCAGGGGAATCAGCGGCTCAACGATGACGGCGATCATCATCAACGTCATCCAGCTGACGGCACTGCTGGCCTTCTCGGTCCTGGCGATCGTCTTCCGCGTCACCCACCCGGACCTGGCCTATGCGCACCCCAACCCCTTCTCGGTGGTGCTGCCGCACAACCTGACCAACGTCTTCATGCAGGGCACCATCGCCATCCTGCTACTGGTCGGGTTCGAGTCGGTCACGGCGCTTGGCGCTGAGGCCAAGAACCCCAAGCGGGATGTCCGCCGCGCCATCCTGCTCTCCCTGGCGATCCAGGGCGCGGTGGCCTACGTGATCGAGTACTTCGCCGCCAACTACATGGTCAATGACGGTCTCTCTTCGACCGTTGCCGGCGCGACGGCCACCGGCTATTCATCCCTGGCAGCGTCCGCCGCCCCGGTCGGCGACATGATCACGCAGATCGGGAACACGATGCTGGGCGGAACTGGCCTGATCCTCACCACGATCCTGGCCGCGACGGTGCTGATCGCGTTGATCGGCACCACCCTGGCATGCCTCAACACCGGCGTGCGCATCACCTACGTGATGGGCAGGGACAAGGAGATGCCCAGCATCCTGGGAATGCTCCACGGCAGGTTTGCGACCCCGCACTTCGGCGTCCTGATCCTGGCCCTGGTCTCGGCGGTGATTGGCGCATATGGCGTGCTCAGCATCGACAACCTCACCCAGATCACGCTGGCGTCCAACACCGGGACCTTCCTGGTGTACGGCATGACCAACCTGATCTGCATCATCGCCTTCGCCAGTCGTCATGATCGTCATGTGATCAAGCACTACGTGGTGCCCGGGCTGGGCCTGGTGGCGAACCTGGCGATGCTGTTCGCGATCATGTACTTCAACATCACCTCCGGCGGCAGCACCGCCACCGACACGATCATCGCCCTTGGCATTGTTGGCGCCTGGATCGTGGCCGGGGTCATCTGGATGGTCGTCAACTCGGCCGTCCGCAAGCAGCCGATTCTCCACTCCGAGCACCCCGGCAAGCCGGTGAGCGAGGAGGAGCCCGAGTCCGCCCCGGCGGTCTCCGCGGCCGAAGGAGGAGCCTTCCCCGCGTAGTCGACTAGGTACGGGACTTCGAGGCGCTGAGCCCCGGCTTGGCGCCTCGAACCACGTATGGGCACCGCCGCGATGACACCAACCGCAGGAGGTACGCTGCCAACCATTCCAACCGCAAGAGCATCAGGGCTGGCGGTGGACCTTGCCAGCCGTAGCGAGACCGGCCCGGTGCGGCCCCAAAACGAGGATGCCCTCGGCTGGGGTCGCATCGGCGCGCCCTTCTCGGACAAGGGCGACGAAGCCGGCGTCGGCCTGGTATTCGCCGTCGCCGACGGACTCGGGGCCTACGGTGGCGGCGACGTCGCCAGCCAGATGGCGGTGGAGATCCTCCTCGACCACGCCCGCGGCCACCGGCCCGGGGCTGAGGTGCGGCCGGCCAAGCTGATCCGCACCGCCTTCGAGGCGGCCAACCGCGGCATCTTCGACGCCGCCCTGGCCGGCCAGGGCAGCGGCAAGATGCAGACCACGATGAGCGCGCTGGTGCTCAGTCCCGGGGAGGCCCACCTGGGCCACGTCGGCGACTGCCGCGGCTACCGGCTGCGCGGCGGCGATGTCGAGATCCTCACCACCGACCACACCCAGGTGATGGAGATGCTGCGAATGCGGATCATCACCGCCGAGCAGGCCGCCGAGCACCCCGCCCGCCACGCCCTCACCCGGTCGCTGGGCAACGATCTCCTGACCCGCACCGATGTCCGCAAGGAGGTGCTCGAGGATGGCGACACCTTCCTTCTTTGTTCCGACGGAATGTGGGGCAAGCTGGAGGTCGCCGAGATCCGCGATGGGCTCACCGCGGGTGACCTGCAGGGCGCCTGCGACCAGCTCGCCGAGCTGGCCTGGGAGCGGGGCGGAGAGGACAACATCAGCGGCCTGATGGTCCGTGTCGTCAGCGCTGGGGTGGCGCCCCCGGCGCAGGGCGGCTGGCGCAGGTTCTTCAGCTGATGTCGGCGGGAACGTACCCTTGAGCGTGGCGATTCAGCCGGGGACCAAGCTCGACGACTTCCGGGTCAACGAGGCGATCGGCCACGGCGCCTTCGCGGACGTCTACCGAGCCGTCGACCCGGAGGGTCGCGAGGTCGTGCTCAAGCTGCCCCACGACGCCATCCTGGGCGACACCCAGTCGTTCGACCGGTTCCGGCGCGAGCTGGAGATCGCCAAGCGGCTCGACCACCCCGGGATCCAGAAGTCGTACGACCTTGGCGCCCACCGTAGCCGGCCCTACCTGGTCATGGAGTACGTCGACGGCGAGACCCTCCGCGACCTGCTCAGCCGGGAGAAGAAGCTGCCCACCGCCCGCGCCATCGACGTCGCCGAGCAGATCGCTGCCGCCATGGACTACGCCCACAAGCAGGGGGTAAACCACCGCGACCTCAAGCCCGAGAACATCCTGATCACCCCGGACGGCCGGGTCGTGGTCACCGACTTCGGCATCGCCCTGCTGTCGGGCGCGCGGCGGCTCACCTGGCGATGGCTGACGTCGGCGATGGGCACACCCGACTACATGGCGCCGGAGCAGATCCAGGGCAAGCGGGGCGACGCCCGCACCGACGTATACGCGCTCGGCATCATGCTCTTCGAGATGCTGGCGGGGCACGTGCCCTGGGAGGGCGACAACCCGATGGCGGTGATGAGCCAGCACGTCAACGCCCAGCTGCCTTCACTGGGCCGGATCCGGCGAGACGTGCTGCCACCGCTGGAGGCGATCGTGCGCAAGGCCCTGCGTAAGAACCCCGACGAGCGCTACCAGGACGCCGGCGAGATGCTGCACGACCTCAAGCACTGGCAGGACCTGGACCTGAGCGGCTTCGACTTCGGCGAGGAGGAGCCGATCAAGGTCGCCAGCGAGCGTTGGGTCTGGGCGGTGGTCGCCGCCCTCAGCCTGGGCTTCCTGGCGGCGTCGGCGCTGGCGACGTACCTCTACTATCTGCTCACACATGGCCACTAAACGCCAGCCACGAGCCACCACTGCCCGCGCCGCCACGGCCGCCGAGATCCTGGCGCGGGCCGCCAAGGCCATGGTGGCCCAGGTCGAGCTCCAGTTCGCCGACATCACCGGCGCCGTCAAGAGCGTCTGGGTTCCGATCGGCCGGCTGCCGCAGGTCCTGAAGACAGGGGAGTGGTTCGACGGCTCGGCCATCGAGGGCGTGGCCCGCGAGGTGGAGTCGGATATGTTCCTGCGCCCCGAGCTGTCGACCTTCGCCATCACCGACCCCCACGCCGACGTGGTCTGCGCCCGGCTCCTGTGCGACGTGGTCACGCCCGACGGCAGGCCATATCCCGGCGACAGCCGCTCCACGCTGGGCGGCATCCTGGAGTCGGCCCGGCAGGCAGGGCTGGAGTACCTGGTGTCGCCAGAGGTGGAGTTCTTCCTCTTTCCCGAGGGCAGCGATGGTCTCAGGCAGCTCGCGGACGACCCTGGCAGCTACTTCGAGCGCAGCCACGGCCTCGCCCGGCAGGCCGAGCTGGAGATCGTGGTGGCCCTCGAAGCGATGGGCGTACGGGTGGAATCCAGCCACCACGAGGTCGCCAGCGGACAGTACGAGCTGGACCTGCCGATGCAGCCGGCGATGCGCGCCGCCGACGCCCTGACAACGCTCAAGCCCGCGGTCAAGGAGCTGGCGCGGCGTCGAGGCCTCCAGGCGAGCTTCATGCCCAAGCCGCTTAATGGCGCCGCCGGGTCGGGGATGCACACCCACCAGGTGCTGCTGCGCGCCGGCAAACGCGGCGCTGCCGCCAACGCCTTCCACGACCCCGGCGACGCCTACGGGCTGTCGCGGATCGGCCGCTTCTTCGCCGCCGGCCAGCTCGAGCACGCCCCCGGGATGTGCGCCCTGGTGGCCCCCCTGGTCAACTCCTACAAGCGGCTGGTGCCGGGCTACGAGGCGCCGGTGGCGGGCAGCTGGGGGCGCCACAACCGCTCGGCCCTGATCCGGGTGCCGATGCCGTCAGCCATCGCCGGCTCCGACGGCCTGGGCACGCGCCTCGAGCTGCGGCTGCCGGACCCCAGCTGCAACCCCTACCTGGCCTTCACCGCGATGCTGGCCGCCGGCCTCGATGGGCTCAACCAGGAGCTGGAGCTGGGCCCGCCGATGGAGGAGGTGGAGCACGGCTACCAGGACACCTCCCGAGTGTCGGCCAAGGCCCTGCCGACGTCACTGCGCGAGGCGCTGGTAGCCCTGGAAGAGGACGATGTCCTGGTCGACGCCCTCGGTGGCGAGGCGCTCGAGCTCTTCAAGACGGCCAAGGAGCTGGAGTGGAGCCAGTACAACCGCGTGGTCACGCAGTGGGAGCTGGAGACGTACCTGAGGAGCTACTGAGCCGCGCCTAGACTTTGCCCCGGACGACAGGAGGAATTCGATGAAGCAGGAGTCAGCCGCCTTCACCTCGGCGGACGTCCCCCGGTTCTTCAACCAGCTGGCGGAGCTGGACATGGGACAGACGGCGGAGCGGCTGGAGGCCGCCAGCAAACGGATGCAGGAGCTGGCAGCGCGCATCCCCGATGAGCGCGGGGACGGCGAAGCCTGGAACGCCAAGGAGGTCCTGGCCCACGTCGCGGTGCTGTCGCGGGCCTACGGTGTGTTCGCCTACATGGTGGCCCACGGCCGAATTGGCGATCTCAACCTCGGCGACGTCATCAGCCAGCGTGACAAGGTCGGCGAGGAGATGGCCCAACTGTCGGTACCGGAGATCCTGGCCGAGGCCAAGAAGCAGCACGACCGCACCCTGAAGTTCCTCCGCGCGGCAACCATCGAGCAGTGGCAGACGACGTGCAAGACCGAGTTCGGCGACCTGCGGGTGGAGGGGCTGATCCGGCTGCCGCTGGTGGTCCACCTAGAGGACCACCTCGACCAGATCGAGCGCATCCTGACCGGCGACGGCGCGGCGGTGGCGGCCTCGGGTTGAGCTTCAACCAGATCGACCACGTCGGCATCGTGGTGGCGGATCTCGACGCCGGCATAGCCCTCTACCGGGAGCTCCTTGGCGTCGAGCCCAGCGTCCGCAAGCGAATGGAGACGGACGGCATCGACGCGGCCATGATCGACCTCGGGAGCACGCATGTGGAGCTGATCGCACCGACGGGGCCGCAATCGACGATCGCCGGGTTCCTGGAGAAGCGGGGCGAGGGGATGCACCACGTCGCCTACCGGGTCGACGACATCCGTGCCTCCCTGGCGGAGCTGAAGACCGCGGGCGCACGGCTCCTGGACGAGGAGCCGAGGGTCGGGGTGATGGGCCACCTGGTCGCCTTCGTCCATCCCCGGTCCTTTGGCGGGGTGCTCACCGAGCTGGTCGAGGCCGGCGCCGGCCACTAGCCCCAGGGGATCCGATGGGTTCTACGGAGGACGCGGCCCGCAGCGTCTTTGGTGAGCGGGCCGACTTCTACGTCACCAGCCCGATCCATACCGAGGCCGCCGTCCTCGACCGAGTGGTCGAGCTGGCCCAGCCGGAGCCGGGATGGCGCGTCCTTGACATCGGGACGGGGGCGGGCCACACCGCACTGGCGGTGGCGCCGCACGTCGCCGAGGTGGTGGCCCAGGACCTCACGCCCGAGATGCTTGATCGTGCCCGCGCGCTGGCGGCGCGGCGAGGCGCCGTCAACGTCAGGTTTGTCGAGGGCGACGTCCACCACCTCGACTTCTCCGATGGCGCCTTCGACCTGGTGACCTGCCGTCGCGCGGCGCACCACTTCGCCGACATCGAGCGGGCACTCCAGGAGATCTGCAGGGTGCTGCGCCGGGGCGGGCGGGTGGTCATCGACGACCGCAGCGTGCCGCCGGATCCCGGCGCTGACGCTGCCCTCAACCGCCTCGACGTCCTCCACGACCGTTCCCACGTCCGCGAGTACTCGGCCGGCGAGTGGGTGGAGATGCTGGCGGGAGCGGAGTTTACCGTGGAGTCGGTCCAGACCTACACCCGGCACCGGCCCTTGACGGCTTTCACTGATGGCGTCGACGAGGCCACCGCGGATGAGATCCACGCCCTGGTCGGCGGCTTCAGCGCAGAGCTCCGGCGCGCGCTCGACGTGCGCGAGGTCGACGGCCAGCTCCACGTCGACCACTGGTTCGTGATGGCGGCGGCGGTGAGGCCCGGCTAGCCTTAGGCCATGTCGAAGACGGTCTCACGCGACACCCCCACCGGGGGGAGCGCGTCGGAAGACGAAAAGACCCGGGCTGACGAGAGACTCTCGGAGTCGGGGATCCCGCTGAAGCCGCACTACACGTCGGCAGACGTCCGGGGCCCGGAGGCGCCGGCGCCGGGCGAGTTCCCGTTCACCCGCGGCGTCTACCCCGACATGTACCGCGGCCGCCCCTGGACGATGCGCCAGTACTCCGGCTTTGCCACGGCGGCCGAGTCCAACCAGCGCTACCGGAACCTCCTGGCGGCGGGCCAGACCGGGTTGTCGGTGGCCTTCGACCTCGTGACCCAGATGGGGTATGACTCCGACGACCCGGTGGCCGAGGGCGAGGTCGGCAAGGTCGGCGTTGCCATCGACTCCCTGGCCGACATGGAGACCCTGATGCGGGACATCCCGCTGGACAAGGTCTCGACATCGATGACCATCAACGCCCCCGCCGCGGGCCTGATGCTGCTCTACCAGCTGGCCGCCGAGAAGCAGGGTGTGAGAGGCGACAAGCTCAGCGGCACCGTCCAGAACGACATCCTCAAGGAGTACGCCGCCCGGGGCACCTTCATCTTCCCGCCGGAGCCGTCGATGCGGCTGGTCACCGATACCTTCGCCTACTGCGCCACGGAGATGCCGCGCTGGAACACCATATCCATCAGCGGCTACCACATCTCCGAGGCGGGGGCGACGCCGATGCAGGAGCTGGCCTTCACCCTGGCCAACGGCGTCGCCTATGTCGAGGCGGCGCTGACCGCCGGGCTGGCGATCGATGACTTCGCCCCCCGGCTGAGCTTCTTCTTCAACTGCAAGATGGAGTTCTTCGAGGAGATCGCCAAGTTCCGCGCCGCCCGCAAGATGTGGGCCGAGTTCATGCGCGACCGCTTCGGCGCCAAGGACCCGCGTTCGATGATGCTGCGCTTCCATACCCAGACGGCGGGGTCGTCGCTGACATCGCTGCAGCCCCACACCAACGTCGTCCGTACCGCGGTCGAGGCGATGGCGGCGGTGCTCGGCGGCACCCAGTCGCTGCACACCAACAGCTTCGACGAAGCCCTGGCGCTGCCCACCGAGTTCGCCGCCACCCTGGCGCTGCGGACCCAGCAGGTGATCGCCTACGAGACCGGCATTACGCCGGTCGCCGACCCCCTGGCGGGCAGCTACCTGGTCGAGTCGCTGACGTCGGAGCTGGAGTCCGGGGCGCGCCGGCTGATCGACGAGATCGACGAGATGGGCGGCTCGGTCAAGGCCATCGAGTCGGGCTGGATGCAACGCCAGATCGCGGATTCCGCCTACCGCTTCCAACAGGCGGTGGAGAGGCGGGAGCGCGTGATCGTCGGTGTCAACAAGTTCCAATCCGACACCGAGGAGGACCTCGAGATCCTGAAGGTCACGCCCGAGCACGAGGAGGAGCAGCGACGTGCCGTGCAGCGGGTGCGAGCCGAGCGCGACAACGAGGCGGTGGAGCGCGACCTGGCTGCCCTGGAAGCGGCGGCGCGGGGCAGTGAAAACGTCGTCTACCCGATGCGCCAGGCTTTCAGCGACTACTCCACTATCGGCGAGGTTTTCGGCCGGCTACGCGAGGTGTGGGGCAGGTACCGGCCCCGGGCCGAGGTCTGACACCCGGCCGCTGACAGGGGGCTACGCGCCCCTAGAGCAACCCAATGTGGCCGCCGCAGGTCTATTGTGTTCCTGTTAGGTGACATATAAGGCGCCTGGAAAGGGCGCCGGGGTGATGCAAGGGGTTTGCTCTGGGGGGGAGCCGCGATGCTTAAGGTGACCCCTGACGAGGTGGGTGGCTTCAGGGTCATCGGTACCATAGGCGAGGGTGCCTACGGCAGGGTGCTGCTGGCGGGCCGCGTCGGAGTCCGCACGCCCGTGGCGCTGAAGCAGCTGGCGCCCGCTCTCGCACAGGATCGACTCTTCCTGGAACGGTTCCGGCAAGAGGCGCGGATCATGGCCGAGCTGCAGGAGCCCAACGTCAAGGTCGAGGGCGTCATCGACGACGAGTCGGGGATCTACGTCGTCATGGAGTTCATCGATGGCCCCAGCCTCAAAGCGGTGCTTGCGGCCGGCGGCCGGCTGACCGGCGAACAGGCCTGCGGCGTGCTCAAAGATGTACTTATCGGCCTTGGCAGGGCGCATGCGTTGCGCCTGGTGCATCGCGACATCAAGCCGGCCAACATCCTCGTCGACAAGAAGGGCCGGGTCAGGCTGTCCGACTTCGGGCTCGCCATCAGGGTGCCTGTATCCGGCGCCACCGGGGTCACCGTGGCCTCGGCCGCCACCCCGATGTACATGAGCCCGGAGCAGGTGCGGGGCGACCACCTCGACCCCAGGGCCGACATCTATGCCTGCGGGGCGCTGCTTTATGAGCTGCTCACCGGCAGGCCGCCGTTCAGGGCCGCCAGCACGGACGAGCTCCTCCGCATGCACCTCCAGGCCCCGGTGCCCGATGCCCACAGGAGCCGACCATCGGTTCCCGCCGAGGTGGCCCTGGTGGCGGCCAAGGCGATGGCCAAGAACCCCCTCGACCGTTACCCGTCGGCCAAGGCCTTCCGCCGGCACCTCGACCGCGCGGCGCGGCAGGGTTATGGCGGCGACTGGGAAGCGCGAACGTCGATTGAGGCCGCGGTCGCGGCCGTGGTGTCGGGCGGATCGGCGCCGGCCGCGGGCCTCGACGAGCCGACCGAAGCCCTCGAGGCCGCGGACGTGGGTGTCGAGGAAGCCAAGAACGGGGCCGGGGTCGATGGCGTGGAGGCGGCGGAGGCGCTCGAGTGGCCGCCTCGTCCCCCGGCGGAGGCCCGACGGGAGGTGACGCTGGGAGCAGCTCGGGCCCGGGGAGCGGCAGGCACGGCCCGTAAGCGCCGGGGAAAACGGGCCAAGGGCGGAACCAAAGCAGCGGCGGCAGCAGAGGAGCAGGTCGAGCTCGCGGCTGTGGAGGACGCCGCGACCGTCGAGCAGACCGCGATCTCGGTGCCTATCGAGCCCGCACCGGCGGAAGCCAATCCCGAACCTGGGGCCGCGACGGAAGACACTGGCGATAAGGTGACCGCCGAAGCGGGTGTCGGTTCAGAGCCACAGGAGCCGGCGTCGGCGGTGGAAGAGAAGGCCGAAGTGGAGCCCGTAGCCGAGGAGCAGGTGGCCGCGGAGACGGTAGCCGCGGAGCCGGCCGAAGCCGAGGAGCCGGTGGCCGCGGAGCCGGCCGCACCCGCTTTGGAGCCGGCCGAACCCGCTGCTGCTGAGACCGAGCCCGCTGTGGACGTTGAGGAAGAGGCGACAGTGGCAGAGGCGGTGGCTGAGCCGGAACCGGCGGAGCCACGGGCACAAGAAGTGACCGCCGAGGTGGAGGCTGCGGCGGAGCCAGAAACGGCCGAGCCTGTGGTGGCGGCGGCGGAGCCCCCGGAGGCGGCCACAGAAACAGCATCCGAGATGAAGGCGGAGCCAGAACCGGCCGCGCCCGCAGTGGAGGCGGAGGTGGCCGCCGAGCCGGACACAGTGGCGCCAGTGGCCCATGAGACCGCCGAGGAAGAAACCGCCGACGAAGCCACCGCCGACGAAGCGATTGCCGAAGTCGAGGCCTCGGAGGAGGCGGGCGAGCCTGCGGAGGGGGTCGCCCTCGGCATGACGGCGGCCGAGGCGATGGCGGCGTTGGCCTTGGAGACTGATGGGCCGGCAGCCGCGCAGGGGCAAGAAACGACGGCGGCGGCCGAGCCGGAGAGCCGGCCATCTGAGGCTTCTGAGCCCGCCGCTGAGACTGAGGAAACGGCAGCCGCAGAGCTGGCCGGGGAGCCCCAACCGGCGGAGGAGTCAACCGTCGCGCGTAGCGGCGCGATCCTTGGCAATCCCAGGGTCATCGCTCCCGCACCGAAGCGGCAGCGGATCTCGCGACGGGCAGTCGCGATCGCGGCGCTGATCGCCGCCGCGGTGGCGGCATCGGGTGTCGGCGGTTATGTCTTCTTGACGACCAAGAAGCCGGCGCCTTTCTCCAGCAGTGCCCCCCAGGGCGGGGTCCTCGGGTCTGACGTCAAGGTTCCGCCTGGAGCGGGTCTGCGGGACTGCGTGGCCAACGCGCCCTCGGCCTTGAGCTGGTCCCAGGTCTCGCCGGCGGCGTCTCCACCGGCAATGGCTGACAGCTTCATGGTTTACGACAGCGACCGCGGACGCATGGTCCTGTTCGGCGGGACCAGCGGGGGCGGGCCGGTGGCGCAGACATGGGAATGGGACGGCGCCAACTGGACCAAGGCCACACCCGCGCATTCACCCAGTCCCCGAGGCGAACGGCAGATGGCGTACGACCCAAGCCGCAAGAAGACGGTCCTGTTCGGCGGCGGCGTGCCAGGCCTGGTACTCGCCGATACCTGGCTCTGGGACGGTAGCGACTGGTCACAGCCGAAGCCGCCGACGTCGCCCCCAGCGCGGCACGGCGGGGCCATGGTCTTCGACGTGGCCATCGACAAGGTCCTGCTCTTCGGTGGATACGACAGCAAACAGAAGGCCCTGGGCGACACGTGGACCTGGGATGGGAGCGCCTGGGCGCAGGCCATCGCCATCCTCTCGCCGCCGGCCCGGATCGGGCAGCAAATGGCGTACGACTCGGACCGGAGCCGGGTGGTCCTGTTCGGGGGCCGCACGGCGGGTAACACCCCCCTGAACGACACCTGGGAGTTCGAGGGCTCCAGCTGGCGAGCCGTTGGGCCCGCATTGTCACCCCCTGGCAGCTACGACGGCACCATGGCCTACGACGCCCGCTCCAAGCAGACGCTCTTGGTCGACGGCAACGGCGGGGGCGGCGCCGTGGACCAGTGGACATGGGGCGGTATCGCCTGGATCCACCTTGGCACGGCGACGGTTCCCACCTCGCGGGTCCAGCCAGCGATGGCCTATGACAGCAAGCGCGGACGCCTGGTGGTCTTCGGCGGCTCTGCCGGCGGGCCCTTGGCCGACACATGGGAGGCGGACGCCTGCGGCGGGTAGCATTAGGCTCGCCATGGCGAAGGTAGTTAGGAAAACCGGCACCTCGAAGACCGGCCCCTCGAAGACGAACGCCTCACGAAACGGGGCGCCCAGGGGCAACGGGGCGACCAAGGACACCGAGCCAAGAGGTTTCGCCGCCGCCAAACGCGAGGTCTCGGCCGGCGAGAAGCGGATCAACATCCTGCGCAAGCGCCGCCACGACGCCCTCCAGGGGGACGTCGCGGCGCTGCAGAAGCAGCACGAGAAGGGCAAGCTCTCCGCCCGCGAGCGCATCGACAAGGTCCTCGATCCCGGCAGCTTCGTCGAGTTCGACGCCTTCGCCCTGCACCGCAACCAGAACTTCGGCATGGCCGACAAGCGCATCCTCGGCGACGGTGTGGTCACGGGCTACGGCACCATCGGCGGCCGCCAGGTGGCGGTGTTCTCGCACGACGCCACCGCATTCGGGGGCTCGCTGGGCGAGGTCTTCGCCGAGAAGGTGGTCAAGATCATGGACTGGGCCGAGAAGGTCGGTTGCCCGTGCCTTGGTATCAACGACTCTGGCGGCGCCCGCATCCAGGAGGGCGTGGTCTCGCTGGCCGGGTACGCCTACATCTTCAAGCGCAACGTCGACGCCTCGGGCGTCATCCCCCAGCTTTCGCTGATCGTTGGTCCCTGCACCGGCGGCGCCGTCTACAGCCCGGCGATGACCGACTTCATCTTCATGACCAAGGGCGTCGGCTACATGTTCATCACCGGCCCCGACGTGATCAAGGTGACGACCGGCGAGCAGGTCGGCTTCGAGGAGCTCGGCGGCGCCGAGGTGCACAACCTCAAGTCGGGAGTAGCCCACTTCCTGGCCGAAACCGAGAAGGAGGCGTTCGTCCAGATCCGGGAGCTGCTCTCCTACCTGCCGCAGAGCAACCGGGAGAAGCCACCGCACGTCGATACCAAGGACCCCGCCGACCGGATGGACAAGGAGCTGCAGACCGTGGTCCCCGACCGCTCGGGCGTGCCCTACGACATGCACGATGTGATCAAGCGGGTCTTCGACGACGGCAGGTTCCTGGAGATCCAGCCCTACTTCGGGCCCAACCTGATCACCGGGTTTTCCAGGCTGGGCGGTCACTCCGTTGGTGTGGTCGCCAACCAGCCCAAGTCGGGTGCGGGGGCGCTCGACATCGACGCCTCGGTGAAGGGCGGCCGCTTCGTCCGCTTCTGCGACGCCTTCAACATTCCCATCATCACCTTCGTGGACGTCCCTGGCTTCCTGCCGGGCACGGCGCAGGAATACGGCGGCATCATCCGCCACGGCGCCAAGTTGCTCTACTCCTACTGCGAAGCCACCGTGCCCAAGCTGACAGTGATCACCCGCAAGGCGTACGGCGGCGCCTATGACGTCATGTCGAGCAAGCACATCGGCGCCGACTACAACGTCGCCTGGCCGTCGGCGGAAATCGCGGTGATGGGGCCTCAGGGCGCGGTCAACGTCATCTTCCGGCGAGACATTCAGGCCGCCGAGGACCCCGCCGCCAAGACCAAGGAGCTGGTCGATGACTACATCGAGAAGTTCGCCAACCCCTACTTCGCCGCCGAGCGGGGCTACATCGACGACATCATCGAGCCGCAGCAGACCCGGCCGCGGCTGATCTCAGCCCTCAACGCGCTCCAGGACAAGCGCATCCGCCGGCCCAAGCGCAAGCACGGCAACATCCCGCTCTAGCGTCGCCCTGATGGGCCCCTCGCCCCTGGCGTTACAGCCGCAGCCGGTCAGTGAGATCTTCGACGGCGCCTTTCGCATGTACCGGCGCAACTTTGGGCTTTTCGCCGCTCTCGGCCTGGCCTCGGAGGTGCCCGACCTGGTCCGCTCCCTCCTCAGTGGCGGTGCGCAGGGCCAGGACATCCTCTTCACCACCCTCACCGGCACCGGCGACGCCGGCAGATCGCTGGGATCAGCGGGCGGCAATCCCCTCCTGGCGTTTGCCGGCACGGCTCTGTGGCTGATCTGCCTCCCGATCGCCCTATCCCTGGCCGTCCAGGCCGCCGTCGACGTCAGCGCCGGCACTCGGCCCAGCTTCGGCCGCGTGCTCAGCAGCGTCGTGCGCAGGTACTGGTCGGTGGCCGCGGTGATGCTCTTGTTCGCGCTGGCGGCGGTGCCCTCGATCACCTGCGTGCTGATCCCGCTCAGCATCTGGCTCTACGTCCGCTGGGCGATGGCCTTTCCCGCGATCTTCGCGGAGGGCGCCGGCCCCATCCGGGCGATCGAACGCAGCACCTTCCTGGTGGCGGGCCGCTGGTGGCGCACCTTCGGGATCGTCCTGCTCGCATACATGTTGACCTCGGTGGTTGGCTTTGCCATCGCCGCGGTGCTGGAGCTGGCGGTGGCCCTCGTGCCCGGCATCAGCGGCGCCATCCGCGGTGGGGCGATGCTGGTCGCGGGCGCCATCGGCGAGGGCTTCGTCCGGCCGCTGTGGCCGATCATCCTCACGCTGGTCTACTTCGACCTCCGGGTCCGCCGGGAGGCCCTCGAGCTCGACGTTCTGGCGCGGCAGGCGATGCTGGCGCCGCCGCAGCAGCCGGCCTGAGGATCCAGCCGTGACGTCGGCGCCAACGCCCCTCCGCCTCCGGCCGATGCCGCTGTCCGAGCTCCTCGACGAGCTCTTCCGCATCTACCGCCGCAACTTTGCCCTGGTCGCGACCACGGCGCTGGCGCTGGAAATCCCGGCTTTGCTGTTCAACTTTCTCACCGGCCAGTTCCGCACCTTGGGCTTCTTCCTCGATTTCTTCGCCAGCGCTGGCAACCCCGACCGCCTGGCGGCGATGGCGCCGCCGCAGTCCAACCCCTTCTACCTCGGCATCGGCTACCTCGTCCTCCTCCTGCTCCTGCCGATCAGCACCGGGCTGATGCTGCGAGTCACCATCGACGTCGCCATGGGCCGTCGCACCGGCCTCCTCGGCGCGCTCCAGCGGACCGCTCGCCGCTACCTCAGCCTGGCGGCGTTCGACTTGATGGGCGCGCTTGCCGGGCTCGCGGCGGCCGTGGTGATCGTGGTGGTCGTGGTGGCCGGCATCGCCCTCGGCAGCCGGGGCCAAGGCAACGCCCTGGTCATTGTTCTCACCGTGCTGCTGGCTATCGGGCTGGGATTGGCCGCGCTGGTGGCGGCGGCTTGGATCGGCGTCCGCCTGCTGGTGGTGGTCCCGGCGATGCTCGAAGAGGAGGTGGGCCCGATCGCCGCCATCCGGCGGAGCTGGGGGCTGGTGCGCGGCAGCTTCTGGCGGATCGTCGGCATCATGCTGATCGTCTATGTGCTGGCGCAGGCGGTTCGGTCGGCGCTGAGCGGTGTCCTGCTGGTGCTGGTGCTGTTCGTTCCCGGGCTCAGCGGCGAGGCCCGCGGGGGGCTGCTGCTGCTAGCCCTGGCCGCGGTCGAGGTGCTGACCACCCCGATCTTCGCCATCGCCGTCACGCTGCTGTACTTCGACCTGCGTGTACGTCGGGATGCCATCGACCTGGACCAGCTGGCTGGGGCGGTGGGGCCAGCCCAGCCGCTGCCGCCGTCGCTGCTGCCACCGCCGGCGCCATCGCCGCCGCCGGCGGCGCCCGGGGTCTAGACGATCGCCATCGGCGCGCGAGTGCGGCTGGTCGCCGCCGCTGCCCTGGCGGCCGGCGCTCTGCTGGCCGCCCCGATGCCCGGCGCCGCCGATGGTCGCGGCGAGTACCTCGCCGCCGTCCAGCGCGCCCGTGCCCTGATCACCAGCGCGCAGTCGGCGGATGCCAGGACCGCGGCCCAAAAGGCCTCGCAGGCGGCGACGGCCCTGCGGACCGGTACCGGCACCAGCCAGGCGGAGATCCTGCTGGACCTCGACGCCAACCCGCCGCAGCTCAATGACGCCGCGGCGCGGCTGGATGCCCTACAGCAATCGCTGGGCCAGCCGGTCGCCACCGGCGATGCCGGCCGCGCCGACCGCGAGGTGAAGTCGATCCTGGCGGAACCGCGCTACCAGCCCAGCGGGCCCAACCTGTTGCAGCTGATCGAGGACTGGCTTCTACGCCAGCTGGCCCACATCTTCGGTGGCGCGGCCGGGTCGGGCGACGTGGTCACGCTGGTGGAGCTGGCGTTCGCCGCCACCGTCGGCACGGTGCTCCTGGTGGTGTTGCTGCGCGCCTTCTGGAGCCGCCGCGGGGGGGCACCCGCCAGGCTGCGCCAGCAGGACGCCGCCGCCCGCGCCGCCCACAGCTTCGCGGAAGCCGACCGGCTGGCAGCCGAGGGCGACTTCCTGCGCGCCCTCAAAGCTCTGACCAGCGCGGTGGCGACCAGCATCGGGGGCATCGGGACGTGGGAGGCGAGCCCGTTCACGGTGCGTGAGCTCTTTGTCGAGAAGGGGGTCATCGACGAACTCGAGCCGCTGGTGACGCCCTTCGAGGCTGCAGTGTACGGCCGCCGGGTGCCCGACGAGGCGACCTACCGGCGGGCGGCGGAGGCGGTGGCCGCCTTCCGTGCAGCAGCCGCGGCGGCGCGAGGCCAGGCGGCATGAGGGGTCGGGGCTGGATCATCCCCATCGTTCTTGGCGCCATCGTCGCGGTGCTGGTGCTGCTGGTTCCCAACCAGCCGTCCAACAGCCCTGACCACCGCTCCGACAGCGACGCCGCGGATGGCACCTCGGCGCTGTTCGAGCTGGCGTCGCGGCTGGGCCATCCCACCAGCCGGGTCCAGGAGAGCTTCGGCGTCCCCGACACGCCGGGCATCATGTTCGTCCTCTCACCGGCGGATCCCTACGAGGGCGGCCAGGCCCGCCAGCTGGCGCAGTGGGTGCGCGACGGCGGCACCCTGGTCTACGCCGACAGCGCCCTCGACAGCAACCTGGCCAGCCAGTTCGATGTGAGCTCCAGCGAGGAGTTCCTGGACACCAGCAGCAGCAGCGATGCCACCCAGGCGGAGTCGACCATCGACGCCGGCACCCCGGTGTTCGACGGCGTCACCAGCCTGCGCACCAGTGCAACCGTGGTCGGGGCCCTCGAGCCCAAGACCAACCAGGTTCCATTTATGCGCGTCCAGGTCCCGGGCCGGCGCGGCGGCAACAAGGCTTTGGGTGTGGTGATGGCCCTTGGCAAGGGTCGCGCCATCCTCATGGGCGACCCCCTGGTGTTCACCAACGGCGTGCTGGGCAAGGCCGACAACGGCCGCTTCGCCGCGGATATCCTGGCGATGGCGCCCGCCAGCGCGCCGGTTCGCTTCGACGAGTTCCACCACGGCGGCGGCGGGGTGTCGCAGTCCTTCAACGACTGGGTGACCACGCCCTGGGGGGCGGCCCTGGCCTGGGTGCTGGTGGTGCTTTTCATCGGCTTCCTTCTGCGCGGCCGATCGTTCGGCCCGGCGATCCCCATCCTGTCGACCCGCGACCGATCGTCGGCGGAGTACGCCGCCGCGGTCGGCACCCTGTTGCGCCGAGCTCGAGCCCGGGACCTGACCCTCAAGGTTGTCGCCGACGCCACCCGTCGGGCGCTCGCCGAGCGGACCGGGCTGGGCCGGGGCGTGGCCCCCGATCGTCTCGGTGCGGTGCTGGAGCAGCGGTCACCGGCGCTGGCCGCGGAGCTGAGCCAGGCCGAAGCGCTGTCTGCGGGGGTGTCGCGCTCCGAGGCTCAGCTGCTGCGTGCGGCCCGCAAACTGCACGCACTCGCCTATCCTTCCGCGAAGGACAGATGACGGCCGCCCAGGATTTCCACCAGAAGTTCCTGACCGAGGCGCGGAAATGCGTCGTCGGGCAGGACGAGGCCATCCGGCTCTGCGCCCTGGCGGTGGCGGTGGGCGGCCACGTGCTCCTGGAGGGCGTGCCGGGTACGGCCAAGACGCTCCTGGCCAAGACCATCGCCCGCATCCTGGAGCTGTCCTACGCCCGCATCCAGTTCACCCCCGACCTGATGCCTGCCGACATCGTCGGCACCGCGGTCTACGACCTCCAGGCGCGCGAGTTCAGGGTCCGGCGGGGGCCGGTCTTCACCAACGTACTGCTCGCCGACGAGATCAACCGAGCGCCCGCCAAGGTGCAGTCGGCCCTGCTGGAAGCGATGGAGGAGCGCGGCGTCAGCCTGGAGGGGGAGCAGGTGCCGCTGCCCGACCCCTTCCTGGTGCTGGCCACCCAGAACCCGGTGGAGTACGAGGGCACCTACCCCCTGCCCGAGGCGCAGCAGGACCGCTTCCTGTTCAAGGTGGTGCTCGACTACCCAACGCCGGAGTCCGAGCTGGAGGTGCTGCGCCGCTGGAACTCCGGGATCGAGCTGCGCGACCCGGTGGCGGCGGGCGTCGAGCAGGTCCTCAGCCCTCGCTCGGTGGCCGAGGTGCGGGCTCAGATCCAGGGCGTCATCGTCGACGAGCAGATCCAGCGCTACATCATCGAGCTGGCGGTGGCCTCGCGCACAGCCGGCGAGCTGGCCCTGGGGGCGAGCACCCGGGGCGAGGTCCTGCTGCTGCAGGCGGCCAAGGCGGCAGCCGCCTTCGACGGCCGCGATTTCGTCACCCCCGACGACGTCAAAGCCCTGCTCAGCCCCACCTTCCGGCATCGCCTGATCGTCAGGCCCGAGGCCGAGGTTGCCGGCCAGACGGCGAACCTGGTGCTGGAGTCGATCATCGCCCAGGTGACTCCACCGCGCTGAACCGCCTGACGCTGGTCCCGCGGCCCGCCCTGCTCCTGGCCCTGGTGGTTGGCGCCGGTATCGCCCTGACCGGCATTTTCGATGCCCGACTGCTGCTGCTGGCGGTCGCCTACCATGCCGGGCTGGCGGTGGCGGCGGCGGTCGACATCCTTCGCCTGCCCAACCGCCGTGCCTACACCGCGCAGCGGTCGGTGCCACAGCCCCTGGCGCTGGGCGTCGAGCAACCGGTCGAGCTCGCGGTCGAGCTCGAGGGCGGTAGCGGGCTGGCCATCGAGGTCGCCGACCACGTCCCCCTCGAGCTGCGCCCCAGCCGCCGCCTGCTCGGCGGCGAGGTCAAGGATGGCCGCTTCGAGGCCACCTATACCGTGCGCCCGCCGCACCGTGGCGCCTACGACTTCGGTCCTATCGACATCCGCTGGGGACGCCGGCGGGGCCTGTGGCAGGTCCAGGTGCGCCACCCGGCGCAGCAGACCGTGGCCGTCTATCCCAACATGCTCGCCATCCGCGAATACGAGCTGCGCCTGCGCCGGGGCATGCCCCTGATGGCCGGACTCAGACGTGCCCGACCGCCGGGCGCCACCACGGCCTTCGCCGGCCTGCGGGACTACGTCCGCGGCGACGAGCTGCGGCGCATCAGCTGGAAGGCGACGGCGCGGCGCGACTCGCCGGTGACCACAGTGGTGGAGGCTGACCGCGGTCAGCAGATGATCATCGCCATCGACTGCGCCCGACTGATGACGGCGCCGTCGGGCGACCTGAGCAAGCTCGACCACGCCGTCAACTCCGCCCTACTGCTGGCCTGGGTGGCGCAGAACCAGGGCGACCGGGTGGGTTTGCTGACCTTCGCCGACACCGTCCTCGACTGGCTCGGACCGCAGCGGGGCTCGACCCAGGTCGGCCGCATCAACCAGCGGCTTTACAGCGTGCCCGCGACCTACATGGAGGCCGACTTCGGCGCCGCCTTCGCCTACCTCGGTGGGCGCCTCAACCGGCGCTCGCTGGTGATCGTCCTGACCGACGTGCTCGACCCCGAGGCGTCGTCGGAGCTGGTCCGGCACGCCCTCCGGCTGTCGTCGCGGCACCTGGTGCTGGTGGTGGCACAATCCGACCCCGAGGTGCTGGCGGCACGCAACCGGCCGATCGACAACTCGGCGCGGGTCTACGAATGGGCCGCCGCCGAGGAGCTGCTGGCGGCGCGCCGGCGCAGCTTCGAGGTCCTCCGCCGGGGCGGCGTTCTCGGCCTCGACGTCCCCGCCGGCGAGCTCAGCGCCGGCCTGGTTGAGCGATACCTGGAGCTGAAGGAGCGCGCTCTGCTGTAGCCCGGAGCAGGTCCAGGGTGGGCTCCCCGAGCTGGGGCCGCGCCCTGCGTCCAACCAGCAGCAGGTAGCCGTACAGCAGAATGCCGGTGGCCACGCCGATCCCGACCTTGACCCCCAGTGGCGCCGACGAGGGGCTGATGTTGCCCTCGATGATGCCGGCGATCACCAGCAGCGGGGCCAGCCCGGCCAGCAGGACGAAAGCGCGACGGGTGGCCAGCACCAGCGCATCGCGGCGGCGGTGAGGCCCGGGGTAGACCAGGGCCCAACCCATCATCAGGCCGGCGGCGCCGCTGGCCACGATGATCGACAGCTCCAGCACGCCGTGGCCGACCATGAACTCCAGCAGCCCGCCGTCGACGCCGTAGGCGCGGGTCAGGCCGAGGACGCCACCGATGTTGATGCCGTTGCCGACCAGCACGTAGACCGTGGGCAGCCCCGCCAAGGTGCCGAAGGCGAAGGCCAGGATGGCGACCTTGATGTTGTTGGTCATGATCCCGCTGGCCACCATGGGCCGCTCGTCGGGCGGGATGTCGGTCCAGAGCTGGTGGTGGTGGACCCGGTCGACGATGTCGGGTGGCACCAGGCTGTTGGCCGCCTCAGGGTTCTGCCAGACCACGAAGTAGGCCACGATCGCAGGCAGGAAGAGGAGGACGGCGGCCACGACGAAGTACTTCCACGTCGCCCGGAAGGTTCGTGGCAGGGTCTCCAGGTAGAAGGTGCGCAGCCGCCTCAGGATGCTGCCGCCCTCCCGGTAGAGCGCGCCATGGCCCCTCGCCACCAACCCGTTGAGGTACCGCGTCACAGGCTCGCCCGGCCAGTCGCGTTGGGCGCGGGCCAGGTCGGCGGTGGAGCGCCGGTACAGCGCGGCCAGGGACATCACCTCGTCGGGTGTCAGGCCCACGAGCCGCGTGCCGGTGGCCCGGCGCAGCAGGGACTCCATCCGCTCCCACGATTCGTGGTGGCCGATGACGAACTCGTCAGCACGCATGGCACATGTATACGGCTTTTAGCGCCGGCGGGAAATAGACTGTGTCCCTGATGCAACCGGGCGTGGCCGGCATGGATGGGCTGGTGGTCTCCACCCCCGAGAGGGTCACATTCGAGTACGAGCTGGCGGGGCTTGGCAGCCGCTTCCTGGCCCAGGCGATTGACGTCGTGCTGCTGCTGCTGGTGCTGATCGCCTTCACCATCATGGCGGCGGCGACGGGGTCCTTCGCCAGCGACTCCAACCTGGCGCTGCTGCTGGTCATCCTGTTCAGCTTCCTGGTCGTATTCGGCTACTTCCCGGTGTGCGAGGGTATCTGGTCGGGCCAGACGCTGGGCAAGCGGGCCCTGCGGATCAGAGTCCTGGGCGACAACGGCGCCCCGGTGACCGTCAGCCAGGTCGCCATCCGCAACCTTGTCCGGCTGGTCGATTTCATGCCGGCCTTCTACGGCGTAGGCATGATCACGATCTTCATCCAGGGCGGGGGCAAGCGCCTCGGCGACTTCGCCGCCGGCACGGTGGTGGCCCGCGAACGCGAGCGGCTCAAACTCAAGGACCTTGTGGCGCACGCGCAGGCCCGGAACGCTGCCCTGGCGGCGCCGGTCGCGGCCGCCCCGCACTCCATCTGGGCAGACCAGCAGGAAGCCGGCGAGGTTGCCACCGCCGGGGCGCAGCCCAACCCCACGCCGTCCGCGGCCGCGCCCCTGTCCAATCCCTATGTCGACGCGGTCCGGCGCATGGACCCGCAGATGCGCCGGTTTGTGGTTGCCTACGCCGGGCGGAGGATGGAACTGTCGCCGGCGCGCCGGCAGCAGCTGGCCGACCAGGTTGGGCCGGGGCTGGCCAGGTTGCTGCCGATCGAAACCGCCGCCTTCGGATCCGCCGCGGTGCTCGACGGCCTGGCCGCCCTCATCTACGCCGAGATGCAGTCGGAGCGGGCCCAGTACAGTGTCGCGCCGCCCAGCCCAATGCCTCCTCCCGGCCGTTGAGCCCAGACGTCCCTGTTCCCCCCGCCGCAGGCGGCTCCAGGGTGGTCGAGTGGCAGTGTCCGCACTGCGGCGCCCCGCTGGAGAGCGGCGAGGTGACCGAGTGTCGCTACTGCCACCAGGTCTTTGACCTCCCTGTCCGGACCAACACCGTGGTCCGCGAGGTCTACGTGCAGCAGGTCCCCGCCACGCGACGGACGCCGGCCGCCACCGCGGCGCTGGTGCTTGTGATCCTCAACGTCATCTTCTGCCCGGTCCTGTGCATCCCAGCCATCGTCCTCGCCCGCCTGGCGCGGACCGACGCGCGCAAGAACAACCTGAGTGGGGAAGGGCTGGCCACTGTAGCCGAGGTGATCGCCTGGATCGAAGTGGTGTTCCTCGTGTTCATCGGCATTGTCCTCGCCGGCAGCCTGGTCATCTGCGGGCCCAACGGCTGCAAGACGGCCTGACGTAATCTTTCTGCTCACATGAAGCTGCTGGAGTACCAGGCCAAGGAGCAGTTCCTCGCCGCCGGGATCCCGGTCAAGGAGGGGAAGGTGGCCCGGACCGTGGAGCAGGTGGTGGACGCCGCCAAGCTCCTGGGGCCGATCGCGGTCAAGGCGCAGGTCCCGATCGGCGGCCGTGGCAAGGCCGGCGGCATCAAGCTGGCCAAGACGCCCGAGGAGGCGAAGGCGGCCGCCGAGGCCATCCTGGGGATGGACATCAAGGGCTACACCGTGCACGAGGTCTGGTGCGAGCAGGCCGCCGACGTGGCCCGCGAGATCTACCTCGGCGTCACCCTGGACCGTGATGCCCGGCGCCTGGTCATCATCCTGTCCGCCGCGGGTGGGATGGAGATCGAGGAGGTGGCCGCCACCTCGCCCGAGAAGATCGTCAAGTTCCACCCCCACCCCTGGTTCGGGGCCCACGGCTACGAGCTCCGGGCTATGTGCTTCGGGGCGGGGCTGGGGGACCTGGTGGGCAAGATCGCCCCGATCATGGACCGCCTCTACAAACTGGCCTTGAAGGTGGACGCCCTGACGTGCGAGGTCAACCCGCTGGCGGTCACCGCGGATGGCGACGTCATCGCCCTCGACGGCAAGCTGGAGATCGACGAGAACGCCGAGTTCCGCCACAAGGACCTGGAGAAGTACCGCAGCGAGGAGGAGGGCACCGGCGACCCCCTCGAGATCGAGGCCAAGAAGCGGGGTCTGACATACGTCCACCTGGATGGCGATGTTGGCGTCCTGGGCAATGGCGCCGGCCTGGTGATGAACACCCTCGACCTGGTCAAGGCCGCCGGCGGCAGTCCCGCCAACTTCCTCGACATCGGCGGCGGGGCCAAGGCCGAGGTGGTCAAGAGCTCGCTGGAGATGATCCTGCTCGACCCCAACGTGAAGTCGATCTTCATCAACATCTTTGGCGGGATCACCCGTGGCGACGAGGTCGCGCGTGGGATCGTGGCGGCGCGCGACGAACTCGGCATCAGGGTGCCGCTGGTGGTGCGGATGACGGGCACGGCGGAGGAGGAGGGGCGCAGGATCCTCAGTGAGGCTGGCATCACCCCCGGGGTGAGCGCGCCCGAGGCGGCGGCCAAGGCCGTGGAGCTGGCCAGCGGCGGGGTCCCAGCGTGAGCATCCTGATCGGCCGCGAAACCAAGCTCGTGGTGCAGGGTATGACCGGGCGCGAGGGGACGTTCCACACCGAGCAGATGCAGGCCTTCGGCACCAACGTCGTGGCCGGCGTCAGCCCCGGCAAAGGCGGCAGCACCCACCTGGACGTGCCTGTGTTCAATACCGTGGCCGACGCCCTCGACGCCACCGAGGCCAACACCGCCGCCGTCTTCGTGCCCCCGCCCTTCGCCGCCGACGCGATCATGGAGGCAGCCGACGCCGGGGTGGGACTGGTGGTGGCCATCACCGAGGGCATCCCGGTGCTCGACATGGTGCGGGTGACGTCGTTCATCCACGAGACGGTGGCCGAGCCCCGCCTGGTGGGAGGCAACTGCCCGGGGTTGATCTCCCCCGGGGAGAAGGCCAAGGTCGGCATCATCCCCAACCACATCGTGGCACCCGGCAACATCGGCGTGGTCTCGCGGTCGGGCACGCTGACCTACGAGATCCTGGCCGGCCTGAAGAACGCGGGCCTCGGGGTGTCGACCTGCGCCGGGATCGGCGGCGACCCCGTGCTCGGCCTCAGCTTCAAGGATGTCCTTGGGCTGTTCGCCAGCGACCCCGCGACCGAAGCGGTGGTCATGGCGGGGGAGATCGGGGGCTCCGACGAGGAGGCCGCCGCGGACCTCATCGCCTCCGGCTACCCCAAGCCGGTGTTCGGCTTCATCGCCGGCCGCAACGCCCCACCCGGCAAGCGCATGGGCCACGCCGGCGCCATCATCAGCGGCAACACGGGCTCCCCCCAGGGCAAGGTCGAGGCGCTCAACAAGGCCGGCGTGCCGGTGGCGGACACCATCGAGGAATTGATCGGGCTGGTCCGCGACAAAGCCGCCGTAACTTCCCACTAGTGCCCGCCGCGCCGGTCCTCAATACCCAGCTCGACCTCAGCGACGAGCAGCGCGCCGTCCGCGACCTGGCCCGGGAGCTGTGCGAGGGCGAGGTCAAGCCCCACGCCGCGGAGTGGGACGAGAACCACCAGTTCCCCTACGAGCTGGTGGCCAAGATGGGGGACCTTGGCTTCTTCGGCCTCTCCATTCCCGAGGAGTACGGGGGCTCGGGCGCCGACTTCACCAGCCTCTGCCTGGCCATCGAGGAGCTGGCCCGGGGTGACGCCAGCGTGGCCATCACCCTGGAGGCAGCGGTGGGGCTGGGGATCTCGCCGATCCATCGCTTTGGCAACGAAACGCAGAAGCGCAAATACCTGCCTGACCTATGCGCCGGGAAGAAGCTCTGGGCCTTCGGCCTGACCGAGCCGCAGTCGGGGACCGACGCCGGTCGTACCCAGACGAGGGCCAGGCTGGACCAGGGCCAGTGGGTGATCAACGGGTCCAAGGCCTTCATCACCAACTCGGGCACCGACATCTCGCAGGGCGTCACCGTCAGCGCCGTGACCGGGGAGGCCGAGGGCGGTCGGATGCCGATCTCGACGATCATGGTCGAGAAGGGAACCCCCGGGTACGGCATCGACCCGCCCTACCGCAAGCTGGGGTGGCACGCCTCCGACACCCACGGACTCACCTTCGACGACTGCCGCGTCCCCGAGGAGAACCTGCTCGGCGAGCCGGGCAAGGGCTATGCCCAGTTCCTGTCGACGCTGGAAGCGGGACGAATCGCCATTGCGGCGCTTTCGGTGGGCTCGTCCCAGGCGTGCCTGGACGCATCGCTGGACTACGCCAAGGAGCGGCAGAGCTTCGGCGTCCCCATCTCCAAGCACCAGGCGATCCGGTTCAAGCTGGCCGACATGGCGATGGAGATCCACCTGTCACGGCTGGCCGTCTACCACGCCGCCAAGCTCTGGGACGAGGGCAAACCGTGCCACATGGAGGCCGCCGCCGCCAAGCTCTTCGCCTCCGAGACCAGCAAGCGGGCGGCCGACCAGGCGGTCCAGATCCATGGAGGAATGGGCTTCATGGAGGAGTCCCCTGTGGCTCGCTACTGGCGTGATGTCAAGGTCAACGAGATCGGAGAGGGCACCTCCGAAGTCCAGCGGATGCTGATCGCCAAGCAGCTCGGCGCCTGAGCGATACTGCGCCAGGGATTTGGCCAGCAAACGCTTGAGCGCTTGAGTACAGTGAGCAGGGTTTATCCCCCACAACCAGCGAAATAAGGAGCTTCCGCATGAGTGAGCAGCCGCCGGTCCAGCCACCGCCGCCCCCGCCACCCCCGGGTGGAGCTCCTCCTCCGCCCCCACCGCAACCACCACCGTCGGGTGGCATGCCCCCGCCGCCACCCTCGTACCAACCGTCCGGCGTCACCACGGCGCCGGTGGTCCAGCAGAACTCGAAGGCGCTGATCTCGATGATCCTGGGCATCGGCTCGATCGTCCTGACCTGCACCTGCCTGGGCCTGATCCTGGGTCCGATCGCCGTGTTTCTCTCGCGCGGAGCCAAGTCCGAGATCTCCGCCTCCGGCGGCGCCCAGGGTGGCGAAGGATTGGCGACCGCAGGCATGATCACGGGCATCATCGGCGCCGTGCTCAGCCTCCTCTGGATCCTGTACTGGATCTTCGCCGTCGTGCTCGCCGGATCCGGCGGGTTCCGGACCTACTCCTACTAACGCGATGAGCCAGCAACCGCCCGACTTCACCCCCCCCCCCCCCCCCCCCCCCC
>DASZHA010000059.1:0-2618 GCA_035938265.1 Candidatus Dormiibacterota bacterium
GCCCACCGCCCCACGCCGCGCATCATCACGCCCTCGAGCACCGCCTGGCCCCCCACCGGCGCGTCGCGGGTGGCGACCAGCTTGCCCTGCCGGTCCACCGAGGCGTCGCGCGTCGCCAGCCGGCCGGTCGTCTGACCGACCGGACCGTTCAGAGAGACGCCCCCTGCGCTCACCGCGTCAGGGGCTATGCGCTGGTGCTGGGCTCGCGAGACGCGCGGCGTCCCTTGGCCACGCGGCGCTGGAAGCGCTCGACCCGGCCCCCGGTGTCCACCAGCTTCTGCTTGCCGGTGTAAAAGGGATGGCAGGCCGCGCATATCTCCACGTGGATCTCCGGCTTGGTCGACCGCGTGGTGAACTCGTTGCCGCACGTACAGCGGACGTGCGCTTCGACATATTCGGGATGAATCTGAGTCTTCACCACAACAAGTGTAGCCGCGGCTGAGAGCCGGAACTTCGGCTAGCGTGGCTAGTTATACGCAGTGTGAAAAGAATCCTCACCGCCGCGACCCTCGTGCTGGCGGGTGGCTGGACCACGGCGGCTCAGGCGACCAGCCAGCCCCGACGGGCCGAGCTCACCCATTACGTCTGCCGCCAGGCCCAGAACCCCAGCCGCCGGGAGATTTCGGTCACAGCGGTGATGCGCCCCCTGCCTGGGACCGAGCACATGGCGATCAAGTTCTCGCTGTCCCGGCAGGCGGCGGGTGCCCGCGCCTTCAGCCCGGTGCACGGCGGTGACCTCGACAAGTGGATCACCCCCAGGGACTCGACTCTCGGTCAGCGTGCGGCTGACATCTGGCGGCTGGGCAAGGTGGTCAGCGACCTGGCCGGCCCCGCCGTCTACCGGCTCAAGGCCACGTTCCGCTGGACCGATGCCCACCATCGGGTGCTGGGCCGCGCCCTCCGGAACACCCCGGTGTGCCACGCGGACTGAGCCGACCGGCTAAGTCAGCGTGTACAGCGGTCCGTCGCCGCCCTCGGGCGGCGTGAGCCGCCCACCCTTCGCCGTGATGGCCCCGCACTGGACGCAGTTGGTGTAGTTGACGATCACGTCCACGGGGCCCTCTTCCGGGGCATCGTCGGGGATCTCGTACACCCCGGCCGGGCACATCCACAGCCAGGTCTCCGCGATCTCCCGTGGCACCTCCTTGCGCACTCGGATGTGGTTGGGCGCGTCGTCGCGGGTGGCGTTGCCGGAGATGTAGACGCTCGAGAGCTTGTCGAAGATGTACTTGCCGTCGGGCTTGGGGTAGCTCTCGTTGGTGTCGCCGATGAACATCGGCTCGGCGTCGTCCCGGTGCCACTCCTGGCGGCCAGGCGGGACCTTGCCCTTCGACATGATCGACGGACCGGCGAGCAGGCTCCCGATGACGAAGCCCTTCTGGAACGCCTGCCGGGTGTTCCGAACCTGGTAGAGCTCCTTGGCTATCGAGGACTCCTCGACGGCTTCCTCGTAGGCCGACAGCTCGCCCTCGCCCTTCAGGTTCTTGTAGATCGCCTCGGCGGCCAGGATGCCCGACTTGATGCAGTGATGAACGCCCTTGAGGGCTGCAGTGTCGACCATTCCGGCCGAGTCGCCGACGAGCAGCGCGCCCGGCATCGAGAGCTTCGGCATCGACCAGTAGCCGCCCCCCGGGAGGGCCTTAGCCCCCCAGGCAATCCGCTCGCCGCCCTCCAGGATCCCCCTGACCAGCGGGTGGGTCTTGAACTCCTGGAGCAGATCGTGCGCGGAGGTCGTGGCATCCCGGTAATTGAGGTCGACGACGAAGCCGATCGACACGAGGTCGTCGCCCGACCTCTCGTCCTTCATCGGATACATCCAGGTGCCACCGAGCTGCCCATATTTCGGGGAGACCTTCAGCGGCCAGGGCTGAGTGAAGGTGTGGATCACGCGGTCCAGCGGCTTGGGGACCTTCCAGACCTCCTTGACGCCCAGCTCCCAGACCTGCGGCTCTCGGCCGTCGGCCAGATTGAATTCCTTGATCGCGACGCCGGTCAGATGCCCCCAGCACCCCTCGCCGAGCACCGTCACCTTGGCCTTGATGTCGGTCCCAGGCTCGAAGTTGCCCAGCGGCTCGCCGTCCTTGCCGCGACCCTTGTCGCCGGAGCGAACCCCCACGACCTTGCCGTCCTCGACGATCAGCTGCACCGCCGCCGTCTCGGTCAGCACGTAGGCGCCGCCCTCCTCGGCCTGCTGCTGCTGATACCGGGCCAGCGCCGAGACCGAGATGACCTCGTTGCCGTGGTTCTTGAAGTTCGGCACGAACGGGATCGGCACCGAGATCTTCCGCTTGGCGCTGGGCAGGAAGTACACCGACTCCTTGGTGACCTCGCCGAAGGCGAAGCGCTCCTTGCGCCAGTCCTCACGCGATATCTCGGGGAACAGCTCTTGGAGCGGTCCGGGACGCATGACCGCGCCGGACAGACTGTGGCCACCGCACGTCTTGGCCTTCTCGATCACCGCCACGGGCACCTCGCCAAGTTGCTCCATCAGCTCAGGGTCGTCGCCCAGCAGCTGGAGCAGCCGGTTGGCGCAGGCCAGGCCGGCGGTGCCACCGCCGACGATGGCCACGCCGACCTCGATCAGCTCGTCCTCAGGATCCAACCCCTGCTTGACGAAC
>DASZHA010000060.1:0-15424 GCA_035938265.1 Candidatus Dormiibacterota bacterium
CGGTTCTGCACGGACACGATCACTGCCATGCTCA
Organism: Candidatus Dormiibacterota bacterium; assembly: GCA_035938265.1. Lineage (GTDB taxonomy): Bacteria > Chloroflexota > Dormibacteria > DASZGP01 > DASZGP01 > DASZHA01. The sequence continues at coordinate 35 of DASZHA010000060.1, forward strand.
TCGCCCGCGTCAGCTTGTCCACGTTCACGTTGGAGACCCCGATGTGCTGGATCTTGCCCTCGCGCTGCATGTCTACCAGCGCTCCGATCGACTCCTCGTAGGGCACCCTGGGATCAGGACGATGGAACTGGAGCACCTGGAGGCGATCCATGCGCAGCCGCCGCAGGCTGCTCTCGACCGCCTCCCGCAGGTGCTCGGGCCGGCCGTCGGCTTCCCACTGGCCCGGTGCCGGCCGGACCAGCCCCGCCTTGGTGCCGATGACCAGGCCCTCGGGGTATGGATAGAGCGCCTCGGCGATGAGGTTCTCGCTGACCTCGGGACCGTAGCTGTCGGCGGTGTCGATGAAGTTGACCTCGAGCTCCCGTGCCCGCCGGAGGACGCGCTTGCACTCCTCGGGGTCCTCCGGTGGCCCCCAGATCCCCGGCCCGGTTATTCGCATCGCGCCGAAACCCATCCGGTTGACGCGGTAGACGCCCAGGTCCAGGGCGGCAGCGGCTGTAGCTTTGGTCGTCTCGGTCATCGCATCTCCTCCGCAGGACGTGGCTAGACCTTAAGCCTTCCCTTCGATCCGGCGTGCAATCATCGATTGATGACCGGCGACGACCTTCGGGGCAAGCTCCTGGTGGCGCAACCGGCGCTGAGTGACCCCAATTTCGACCGCGCCGTGGTGCTCGTCCTCGACCACGGCGATGACGGCGCCATCGGGCTGGTGCTGAATCGTCCCAGTCTCACCCAACTGGTCGAGGCCTGGCCCGAATGGGGTGACTACGCGGCTCAGCCGCCGGTGGTCTTCGTCGGCGGTCCCGTGGTGGAGGAGGGCGCAGCCATCTGCCTATCGCGGGCGCGCAGCGACGATGCCACCGATGCCTGGAAGCCGGTGGTGTCGGGGATCGGCACCCTTGACGTCAGCCGCGCGCCCGGTGAGGTCGGCACCGACATCGAGGAGGTCCGAGTCTTTGCCGGCTACGCCGGCTGGACTGCGGGTCAGCTGGAGGCGGAGATCGCGGCGGGCGGCTGGTTCGTGGTCGATGCCAAGCCGGTCGACAGCTTCACCAGCGACCCCGAGGGCCTGTGGCGAGCGGTCCTGGGCCGCCAGCAGGGGATGATGGCCTGGTTCGCCAACTTCCCTCCGGATATCCGCCTGAACTAGAGCGGCCTACGCCGCTGAGCCGGGGCTCAGCTGGGGTTGTGCCGCCAGGAGAGCCCGTCGTACCACTGGGTGCCGTCCTCGGATATGGGCACACCGGGGGGTCGGACCTTGGTGGCGTCTTGCCAGGTGTTGCCGTCCCACCAGTAATGGCGATCGGCTGAGAGGGTGAGCGCAGGCGTCTCAGGCTCGGGCGCCGGCACGGGAGGTGGCGTAACCACGGTGAGGTCAGGATTGATCGCGGACTCGGGGGCGGGGGGCGGGATCGGTGCAGGCGTAGTCGCGGGAGGGGGCATCCCGCCGCCGGGGGCTGGCGCCGGAGGTGGCGGCGGAGGGGGCAGGCCCCGGTCGCGTCGCGAGCGGACGACGAAAAAGATGATCAGCCCCACAACCAGCAGCAGGCAGAGCAGGCCCGCGACCACGATGACGATCGCCACGATCGCGCCGGCAGCGCCGGCGTTGGCCGCCCCGGTGGTGCCTCCCGTCGACGGCTTCGGCGTGGTGGAGCTGTCGCTGGGCGCCTTGTCGTACTGCTTTTTGGCCTGGACCAGCCCGGCGCTGGTGCTCGGTGCCGTCGCGGCGTAGTAGCCGATGTTGAACACCAGGTTGCCCTTGGCGAAGAAGATCTGGATCTGTTGACCGGTGTCCGACGCCCCGTTGTAGCCGTAGCTGTCGGGAATCGCCGAGGTCGAGAAGTCCGATCGCCAGGTGGTGATCGTGGTCTTGGTCTTGCTCCGGGCCGTGCCGACGTGGGCCTTGGCGCCAGATGCCGATTGGAATTCGTCGACCTCGGCGGAGTACTCGCCACTGCTCGACCGCCACAGCTTCTGGTAGCCGCGCGTGAAGCCCTCACTGGCCAGGTCCGTGGTGGTGCCCGCCCACCCGTCCGCCACCTGGCTGGCGTCGAGGCTGCCTAGGTGAAGGCTGGTATTGGGATCGTCGTTGGGTACCGCGGTGTATGGGCTGGGCGGGTCGGCGAGAACCGTGCTCAGGTCGGCGACCGGGCTGGCCGCTACCGCTGGGGCCGCCGGCAAAAGAGCAAGGGTGACCAGCGTCACGAGAACGGCAAGGCCGAGGCCGGGCCGTCGATCGCGAAGTGCCCCCAGCTGAACTCGTCCCCTCACGGCGGGCAACGTATCACAAGCGTCGCCGGAAGGGGCCCGTCTCGCACCGCGAACGCGCGGCGGTAGATGGGTTCTAGTTGCGCCGGCCGCCGCCGAAGATGCGGAGCAGTATCAGGAAGATGTTGATGAAGTCGAGGTACAGCGACATCGCGATCAATAGCGCGTTGTTGTCCCCCGGCCGAGCCGCCTTGACGCGCCAGAAGTCGAAGATCGTCAGCCCCACGAAGATGACGCCCAGGACGACGTCGATCAGAAGCTGGAAGGCTCCCACCGCGGGGAGGAAGATTGCCGCCACCAGCACCAGGATCATGACGAAGAGCGCGATCATCAGCCATTTGCCCCACGAGGCGAAGCTCCGGTTGGTTACCCACACCACGCCAGCCGCGAAGACGAAGATGCCCGCCGTGCCGATCACCGCATTGGCCACCGCGTCCGGGGCCACTCGCAGATAGATGGTGATGACCGGGCCCAGGAAGAGGCCTTCGGTGAAGGCGAACAAGGCAAACATGCCGATGGCAAGCGAGGGGTTGCGGCGCACGGCCCACTGGATGCCGAAGATCAGCCCGATCAACAGGACCAGGGAGATGAACCAGGGCAGGTAGAAGCCGGTGGTCATGAAGACGAAGACGCCGGCGGCGGTTATGAAGAGGGAGAGCGCCAGCCAGCCGAGGACGGCATCGAGCAGGGTGAACCTGCCCGTCTCGACGGTGGTTGGGCCGTAAGGCTGGGCCGGGTACCCCGGCTCCGGGGGACGATTGGGATCGAACATCTGTCTGGCTCCTTCGGCGAACTTCAGCTATCCCGATTATCGACCGGAATTGTTGGAGCTAAACGGTGAGCTGGACCAGGTGCGGTCGGCAGCTAGCCGGTGTGGTCGGTGTAGAACTCGAAGTGGGTGGTGTGCGAGTAAATGCTTGACGTGCAGGTCAGGGTCCCGACCTGACGGCCGTCGGGGACCACACCGCTGTTGCCGCCGTAATAGATCGAAGGACCATCCCCCTGCGATCCGTTGTACGGCGCCTGCTCGCTTTGGTTGTTGAAACCAAAGCCGTACCACGCGCTGATCCCGGTGAGGCTGCATGTCATCGGGGCGGTGAATCCGAGTGGCGTGGTGCTGGTCGTCAGGTTATTCTGCTTGAACTGACTGGGGTTGTTCTTCTGGAAGCCAAAACCACCCACCCGACCGTTGTCGGGAACCTCTGCGCCATACGAGTAGAGCTTGAGCACGAAGTCCCCTGGTGAGGGTCTGGCCGCTGGGGAGGGTCGGCCGGGGTCTCCCCCGGGCGCGTCTGTTGGGGCCTTCTTCTGGGCGACCACGCTGCAGCCGGTGAGGAGCAGGGTAATGGCCAGTGCCGGGGCGAGTATCGGGACGGTCCAGCGGAGCTTCACATCGGAAGTTTGCGCGTCGGCTCCGCCGCGTGCAACGGTGCTGTCATCCCAGTCGCAAAAGGGGTGACATCCCTTCCAGCAGGGGTGCCAGCCCCGGGGTCTCGAGCGACCCGTTAGCTGGCGATCGCCAGCCGGATCTGTCGGGGGTCCTCGCCCCGGTCGAGGATGCGGAAGAGGGCGGCGGTGATGGCGGGGTCGAGGTGGCTGCCCGACTCCTCATGCAGGATGTCGAGCGCCTTCTCCCGCGGCATGGCCGCGCGGTAAGGGCGGTCCGACACGAGCACGTCGTAGGTGTCGGCCACGGCGATGATGCGCGCCTCCACCGGGATCTCGCTGCCCCTGAGGCCGCGGGGGTAGCCGCTGCCATCGATGCGCTCGTGGTGGGCCAGGATGATGCCGCCCTCGCGGCGCATGCCGCCGATGCGGTCGAGGATGTCGAGCCCCATGGCGGGGTGGCGCTTGACGATCTCCCACTCGCGGTCATCGAGGGGCCCGGGCTTGGTCAGGATCTCGTCGGGGATGTCCAGCTTGCCGATGTCGTGGAGCAGGCCGGCGTGGGCGATCAGACGCAGCTCCGGGTTGGGCAGGCCGAGCTCGCGCCCGATCGCCACCGCTGTCTCGGCCACCCGGACGGTATGGCCGTGGGTATCGCGATCCTTGGCCTCGATGGCGGCCGCCAGCGTCGCCAGGACCTCGACCCGCTCGAGCTCCAGCCCGGCGACGACCTGGAGGCTGAGAACGCCCTCGAGGACCTCACGCAGGCTGCGTCCGCGGATCCGCTCGACGTAGATGGCGCGCAGTGCCAGCCCCACGCCGGCCAGCATCAGCAGGTGGTAGCTCCACCACGCCGGCGTCCAGGGGCTGGCGATGACCACCGCCACCTGGGCCTCGGCTAGCAGGACGAAGGCCAGGCTGAGGCGGCCCTGCGACGGCAGGCGGAAGGTGAGGAACGATCCCGCCTGGCCCCAAGCCGCGAAGAGCAGCAGGGAGACGCTTACCGCGGCGAGGATGTAGGAGATCGGTGGACGGCCCAGCGGGATGGCGGCGACGAGGTCGCTCTGGGAGAAGGAGAGGATCCCGAAGAGCAGCAGGCCTACCAGCACCACCACGGTCACTCCGCCGCCGGGCCAGAAGGGGAGGCGACGCTCCAGGTAGCTCGACACGCGGGTGAAGCTGAGGGCGAAGAGGGCCGAAGGCGCCGCCAGGCTGAGGAAGGCGGTGGCCCCCAGCACCGAGGCCTGGGAGTAGTCCTCGCTGCCCTCGGGGATCAGGACTCCCGGGGTGGCCAGGCCGTGGACCACGAAGAAGCCGGCCATCGCCATGAAGCCCAGCGCCAGGAAGAGGACGGTGTACTGGCGGATCATGGCCGCGCCCCAGGAGAGCAGCACCGCCATCACCAGGGCCATCGCCGCCACGGCAGTGACCACGAAGAAGTGAACCAGCGGAACCTCCCAGTTCAGATGCAGGACCGGGTTGACCTCCAAGACGAACAACAGCAGCGCTCCCGCGACCGCGGCCACGATGCCCCAACCGGCGTTGGCCGGCAGGACTCGGTCTGACCTCTGACGTGGCAGGCGGGCGGCGCCGGTGCGTCCCGGCGCCGACCGTATATCAGGCATACGGCTACTTAACGTCGTCGTCGGCCCAGTTCCGTGGAAACTTGGGTTACATGCGTGTGCCAGGTATCAGCGGCGGGTCAGACTGGCTTGGCCTGGGCCAGTGCCTGCTCCCGGGTCACCCCGGACATGTTGTGGACCTTCTCGGCGTGTTCCTTGACCGCCTCGACGAGCTTGTCCTCGTCCGACGATATGAACTCCCAGCCGCAGTCGCAGCTGACCTTCTTGTCGATTGACATCTCTTGGGGAACCTCCTGCTGGACAGTCTGATTCATGATTTTCATCCTGACCAGCGGCGCTTGAACCTAGTTTGGAGGAACCTTGGTGCGCATCTACCTCGCCGGTGAGGTCCAGATCGAAGCCGGTGATCGCCTGCTCCGAGAATCCCACCTGCCATCGCGCCAGGGTCGGCTGGCCTTCGCTCACCTGGTGATCAGCCGAGAGCACCCGCTGCCCCACGACCAGCTGGCGGAGTCGATCTGGCCGGAGACGCTGCCCGCGGCATGGGCCACCGCGCTCAGCGCCATCATCAGCAAGCTCCGAGTGGTGATGGCTGGCGCCGGGTTGGACCGCGACAAGAGCCTGGTCAGCGCCTTCGGCTGCTACCAGCTGCGGCTGCCGCCGGACGTCTGGGTGGACCTCGAGGTCGCGCGCAGCTCACTCCACGACGCCGAGGCCAAGGTCGCCGCCGGTCACCCCGGCGAGGCCTACGGCCAGGCGCTGGTCGCGGTGATGGTGTTGCGGCGGCCCTTCCTCCCCGGCAACGACGGCCCCTGGGTCGAGGAGCGCCGCGTCGCCCTGCGCGCCGAACTGATCCGTGCGCTGGAGGTCATGGTGGTCTGCCTGGAGTACAACGGCGAGCTGCAGCTGGCGGTGCGCAACGCCGAAGAGCTGGTGGCGCTGGAGCCATTCCGCGAGAGCGGCTACCGCCACCTTATGCGCCTCCACGCCGCGCGGGGCGACCGCGCCGAAGCGCTGCGCATCTTCGAGACCTGCAGGGAGCGGCTGGCGGATGAGCTGGGCGTGAGCCCCTCGCCGGAGACCGAGGCCCTTCAGGTGACGCTGCTCAAACAGCGGTAGGCGCGGTCAGTACTCGACGATCGGCCTGATCTCCACTTTGTGGCCCACCGCGGGCCAGCTGCGGGCGATCTCGATGGCGCTGTCGAGGTCGGGCACGTTGATCACGCCGTAGCCCCCGATCGTCTCCTTCGTCTCCATGAACGGCCCGTCGGTGATGACCGGCTCGCCCTCCTTCCAGACGATGGTGGTCGCGGTGCGCGCCGGCTGCAGCTGCTGACCGCCGTCGAGGACACCCTGCTCCACCAGGTCACCCCACCAGCGCATGATCGCGTCCATGTCGCGCTCCTCGTCGGAAAGCGCCTCCCACTGGTCGTCGTCGCGGACCAGCAGCATCATGTACTTCACGACGACGCCTCGGCCTTCTTGGCCAGCCCGTCGAGGATGGCGTCGAAGCTGGGGACGATGCGTCCGGTCACCGGGCCGCCCATGATGAACGCCAGACCGCCGTGTAACGTCACCGCCTGGGAGATGCGGCTCCCGGCGCCGCTGGGCTCGATCTGGCAGCGGAAGTGGAGCTTGGTCAGGGGCACGCCGTCCGACACCAGCGTGAAGCCGCGGCCCTCGTCGACGTCCTGGAGGCTGATCTGGTGATGGCCCCCGGACTTGGTCTCCATCTCTCCGGTGGTGCCGGACTGGAAGGGGCCCTTCAGGTCCACCGACTTCATGTCGGGGTTCCAGTCGGGCCAGGTCGAGGTATCGGACCAGATCTTCCAGACGCGGTCCGGTGGGGCGTTGGTCTCCTTTGAGCGCTGGTTATCTGCCACGGATGCACCTCCTCATCGACCAACCCTTGCGGGTGGTTCAAGTGCTGTCTACTCGGCTACGTCTTCCGTGTCAACGATTGGGAGGTCGATAAATCGACATGGCACAGGGGGCCTGATGCTAACTTCTCGTCGTGGCGCGGAAGTTGATCTACTCGATGATGGTGTCGCTTGATGGGTACATCGAGCCGCCCGAGCCCAGCGTGGACTGGGGCATCATCGATGAAACGATCCATCGCTTTGCCAACGACGAGGTTGCCGAGCTCGACGTCGCCCTCTACGGCCGCAAGCTGTACGAGGTGATGTCGTTCTGGGACAAGGCCGAGGAGCAGCCCGACCTCCCGGACTACATGCGCGACTTCGCCCGCACGTACACGAGCACACCCAAGGTCGTCTTCTCGACCACGCTCGATGCGGTCGGCCCCAACAGCCGGCTGGTGCGGGAGGGCGCCGTGGAGGAGGTGACGCACCTGAAGTCAGCGGAGGGCGGTCCGCTCGGCATCGCCGGCGCCAACCTGGCCTCGACGATGATCCGTGAGGGACTGGTCGACGAGTACAGGCTCATCGTCCACCCGGTGGTGCTGGGCGGCGGCAAGCCGTTCTTCCCGCCGTCGGTGCCGATAGCCGAGCTGAAGCTGCTGGAGACCAAGACCTTCCCCGCCGGGCACGTCTACCTCCGCTACCAGGCCTGATCTCGGCGTAACGTCCGTCTAACGCCCGTGCGATGGGCGGGAGGCTGGGGGGAGCTAAGCGTCGGTCGGGGTGGAGTCGTACTTTCCGGCGAGCGCGGCGCGGATCTCTGCGCTGGGCCTGCCGGCGGCGAGGCCCTCACCCAGCTCGGCGAAGAATCCCTCGAGGCCGGCGGGGGCGACGACCAGTAGGGCGCGGGAATCGGGTTGCGGCTTGAACGCATGACGCGTGCCGCGAGGCACGAACACCGTCTGTCCCGGCTTGACCTCGAACTCGTCGGTTCCCAGGGTGAACGTGAAGGCGCCTTCAATCAGGTAGAACAGCTCGTCGCGCTCGCGATGTACATGCGGCGGAGGCGCGGCCGGACCGCGGTACTCGATGACCTCCAGGGTGTCGCCGGACTCTTCGGCCGACACCTTGAGGGTGCCGATGAATGGAAGCTCCCTCATGCCAACTGCTTCAAAAGTAGCTCACGCTCCGCCGGGTTGTCGGTGAGGTCGAGGGCCCGCCGCCGCGCGGCGCTGGCGTCACCCGCGCGCCCAGCGGCATCGAGGAACTCGCCCCGAGTGGCGTGGAAGAGGTGGTAGCCGTCTAGGGCCGCGGTCAGTGTCTCGAGCTCATCCAGCGCGGCCTCCGGGCCGTCGACGTAGCGGCGGGCGACTATGCGGTTGAGGCGCACCACCGGCGAGTCGACCATCTGCAGCAGCGCGTTGTACAGCTGAAGCACCTGGGCCCAGTCCGTGTCCTCCCACGCGCGAGCCTCGGCGTGTACCGCCGCGATCGCCGCCTGTAGCTGGTATGGCCCCGGCCGGCCGAAGCCGCCGGCGCGCTCCAGCATGCCGACCGCCTCGGCGATCTGCCGGCGCTTCCACCGCGTGCGGTCCTGGTCCTGGAGGCGAACCAACTGCCCCTGGCTGTCGAAGCGCGCGTCAGCCCGCGCGATATGGAGGGTCATCAGCGCCAAGAGTCCCCAGCACTCGGGCTCTTCCGGCATCAGCCGCACCATTAACCCAGCCAGCCAAGCGGCGTCCTCCGCCAGGTCGCGGCGGTGGGGCTCATCGCCCGAGCTCGACAGGTAGCCCTCGTTGAACATCAGGTAGAGCACCGCCAGTACCTCGCGCAGCCGCTCGCCCATGGTGTCGGGCTCGGGGATGCGGTAGGGGATGCCGGCGTCGACGATCTTGCGCTTGGCGCGGACGATCCGCTGCGCCACCGTCGCTTCGCTGGTGAGGAACGCGCGCGCGATCTGCGGAGTGGTCAGACCGACTACGGTGCGGAGGGTCAGGGCGACCTGCGCTTCCCGTGAGAGCGCGGGGTGGCAGCAGGTGAAGATCAGCCTCAGCCGGTCGTCAGGTTCGGGCGGGGCGCTCCGCTCCGGCTCCATCAGGAGCGCCAGCTTGCTCTGGTAGTTGCTGTCGCGACGGAGGCGGTCGATGGCGCGGCGGCGGGCGACTGTCTGGAGCCATGCGCCCGGCTGTGCCGGGACCCCCTCCTGGGGCCATTTCTCCAGGGCCGCGACGATGGCGTCCTGGACGGCCTCTTCGGCCACGTCGAAGTTGCCGAGGATGCGGACCAGCGAACCTGTCAGCCGGCCCGCCTCCTCTCGGTAGACGCGGGCAATGGCGGCATCGGCGGCCGCCACTGCGCGGGGGTGCGCGGCGTCCGCCGCCTCGCGCCCAATGTCCTCAGTTATCGCGGCACCGTCTGTCCTACCGCGCCACCACCGGGCGCACCTCGACGATGCCGCCGCCGGGCCACGACCTGGCGAGCTCCAACGCCGCCTCCTCGTCGGCGACGTCGAAGACGGCGTAGCCGCCGATCACCTCCTTGGCCTCGATGAAGGGCCCGTCGGTGACCGTGGTGCCGCCGTTCTCGTGGCGAATCGCCTCGGCGGTGCGGGGCGGCTGCAGCTGCTCGCTGGCGACGATCCTGCTGGCGTTCTGCCCGAACCATTGTCCGGTGCGTTCCATCGCCTGTGCGATCACCTCCTGGGGCGCGTTCTCCCATTCCTCCTGGGCTTCGGTGGTGCCACAGAACAGAAGCATGTACTTCATGGTTATCGCGGAACCACCGGGCGGACTTCGACAGTCCCGCCCGCGGGCCATTCCTTGGCCAGCTGCAGGGCTTCCGCCTCGTCGGCCACGTCGAACACCGCGAACCCGCCGATGATCTCCTTGGCCTCGATGAAGGGGCCGTCGGTCACGGTGCGGCTGCCGTTATCGCCGCGCACGGTCTTGGCGGTGGTCGGGCTCTCCAGCTGGTGGGTTACCTCCAGCTTGTCGGCGTGCTGGCCGAACCACTGGCCGATCTGGGCCATGTACTCGTCCTTTTGCTCCTGGGGGAAGCTGTCCCACTGCTGGTTGTACTCAGCATCGCCGCAGAAGAGAAGCATGTACTTCATCTCGATCACTCCAATCAGCGGTCCCTTGCGCCGCTCATAGACTACGTCGATCCGCGGGCGTCCGATATCGACATCCGGGGACACGCATAATGGCCCGATGGCGGGTAGGCGGTGGGGGCCGCTGCATCGGGTCGCGGCTGCGGTGCTGGCGCTGTTGACGCTTGCGCCAATGCTGGCCATCAGCCCGGCGGGCGGTGGCTCGGCGCTGGCGGCCAACGGGCTCAGTGCCACGATCCGACGCACGTCGCACGGAATCCCACACATCCTCGCCAATGACTTCGCCGGGGTCGGGCTGGGCTACGGATACGCCTTCGCGCAGGACAACATCTGCGTCATCGCCGACCAGTACGTCACCGTCAACGCGCAGCGGTCGCGTTTCTTCGGCCCCAACGCCTCGTGGACCTTCGGCGGCAACGGCAGCGTCAACAACAACCTCAACAGCGACTTCTTCTTCCAGCAGATCATCGATTCGCATGTGGTCGAGGGCCTGGTCTCCAAGCCACCGCCCGACGGACCGGTCCAGGGCGCCAAGGACCTCGTCCGGGGTTATGTCGCGGGCTACAACCTGTTCCTCGCCGACACGGGCGTCGCGAACCTGACCGACCCGGCATGCAAGGGCGCGCCCTGGGTGCGGCCGATCACCGAGATGGATGCCTACCTGCGCTTCTACGAGCTGGCGCTCCTGGCATCCAGCGGCGTCGCCATCGACGGTATCGGTAGCGCCCAGCCGCCGCCTGGTCCCCACAGCGCGGTCGGTCCGGCGACCACCATCACCCCGGCGCAGGCCGGCCAGCTCCAGACCGCCTTCGACACGATGCACGAGATCGGCAGCAATGCCTACGGCCTCGGCGGCAACGCCACCGACAACGGGCGCGGCATGGTCCTCGGCAATCCCCACTTCCCCTGGGAGGGATCCGAGCGCCTGTACCAGGCGCAGCTGACCATACCGGGCCAGTTCAACGTCGAGGGTGCCAGCCTCTTCGGGGTGCCGCTGGTGCTGATCGGGCACACCGACCACCTCGCCTGGAGCCACACCGTCTCCACCGCCTACCGCTTCACGCCCATCGAGCTAACGCTGCTGCCGGGGTCGCCGACCACCTATCTATATGACGGCGCCCAGCGGGCGATGACCTCGCGGACGATGACGGTGATGGTCAAGCAGGCCGACGGCAGCCTGGCGCCGCAGTCGCGCACGCTTTGGACGACGCAATACGGCCCGATCTTCACCTCGATCCTGGGGCTGCCGCTGTTCCCATGGACCCCGGTTACGGCATTCGCGATGCGCGACGCCAATGCCATGAACTTCCGCTACATCAACCACTTCTTCGAAACCGACCAGGCGCAAACCGTCGGCCGCCTGTATGAGATCCAGAAGACGCTGGTCGGCATCCCCTGGGTCAACACCATCGCCGCCGACGAGAACGGCGACGCCTACTACGGCGATGTCTCCAACATCCCCAACGTGTCGAACGCCAAGGTCGCGGCCTGCAACACGCCGCCCGGCATCGCCACCTTCGCGGCGCTGGGGTTACCGGTGCTGGACGGGTCCAAGTCGTCGTGTGAGTGGGATATCGATGCCGACTCGCCCCAGCCCGGCACCTTCGGGCCAAGCCACCTGCCGCACCTATTCCGCAATGACTACGTCACCAACTCCAACGACAGCTACTGGCTCAGCAACCCCCAGGCACCGTTGACCGGCTTCGCCCGCATCATCGGCGACGAGGCCACGGCCCGCAGCCTGCGTACGCGGCTGGGGCTGATCCAGGTGCAGCAGCGTCTGGCCGGTACCGATGGCCGGCCCGGGAATCGCTTCACGACGCAGCAGCTGATGGACACCGTCTTTGGCGATCGCCAGTATGCCGGCGAGCTCAGCCGAGACGCCCTGGTGACGATGTGCACCGGGCTGCCCGGCGGCCTGGCGCCCACCACTGGCGGTGCGCCGATCGACGTCAGCGGAGCCTGCCCAGTGCTCGCCGCCTGGGACCTCCACGACAACCTGGACAGCTCCGGCGCGCTACTCTTCCGTCGCTTCTACGAGCACGTGAAGGCCACGGTGCCAAGCCCGGCGCCCAACCCCACGATCTGGAGCACACCATTCAACGCCGCCGACCCGGTCAACACGCCGCGCGACCTCAACACCACCAACCCGCTGATGAAGCTGGCGCTGGGCGACGCCGTCAAGGACCTGACGACGGCGGGCGATCCTCTGAACGCGGGTCTGCTGGGGCACCAGTACAAGGTCAAGAACGGCGAGAAGATCCCTATCCACGGTGGTCCCGGCACCGACGGCGTGTTCAACGCGATCAACACGTCGTGGTCGGCGGCTGCCGGCGGATACCCCGACGTCCCCCATGGCTCGAGCTTCGTGATGGTGGCGCATTTCAATGGCACCCCATGCCCCGACGTGCACACGATCGTCACCTACTCCCAGTCGACCGATAAGACGTCGCCGTACTACGCCGATCAGACGCGGATGTTCAGCAACAAGCAGTGGGTGACGGAGCCCTACTGCGAGAGCGCGATCGCGGCCGACCCCAACCTCACCGTCAAGGCGATCAGCGTGACCTCACCGCCAGACGCGCTCCCGAACACCTCGGGACCGCAGTGGTGGCCGCTGGTCCTGGTTGGCGGGCTGGCCCTGGTTGCGCTTGGGGTGCGGCGCCGCCGGAATCGGACCTAGCTCAGGCCTTTAGCCGCGCCCCAGTCATCTCCAGGACGGAATCTCCGTCGGTGTCGGCGAACTTGACCTTGGCCACGCCGTGCGCCACCGGTGACGTCTGGTAGCGAAGGTGCGGCGGGTCGTCGGTGGCCGCCTTGACGATCACGGCAGCGACGTCGTCTCCGGTCTGGCCGGCGTCGAAGTGCTCCTGGGTGGCTGAGAGGTAGCGGTCGAGGATAGGGCGGTAAGGGTCCTCCTTGTCGGCGAACAGGGGGCCGGCGCCGCTGGCCACGGTGTTGACAAAGTTTGTGTTGACCGCCCCCGGCTCGACGATCGAGACGAAGATGCCGAATTGCCGGATGACTGGAGCCAGGCTCTCCGACATCCCCTCGATGGCGAACTTGGCCGCGGAGTAGGCATCGTTGAAGGGCTGCCCGGCGATGCCGCCCACGCTGGACAGGTTGATGATCCGCCCGCTCCCGGCCGCGCGCATATGGGGCAGCACCGCCCGGATCATGTTCCAGGCGCTGAAGAAGTTGACATCGAGGATGCGATGCGCGTCCTCGATCGACGTCTGCTCCAGCGATCCCAGGTGACCGACGCCGGCGTTGTTGACCAGCAGGTCGATGCCCTGGTGGCGGTCGATGACGCCGGCGACCCCTGCGTCGATGGAGGCCGCGTCGCTGACATCCAGCGCCTGGATGTCGAGCTCGACGCCGTCAGCCTTGGCACGCTCCTCCAGCGCGCCTGACTTGCCGAGGTCTCGCATTGTCGCGACCGTGCTGAACCCGGCCTGGGCCAGTGCAATCGACGTCGACAGGCCGATCCCTGACGACGCGCCGGTTACCAGCGCAACTCCCACCATCTCCTACCCTCCTGTGGCTGAAGGGCAGCTTAGCGGGTTGCTAGCAGATCAGGTCGCCGTCAAAGCTCCCGCTTGGGTACTGCACCATCGTCACCCTGCCTCCGCTGAACGAGTAGGACGGCCTGCACCAGCCGCCGGCGTCGCGCGCGCTGGAGGCGCCCGCGACCCAGTTGGTCGGGGCGGGTAGGGACCCCTTGGCGCCGACCTGGTAGCCGCCCGTGACCTGCCCCCACTGGAACCCGGTGGAGTAGATGCCGATGGCGCCGACGCCCTGGGCCCGAAGGTAGTCGACGCTGCCCTGCAGGTCGGCGGCGTTGGCCGCGGTGGTGCCGTTCCAGCTGTTGCCGGTCTCGACGTCGAGCCACCAAGCGTGGCTGCCGGCGATCGCCTGGGTCGTTGCTGCTGCGGCGCGCTGGACGGCGTCAAGCGCCGAGTTCCAGCCGTAGTTGTAGGCGCAGTCCTGGCTAGCGGGATCCGCGAGGTTGGCGCACTTTCGCGGCCCGGTGCCGGCGCGCGCGGCCCAGTGGCTGCTGGCGGTGAAGGGGTTGGCGGTGTTCATGTAGAACTCAGCAGCCTGCGGCTTCCTGGAGGCCCAGGCAAACTCGCTGGCGAGGCACGGGTTGGTCGACCATGGCAGGCCGTTGGTCACGCCGACGACCGCCAGCGTGCCCCCGCCCGGAAGCTTGGCGCCGCACTGCGGGTAGGAGACGTCGTAGCCGGTGAGGTGGCTAGTGCCCGTCGCGCCGGACGCGCCCTGCAGCAGCGCGCTAGCCCCGAGGCCGCCAATGGCCGCGCCGAATACGGCCACACCAACGACCAGGTAGCGGAGTTTCACGATTGTCTCCCTCTTCGAGGTTGGCCCCGGTGGGCCGGGGATTGCGGGGGACTCCAAACGTACCAAGGCGGTACCCGCCCTCGCATGAGGGCGGGCTTAGTCCTATGGGACCTCGAAGGGTCGGGTCAGAACCTCAGGACCGAACCCGCCGGGTCCGGTAGACCGCCGCGCCGGCTGCCGCTGCAGCGCCACCCACCACCAGCAGCAGCAGCGCAAGCGCGCCGCCGGTCGCCGGCTGGCCAACTGGAACCGCGCCGGCCTTGGGCAGGGTCGGCACCGCCGTGACCGCCGCGGCGGCAAGCACGTTGCTGCCGCTGTGGCGCACATCACCGGCATAGGTGGCGGTGATGTTCCCGCTCGACTTCGGCGTGAAGCTGATGGTGCAGCTGGACACCCCGGGCGTGCTGGTCGCCGCCAGGGTGCAGGTGCCGCCGTTGGCGAAGGTGCCGCCGCTGTCAGAGGCCACACTCACGGTGCCGATTGGGCCGGTCTTGTGCCCGGCCGTCTTGGTGTCGGTAACGGAGACGGTGCAGTCGACCGCCTGGCCTGCGTTGAGGGCCGGACAGGTGACCGCCGTGGTCGTGGATCGAATGGCGCAGAGGTTGGCGACCAGGATCCCGTTGGAGTTATTGGCGTAGGCGCTGACGTCGTTGTCCGAGAAGGCGTTTGAGTCACCGGAGAGAACGAAGACGCCCTTACCCAGCACGGCGGCACCGATCACGCTCGGCTGTGTGCCGGCGCCGGCCTGGTTGACCAGCGACTGGCCCGGGGAGGCGATGGTCACGGTCGACCCGGACGCGTAGCCATACGAGGTCATGCCCGA